>CAMDRI010000130.1 GCA_945906725.1 Candidatus Kuenenia stuttgartensis | reverse complement strand
TGATGAGTCGCGGGCCTTTCTCAAGCTCCTCCTGCACCCCTTTCAGCTTCTGCTGAAGGTCGTGAAGAAACTGCAAACCATTCGAGACAGCCATGAGCAGACGGCTCCAAGAGGACGGCAATCATCAATCCACACGCAATCGTGATGGCCGCGTGTTTTAACCGCTCAGCCGCGGAAGCAGTAGCCTCGGACCCCGGAACTATTTCTGCGGTTCATCGGGCAGCAGCACTTCCGTGTCCGGCCGTTTGACGCGAATTGGCTTGGATGTCGGTGGAGATTCGATCGGAATTTCTGCCGACTGCGGCTGGTCGGGGATCGCCGTTCCGAACCAAGCCACGACAAGCCGTGACGCTCCGGCCTGCCAGACCTGCCGCGTTTCGGCGAACGATTTCGTCGCAGCCAAGTCGTCGAGCAACTGGTCGATCTCTCGCAATCGCGCGTGCCACGGATCGGGATGCGTGCGGAGTTCGTCGGCCCACGCGAGACATTGCTCGCGCACGAGCGGGAACTGCGTCGGCCATGCCTCGGCCAGTGTCAGCGGAATCCAATGCTGCTCAACCCGCACGAACTTGTGCTGCGTCGCTTCTTGCCCCGGCCATTGCACGGTGAGCATCGCAGAATCTTCGGTCGATTCCGACAACTCGACTTTGACATCGCCGAACTGTGCGAAGGAGTTGCCTCCCAGCTCACCTTCGCCGAGTGCTCCCTGAGACAGTGCCGCGATCAGCCGATTGCCCGTCCCGCCTAGAAATCTGGATGCATCCAATTTGCGCAGCAGTGCGACGTTGTTGAGTTCACTCTCGCACAAAGCACTCAGAAGCTGTTCGACAGCACGCAGATGTGCGGCCAACTCGCGATCCGATGCGTTCGCCGCCCCACCCGCCGCATCAAACTTGCGGACGATTTGCGATGTGACCGTGTGAGCTTTCCGGCAAGTCGCGACGAATGGCTCCCAAGACTTTTCGTCCAAACGCTCTCCGAGGTCATGCAACAATTTCTGAACGTCGGCCTGGTACGACGGCGGCAGGAATTCCCACAACGCCGGCAGTTCTTGTCGCTGCAACCCAGCGAGCACATTGCGAACGGCTTCGTCGGCGGTCGCCGGAGCCTCGGCGCAGACAATGACGTCGGACTCTGGTTTTGAGCAGCCGCCAGTCGTGATGACGCTCAAACCAATAAGCACCGCGAAGAACTCGCTTCGACCCGCCAAATAACGTCGCGACACAATCATCTCAATCTCGCTTCTCGATGCGATACAGATGCGTCTTCGTCCGCACAATCAGTGACTTGCCGGCCACGGCGGGAGACGCGGTGAAGCCGTCCTCAAACTTGTTCTCGGCGATCAATTCAAACTCGCGGCCAGCTTTGAAGACCGGCACGTCCCCTTCTTGCGACCAGCAATAAATCAAACCGTCGGCCAGCAGCGGCGATGACCAATAGGCACCAGAAAGTCGCTTCGACCAAACCTCCGTGCCAGTCTTCGCGTCCAGGCACGAGGCGACTCCGGAGTCATTCATCATGAACAGCGTGTCGCCGACCAGAATCTGGGACGAACGCTTGGGGATTTGCTTCGAGCTTGACCACACAATGTTCTTGGTGATGTCTCCGGTTCCTTGCGGGTTCACGGCGACCAGTGGGTTCGGACCATCGGCGGAATTGATATAAACCAAACCGTTGCCGTACAGCGGCCGAGCCGCCGCGTTCATCCCTTTGTGGAACACCGTCCAAATCGGCTCGCCCGTCTTCGGCTCATAGGCGATGGTCGCGTAGGCGAATGGGCTGATGAGCAACTCACGTCCGCCCACTTCGATGATCGCCGGCGTCGAATAGCCTTTCTTGGCATCGCCGTCAGTCGTGTGGTAGTCGATGTCGCGATCCTTCTTCCAAACTGTCTTGCCAGTTTTCTTGTCGAGTGCCGCGATGTATTGGAAGTCGTAGCCGTCGAACGTCAGATACAGCAAATCGCCATGCACGATCGGCGACGAACCCGGACCGCGCCAGTGATCGCACTCCAGGTCGCGGCGTCCCCAAATCGTTTGGCCGGTCTTGGTGTCGAGACATGCCGTCCCGTAGCTGCCGAAATGAATGTAGGCTCGGCCCTCTTCGATGAAAGGCGTCGGCGAGGCGAAGGTGTTGGTCTGGTGTGTGACCTGCAACTCTGAAACTTCGAATAGTTTTCGATTGTGAATGACCTTGCCCGTCTCCAGGTCCACGCAGACGACAGACAGCTCCATCGGCTTGTCGAGCTTGACCCGTTCCTTGAGGCTGCCCTGGATGTCGGGCGCGTTCGTCAGCCAAATCTGCTTGCCCCAGACGACCGGTGACGACCACGCTCGCCCAAGGATTGCCGTCTTCCAAACGATTTCCTTTGAGCCTTCACCGAACTTGACTGGCAGTTCCTTCTCGGTCGAACTTCCGTCGCCGCGCGGTCCTCGGAACTGATTCCACGGAGCGTCCGCAGCGAAAGAAACTGTGCAGAGGCAGAAGAAGAGGAGCCAGGTTGATGCAAACAGACGCATTTCGTGTCCTCGCAGGCGGGGGAGTGACAGTGGTGGGGCTTGGGAGGGCGTGAGCCTCGCCCTCCCCCTTCATCAAGTTATCCGCTGATCGTTGCTTCAGCCAAGCGACTCGGCGAAGGCACGTCCGCACGCCAGTCAATCAACCGCAGTTCGACTTTTTCGTAGCCATTGAAATTGTTGATCGTCGGCGCGAAGCAAACCGAAATCGGCCCGCCAACCGCCGCAATCTCGTCGGCCCAGTCGCCGGCTCCGAAACAGACGGCGCGCATCACGGTGCCGTAGTGTTTCAGTCGCAACGACAGATGCCGCTCGCCTTCGCCCATCTTGCGAGGTGGTTCAGCCAACTCGCAGCGAGCGGCAGCGAAGATCGGCTTCGGATTCTCGCGGCCAAACGGGCCGAGCTTCGATAGCATCATGACCGCCGTGTGCGTCAGATCGGCAAGTCGGACCTCCGCGTCGATCGACACTTCGCGATCGCTGGCAATGACTTCGTGAGTCCTCGCAAAGTGCTCACAGAAGTCGGTGCGAAATGCCTCGATCCGATCGGCTTCGATCTTGAGTCCCGCAGCCGCCTGATGTCCCCCGAACGACTTCAAGTGCTGAGCACACGCCGACAACCCACCATGCAAATCAAACCGCGCGAACGTGCGGCCCGATCCTTGTCCCATTCGATCTTGCCGCGACAGCGAAATCAGAATCGCCGGCTTCTCGAACTGCTCCGCGACACGACTTGCCACGATGCCGATGACCCCCGGATGCCACTCCTCGTGAGCGAGCACCAGCGCGGGAGCCTCCTGCCACGCGGGATTCTCGGCCACCATCTCCTTGGCTTGTTTCAGAATCTTGCGCTCGACCGTTTGCCGCTGCTGATTGAGTTCGTCGAGATACTTCGCCAGCGCGATCGCGCGTTCGGGGTTGTCAGTCGTCAACAATTCGACAGCCAGCCGCGCCTGCCCCAATCGTCCGACCGCGTTGATGCGTGGGCCGATCGTGAAGCCGATGTCGTCCGCGCCGAGTTCCTTCTTGTCTCCCAACCCACTGACTTGCAGCAACGCCTTCATGCCGAGACTGCAACGCTCGACCAGACTGCCGAGTCCGTACCTCACGATCGCGCGGTTTTCATCGACCAGCGGGACGCAATCGGCAACCGTTCCGATTGCTGCAAGGCCAACCGCGCTCATCAAGAACTCACGCATCTGCGGCGAGGCCTTCTTTCCGTCACCGAGCCGCTGGCAAATCCCCCATGCCAGCTTGAACGCAACACCCGCTCCGCAAAGTTGTCCGAACGGATACTGGGAACCCGGCAACCGCGGATGCACGAGACACGCGGCGGGAGGCAGTTCGGCTGCCATCTCGTGATGATCCGTGACGATCAGTTCGAGGCCGAGTGCTTTGGCGAGTGCGGCTTCCGCCACGCTAGAGATACCGCAATCGACGGTGACAACCAGTCGTCGCGGGTCTTCCTCGTGAAGCTGCCGAATCGCATCGCAGTTCAGACCGTAGCCTTCTTCCATGCGATGCGGGATGTAGTAATCGACGGTCGCATTCGTGAGCCGCAAGCAATGCCACAAAATGCTGGTCGCGGTAACTCCATCGACATCGTAGTCGCCGTAGATTGTGATCCTTCGCCCCGACTTCACGGCAGCGACAATTCGATCAGCAGCCTCGGACAAATTTAAGATCAAGTCCGGATCGTGCAGATCCATCAAGCTCGATTGCAAAAACGTGCTGGCCGCCGAATCGCTGGTGTATCCGCGAGCCACCAGCACCTGCGCCACTAATGCGGGCAGTCGCAAAGTCCGAGACAACTCGCGTACAGCGGCGGAATCATGCGGGGCAAACCGCCAAGTCTTCGGCATCGGGAGGCTCCTTCCAGATCGGGACGATTCGGCGGAATTACAGCAGTCGTGCGAGCAGCGTGGAAGCGTCGGGTCACAATGGTAGCTCAGCCACCAAATGCACCGTACTGCCGCACGCCGCGAGCCAGCGTCACTCGGCACATCACGAACAGCACGACAACCCACAGGACTTCAATTCCCAACTCGGTCAGCAATTGCGAGTGATTGTACTTACCCAGCATGATCGCTGCCGGAAAGTACGCCAGATACTGAAACGGAGCGTACCGCACCCACTCACCAATCGGCCCTAGCCAATCCAACGGGATCATGTGCCCCGACAAAAAGTAGTTGATCATCATGTAGATGAAGAGCAGCGAGCTGACCTCCAAAAACCAAAACGCAATCAGGCCGATCCAGGCTTCCAGCAGGAAGCCAACCAGAAAGCTCAACTCCAGCGAGATCACGAACGCCACGATCGTGAACGCATCGGGCCAGCCGGTGAAATAGTCTCTGCACAGCCAAAAGACCAACGCGAATGGACCGATCGCAATGACGTAGTACACCAGCTTGTGAGCGACTCGGTGCCAAAACAAATAGCCCAGCATGTCGATCGGCTGGGTCAGATATTTCTTGACCGTCCCATCGCGGATCTCGCGAGCGATCCCACTGGCCAACCCCGGCATCGACGAGAACGCTCGTGCGATCATCGCCAGCAGGTAGTACGCCACCATGTTGGCGTAGGTGTACCCGTTGAGTTCCATCCGCTCATAAGACGTCCCGGCCGCGAAGATCGCGCTCCACAAAAACACCTGCGTGACGATCGGCAGGAACCGCACCAATGTCGCGAATGCGAAGTCGCCTCGGTACACGAACCTCTCGGAGACGCAGGTCTTCAGGATGACCCAATGAATTCGCCAAGACATCGCACACTCGTGGGGCAGGTAGTTCGTCACATTGCCGCGAAGTTGGCCAGTAACTGCAAGCCATGCTTCTGGCTTTTCTCCGGGTGGAACTGAGTCGCCCAGAGATTGTCTCGTCCAATCGCAGCGACGAAGCGTTCGCCGTGTTCGGATTCGGCAATCACGACACTGCGATCCGTCGGCACGACGTGGTAGCTGTGGACGAAGTAAAAGTGAGCATCGCGCGGGATGTTCGGCAACAACGCTGGTTCGCCGGTGATCTGCAACTGGTTCCAGCCCATGTGCGGAATCTTCAGGTCCGGCTGATCCTGAAATCGGACGACCTTGCCAGGGACAATCCCGAGTCCCGGCCATTCGCCATCCTCGTAGCTGACGTCGAACAGCATCTGCAGGCCGAGGCAGATTCCCAGAAACGGTTTTCCGCTCGCGAGGTGATCGAGAATCGGCGCGACGAACTCGCGCCGGCGGACTTCATGAATCGCATCGCGAAACGCTCCAACTCCCGGCAGCACCAATTTTTCAACTCCACCCAGTTGCGACGGCTGATCGCAAATCTCCGCCGCGTGACCGAGCTTCTCGAATGCCTTTTGCACACTGCGAAGATTACCCATGCCGTAGTCGACGATCTTGATCACTTCAACGCCTTCACTTTCTCAGCCGCTTCCGCCCGAGCTTTTTTCATCACGCTCTCCAGCGTGACGCTCGCGCCGTTCTGGCGTTTGCTTTCGTCGGCGGCTTCCATGAAGGCGTAGATTTCGAGAGTCTCGGCTTCACTGACCGGCGGTTGGCCGGAGCGAGCAAACTTGAGTACTGCGAAGAGCAGCGGTTCGTAGCCGTCGTAGCTGCCGACCGGTCCCTCACCTTTTTCGCCGACCGCTTTGCCTTCGTAGCCTTTGCCCTCACGGTAGATGCCGACTCGACCGTCGCCCCAGTCGCCGACAACCTCGATCTTGCCATCGGCGGTCGTGCCACGCTTCACCGAAACGCAGCCGGTTCCCAACACGGTGAACAGCGATTCGACGCCGTGAATGCCGTACCAAAAAAGGTCGGGATGCGTGGCCTCCAGACTCGCGGGGCTCGACGTTTCGCAGCGAGTGATCTTGCCGAGCGAACCACCTCGCACGGCCAGCGTGTTTTTACCGAACCGCAGCGACGACGACGAAAAGACTGGCACCTTGAACTTCTTGGCCGCCTCGAAGATCGCAACCGCGTCGGTCAGCGACCCAGCGATCGGCTTGTCGATGAAGCAGGGCTTGCCGGCTTTCAGGACCGGAATTAGTTGTTCGAAATGCGGACGACCGTCGTTCGTTTCGAGGCAGACGACATCGACTCGCTTCGCCAACTCCTCGATGGTGTCGACGATCTCGACCCCCTGCTTCTTCACGGCTTCGGTATAGCTCGGCACGCGCTCGACGCTCGATTTGATGTCCGGGCTGCCCTTCGGATATGCGGCGACCATGCGACTGCCGAACGCTTCGGGGCGCTGCTTCTCACCATTGAGGATGTTCGTGAACGCGGTTGCGTGTGAGGTGTCCAAGCCGATGATGCCCACCTTGAGTGGCTTCATTTCGGCGTCCTTTGCGGTCGCGGCCTGCTCGGCTTGCGTGAGGTTGGCGAGTCCTTCGGCGATCTTTGCTGCGACGGAGGTCACCACCGGCGGCGGACCGGATGCACTCGACGGCGAGACGTCCCACAATCGCACGCTGTTGTCGTAGCTGGCCGTCGCGACCGTCTTGCCGTCGGGCGAGAGAGCGAGGGCCGCGATCTTCGCTTCATGCTCTTCGGCCGTGCCGAGCACTTCACCATCTGCAATGCGCCACAGTTTGAGCTCGTTCTTCCCCTTCGCTCGGCCGCCGCTGCCGGTGATCGCCGTTTGACCGTCGAGGTTCATCGCGATGCTCGTCACTGGTCGCGAGTGTCCGCCGAAGAAACCGAGCGGCTTGCCGGATTCGATTTCAAAGACGTACGCCTTCTCATCTGCGCTGCCGACGATCAACTTTGTCCCCTTGTCAGCGAACGTGACTGAGGTGGCGTATTTCGTCATCCCCTCGAAGTCACGGATCAGCTTGCCCGATTCGACGTCCCACAACTTCGCGATGCCGGGCCGAGTGACTCGCGTTTCGTCACCGGCCGCTGTTGCCAAGGTTTTTCCGTCCGCCGAAAACGCGACGCCCTGCACCGGGTCGCGATCGTGTTCGAGTGTCTTCAGCAACGTGCCGTCTTCGAGACGAATCAGCCGAGCCGCCTCGTCATCGCAGCCGGTCGCCAGCAATGTTCCATCGGACGAGACCGCCAACGACGTGACGAACCCGCGATGCTTCGGCAGATCACGTTCTTTCACGCCGCTCGCGACGTCCCACACGCTGACCGATTGATAGGCTCCGATCACCAGCTTTTGGCCGCCGGGTAGAAACGCCAGCGACCTCACATTGCCGCTACCGGTTTTCCAAACAGCGGTGGGCTTCTTCTCGGCGACGTTCCACAGCTTCACGGCGTTGTGAGTACCAACGGCCAACGTCTTGCCGTCGGGCGAGAACGACACGCTGGTCGCCCAGTTCTCAAAAGTTTTGAAATGCGCCGTGCTCGTCAATTCCTTGGGCTTGCTCGCCGCCGGTTTGGAGTCCTCGGCCGTCGTGAACGGCAACGCACACAGTGAGACGAATAGTCCGAAACCCAACATGCAACGTTGTCCGAGCGACATGGAAACTCTCCTGATCAGGTTGAGAAGTACACGAGGCCGGATTATCTCCCGCAACGCTCGAAACGCAACCGGTTGTAGAACGGACGCCTGCGTCCGTTCTGTTTTCGAACTGCGATCGACATCATTCACACACACACACACACAAATCCGAACGGACGTAGGCGTCCGTTCTACGAACTCTTGAGGACTCACCATGAAAGCCGCGTTCATTCGTCAAACCGGAACTCCCGATGTCATCGAGTACGGCGAGCTGGCGACTCCGGAACCGGGACCGACCGAGGTCTTGGTCAAAGTCGGCGCGGTCTCGGTCAATCCGATCGACACGTACATTCGCAGCGGCATGATCAAAGTCGCGACTTCGTTCCCGTACATCATCGGCTGCGACCTGGCAGGGACGGTCGAGCGAGTCGGCTCGCAGGCGACTCGGTTTAAAACGGGGGACCGAGTTTGGGGCAGCAATCAAAGTCTGTTCGGCCGGCGGGGTTCGTTCGCCGAGTACGCCGCTGTGGACGAGAAATGGCTGTACCCGATTCCTGCGCAAATGCTCGACGCGCAAGCGGCGGCAGGCGCGCTAACCGGAATCACGGCGCATCTCGGCTTGCATTTGAACGCCGGTCTCAAGCCTGGCGAAGTCGTGTTCGTGAACGGTGGAGCTGGTGGCGTCGGCTCGGCGGTCATTCAATTGGCGAAGGCAGCCGGAGCGAAAGTGATCGCGACGGTGGGCAACTCGGACAAGAAGGCATTGTGCGAAAGTTGGGGAGCCGACTGCGTGATCGATTACCACTCGCCAACACTCGATGACGAGATCAAGGCGTTCACGGCGGCCAACGGCGGATTGCAGGTGTGGTACGAGACTCAGGTGCCGACAAACTTTGATCGCACGATCGGACTGATGTCCCCACGCGGCCGGATCATCGTGATGGCCGGACGGAATGCTCGGCCGGAATTCCCAAACGGAGCGTTCTACGTCAAAGACCTGCGGCTGTTCGGCTTCGCGATGTTCAACGCGACTCCCGAAGAACAGCGAGCGTGCGCGGAGGCGATCAACTCACTGGCGGCACAGGGAACATGGAAACCGCAGGTGGGCCGCACGTTGCCGCTCGCCGAAGCCGCCGCCGCGCATCGCTTGCAGGAAGAGAACACGCTTCAGAAGCAAGGCACGCTCACCGGCAAGATCGTGCTGGTGCCTTGAGTGTCGTCTTTCGCTCCGCGAAAGAAACTCCTTTCGCGGAGCGAAAGGCAACAAAAAAGGCCCGACTTTCGTCGAGCCTCTTCGTGATCGTTCTGCAACGTTTGCAGCCTACTTCGCCGCAGCCACGGGTGCCGGAGCCGCCGCAACCGGAGCCGGAGCTTCGGGCCATTCCATCAGGACGTCTTCCGGAGCGGCCAGTGTCATCGTGTCGTCTTTGCCGGCCTTCAGCGTGATGCCGGCTTCGGCCAGCTTCTTGGCTTGGTCGGAGTCCTTCACCACCAAGCTCGTGTCCGAGACGGCTCGCCACCATTGCAGGTGCGGCCAGTCACGGCGGACGGTCTTGAGGCAAGTGTCCATTGCTTTGCCGTTGGCTCCCGCGCTAAAGCCAGCTTTCTTCGCAATCACGCTGTACTTGGCGACCTTTGCGGCCCGTTTCAATTCATACAACAATTCTGCTACTTCTTCTGCACGAGTCGATGCCATTTTCCGCTCCCTTTTGCAATGAGCCAATAAAAGAAGCCCTGCCGAGTCACCGCGCCGATCAGGTTCTCCTGCCTGTCGTGCCTCCGCGACCGAGGGCCTTGAGTTTGATGTGCATTCGCCATCCAATTCCCAACCCAACAGGGTCGAACTTAATCGAACCCCCACGAGGGATCAAGACCCACGGAAAGCTCATGGACAGCGTCTTTGAAGGCCACGGGATTCGCTTTGAATTCCCCGACAATTGGATCCTGCACGAACAATCCTCGCCGGAAGAAATCACCCTGACCGTGCAAAGTCCAGACACGTCGTTCTGGTCGGTGACACTGCTGTTGGACCGCCCAGAACCACAGCGGGTCATCGACTCGGCCCTCGATGTCTTTCGCGAAGAATACACCGAAATCGACATCTATCCTGGCAACGAACGGCTGAATGAACTGCCAACCCTCGCCTGTGAACTCGACTTCGTATGCCACGATTTGATTGGCAGCGTGTTCCTGCGAGCGGTCACCACGCCTAACTTCACCCTGCTGGTGCTGTATCAGGGATCCGATTTGGAGCTCGACACCCTTCAGGCTTTGCTGGAGAAAATCACTGCCAGCCTGAGTTGGGAGAGTGACTCAGACGAATCACCCGGTGCGCCGGAATGGATGAACATCGTTTGACGATCAATCACTTCCGCTTGAAGTTCTTCCGTGACTCGACCGAAAACTTTTCAAACTTTTTTGGACGATGTTGCAAGCCCCGTTGACAGCGCTTCGAGTGGCTTGCAGCATGTTGCCGTTCAATCCACGCGAGCGATGATCCCGATGGGATACACGAACCACAGGTCATCCAACGAAGGCTGACACGGGGCTGGCGGGCCAAGCCACCCGGACAATCGCGATTGCTTTCGGATTGAATCTTCGAGGAATTGGACAGCGCGGGCCACAGCGTTTGACTTCCTTCTTTCGGCCGATCTGGCCAACTCTTGCGAGGACTGTGTGCCATGCGCGTTGCATCGTGGTTGAACTTTCTGTGTGTTGTTGCATTGCGACCGAAATCAACAGGAAGCCGTTCGCGTCGCCGACAGGTTCGTCGCGGGCATGGCACAGCAGCGTTGTCGGGTTCGCCGTTGAGGCAGGAGACGAGCCATTCGCTCGACTCCGCGATTGAATCTTTGGAGCAACGGACAGTCCCGTCAGCCTTCGCGTTGTTTATCGACACGACCGGCGAGTTGAACATTTCGATGACTTCTGCGGACAACGTTACGATCGGCGTGGACCCCGTGACCAGTAATGTTCAAGTGCTAGCGAATGGTTCGCCGCTTCTTTCAATGCCGACAATCGCTCCGGATCAAGTGCTGACGCTGATCGTCACCGGCAGCGATGGAAACAACACGCTCGACCTGAGCGGCGTGGATAGCAGCTTCTCGAATCTCACGTCGATTCAAGTCAGCGGCGGCGATGGGAACGACACAATCCTCGGCAGCGCGACTCTCCCCAGCACTCTGAATGGCGGCAACGGAACGGACACGATCACCGGTGGCACGGCGAACGATTCGTTGCTTGGCAGTGATGGCAACGACCGCATCAACGGCGGTGACGGAGGCGACACAATCAATGGCGGCAACGGAGCGGACACGGTCAACGCCGGACTCGGCAATGATTCGGTGCTTGGCGGCGATGGAACCGACAGCCTCAACGGTGAGGACGGCGACGACTCGATCTACGGCAACAACGGCAACGACGTGTTGAATGGCGACTCGAATGGCGGCACCGGCAACGATGTGCTCGACGGGGGTTCTGGCAACGACACGCTCAACGGTGGCGATGGCAATGACAATTTGAATGGCGGTCTCGACAACGATTCGCTGCGCGGCGGCGATGGCAGCGACACGCTCTTCGGTGGAACCGGCAACGACATCGGTCTCGGCGAGGCGGGTGACGACACCGTCAATGGTCAGGCGGGCAACGACACACTTGAGGGGGGAGCCGACAACGATTCGGTCGATGGCGGCACGCAAAACGACAAGATATTCGGCGATGACTCCACGGGCACAGGAAACGGCAACGACACACTCGCGGCCGGCGACGGGAACGACACCGCCGCTGGCGGAGCGGGAAATGACACGATCGTCGGCGGCATCGGGAACGATGCGTTGCTCGGCGGTGATGGCGACGATTCGGTCTCTGGCGAAGGTGGCAACGATACGATCCAGGGAGGCAATGGAAACGACACGACGCTCGGCGGCGGCGACAATGACAAGATTTTTGGCGATGACTCTCTCGGCCTGACAACTGGCGATGACCTCATCAACGGCGAGGCGGGCAATGATTCGCTCGTCGGAGGGGGTGGTAATGACAACTTCTTCGGCGGTAACGGCAACGATTCGCTCGAAGGGGGCAGCGGGGACGACACGCTCAATGGCCAAGGGGGCAACGACAGCAACAACGGCGGAACTGGTTCGAACTCCATCGTCTTCGATCCGAACGACGGAACCGATACAGCTGGCAACGGCAGTGGCGGCGGATCGGACACGCTCGTGCTCGCCGGCACGAACGCGGCCGACTCGATTGCGATCACGCAATCCGGCGGCTTCGTCAAAGTCGCGGTCGGAGCAAACTCGATCACGGTGGCTTCGAATGTCTCGCACGTCATCATCAACGGCGGCAACGGCAACGACACCATCACGATTGGGGCGTTGGATTCCGTCAGTCCGGTGTTCATCGAGATCAACGGCGAAGTCGGCAACGATGTGCTCAACGGCAGCGGCTCGGCGGTTGGTGGTGTGCGGCTGCTGCTCAAAGGCGGCGAGGGGAATGATGTCCTCACCGGCACGGGAGCGATCGATTCGCTGTTTGGCGGCAGCGGGAATGACTCGATCCTCGGCGGCGGCGGCAACGACATCATGCTGGGAGACGGCGGCAACGACACGCTCAAGGGCGAGGCCGGCAACGACAACATCACCGGAGATGACGGCGACGATGTCGTCCAAGGCGGAGCCGGCAACGACACGATCGACGGCGGCACGGCCAATGACAACCTCGATGGCGGCGACGACAACGACACGATCTCTGGCAGTGACGGAGCCGACACGATCACCGGAGCGAACGGCAACGACTCGTTGCGTGGTGGAGTCGGCAGCGATTCCATCAACGGCGGCAACGGCAACGATTCCATCGACGGCGGCGAGAGCGATGACACGCTGATCGGATTGGTTGGCAACGACAAGCTCTTCGGCCGTGACGGCAACGACTACATCGACGGCGGCGACGGCGACGATACCGCGAACGGCGGCAATGGTGACGACACCGTGCTCGGCGGACTCGGCAACGATCTGCTCGGCGGCGAGGACGGCAACGACACGCTCAACGGTGGATCCGGCAACGACTCGCTGCTCGGCGGCGACGGCGATGATTTGATGCTCGGTGGAGCTGGCAACGATTCGATGCTCGGGGGCGACGGCGACGACACGCTCAACGGTCAAGGCGGAGTCGATGTGCTCGCCGGCAATGAAGGAGATGACTCAATCTCGGAAGAAGCCGAGATCAACGAGTCGTTCACGTTCCCGGCCTCGGTGCTCTCGGCGCTCGACAAGCTGTGATGGCTGTGATGTTGGATGGGCACTCCTGCCCGTCCGAGTCGGGCAGGTGTGCCCAACCTACAACGATCTGACTCGACACCATCGGACGACATCAGGATCATCTCCATGTGATCCCGTCGCCCTCCGAAAGGTGAGCCATGAGTCTGCTGTCCGTCGTGTTGTTGTCCGCCATCGTGCTGTCGATTGCCTACGTCACCTACGGCCGATTCCTCGCGCGGCTGTTGCGGCTCGATCCGAACAAGCCGACGCCGGCCGTCGAGCTCAACGACGGCGTGGACTTTGAGCCGATCGAGCCGAAGTTCCTGCTCAGCCAACATTTCTCGGCCATCGCGGCGGCGGGGCCGATCGTCGGGCCGATCCTCGCGGGTGTCTGGTTCGGCTGGGTGCCCGCGCTGATCTGGATTCTGATCGGCTGCGTCTTCATCGGCGGTGTGCATGATCTGACCTCGCTGACGGCGTCGATCCGCCACAAGGCTCGCTCGATTGCCGAGGTCGTTCGCGACCACATGACGCGGCGGTCCTACATTCTCTTTCTGAGCTTCGTCTGGATCGCACTAGTCTACATCATCGTGGCCTTCACCGATCTGACCGCGTCGGCGTTCATTGGCCTGATCCCGATGGAGAACAACGTCGAGGTGCTTGGCGGCGGAATCGCCACGTCCTCGCTGATGTATCTCGTGCTGCCGATCGTGATGGGATTGCTGCTGCGATACACGAAGCTGTCGCTCAACTGGGCAACGGCCATCTTTCTACCGCTGGTCGGCGTTTCGATCTGGGCGGGACAACTGTTACCGTTCCAATTGGAGTCATTCCTGCCGACCCCGACGGGCTTCGCCGACCCAGCCGCAGTGACGACCGTCGTGAATGATAACGCTCGACGCATCTGGGACGTGTTGCTGTTGGGATATTGCCTGGTCGCGGGTTTGCTTCCCGTCTGGCTGCTGCTGCAACCGCGCGGCCATTTGGGAGGTTACTTCCTGTATGTGGCCTTGGCCGGCGGCATGTTGGGACTGATGTTCGGCGGCCAGCCGATCGAGTACCCGGCCTTTATCGGGATGGAAGGCCGCAACGGCATGAGCCTCGTGCCGATGCTGTTCATCACAATCGCCTGCGGAGCGTGCAGCGGATTCCACTCGCTGATCTGTTCCGGGACGACCTCCAAGCAGCTCGCGAAAGAGACCGATGCCAAGACGATCGGCTACGGAGCCATGCTGCTGGAAGGGATGGTGGCCATCGTCTCGCTGTGCTGCGTGATGGTCCTCGCCCAAGACGCAAAAGTCTTCTTCCGCCCGGACGGCACGCTGGCTCCCAAAGCGAATCTGATTTACGCGCTGGGGATCGGCCAGTTCCTTGAAGTGCTGGGAGTCGATCCCAAATTCGCCGTCTCGTTCGCACTGATGGCGTTCACGACGTTCATCTACGACACGCTCGACGTTTGCACGCGCCTGGGCCGTTACATCATTCAAGAGTTGACCGGTTGGCATAACCGCTTCGGGCGCTGGCTGGGAACGACGCTGACCGCTGGAGCACCGCTCTTCTTCCTGCTTCAGCCGGGAGTCGATGCGAACGGCAAAGCACTTCGCCCGATTTGGGAATCCTTCTGGGCCTTGTTCGGCGCGAGCAATCAATTGCTGGCCGCGCTGACTCTGCTGGGCGTGACCGTCTGGCTGTGGCGAACTCGCGGCGAGCGCTGGGTCTGGTTCGTCACCGGCATTCCAACCGTGTTGATGTACGTCATGAGCACTTGGGCGTTGATCTCGATGACGTGGCCGAAGTTCTTCGACAAAACCGGCACGTTCGCCGCACCGCGAGAGGTCGTGCCGTGGATCGGTGTAGTGCTGTTGGGGCTGGCTGCGTTGATGCTGGTCGAAGCCATTGCAGTGCTGACCGGTGGTCGGTCTTCGACTCCGCCCCAGACCGGCCAGATGCCCGCCGTATCGGCGTGATGCCTCTTGCGGGACAGGTTTTCAACCTGCCCGGCCGGGGACAGATTTGACCCGCATTTCCCAGATGACTTCCCTCGCCTTGGCATGCGATTTGCGCCACACACCTGAAAAACAGGGGTTTGCTGCCAAGATGTGTCAAGGTGACAGGGGAACCCAATGGGTGACGCGAAGAACGAGGATTTGCGGGTCGGTTTT
>CAMDRI010000129.1 GCA_945906725.1 Candidatus Kuenenia stuttgartensis | reverse complement strand
CCCGTCGCCGATTCGGGACGCGACTGGACTTCGATGTGCCAGTTCGGGCGTTCCCGGGACAACCAATGATTCAACGAATGATTGTGGTATTTATTGTCGCCGAAGACCGTGATCAGTCGCAGGAAGTCTTGCGGCGAGACACGCGTCAGCAATTGCTGAGCGGCGGTGCCATAGTCGACTTCTGCATTCAACAAGACCATCCTTCAATCAAAGAGTTGTCCTTTTTTCCTCTTCTTTCTTCGGACTTCCATCAAATCAATGAGACCTGACCCCTGCATTTGCCCGCCCTTCCCGATGGTCAGGGGCGTGCCACCCGCCCGCATCGAGAAGGAGATGGTCGCCGCCGCCCCCGAAGTTCGATGGACGATGAACATGTGCCTGGCGGAAATTGGCATCCACTTCCCCAAAACACCGCAAGCGGGCGCTCGCTATCGGTGAGAAGTTGGGAATCTATCGCAACTATCCCTGTTCCAAAGGTTGCACCTCACCTTTCGCCCCGACCTGGATCAACGAAATGGTGAGGCGACCATCGAACGGTCATCCCAAAGCCGCCAGGCTGATTGATGAGTAGGATTCCTGGTGTAGCTACCCTCGCCAGAGTGTGGATTATGGACTGCAATCCCAAAGTCTGGCGACCGTGGCTACCGGACGTATTCCCTGATTAACATTCGCAATCACTGTGGATAAATTGACCAGTTTTTCTGCAACACTACCCAGCCGCGCGCAATACACGATGCCCCAGTTAGTATTGTGTTCGTGCGTTTGCCTGCGGAGCGATGACTAATGCCCGACCAACTCTGGTTCATACGACATCGCGGCCAAGAGCAAGGCCCGTTTACAGCCAAGCAACTCAAAGATTTGGCCGCTAATTCCCAAATCACGCCTCAAACTGATGTTCGTCTAAATTCTGACGGAAGCTGGATGTCGGCCTCAAAGGTCAAGGGACTTTTCCCATCAATGGGAGTCTCCACTCCACCGTCGAATCCTCAAACGCAAACTGCACCGTCGACTGTCGCGCGGGCTTCCTGTCCGTTCTGCGGCGAAGATATTGCCGCGACTGCAATCAAATGTCGCCACTGCAACGAATTCCTCGATGGGCGGGCAGCGACCTCAGCGCCACCTTCACTGCCACCAACTGCCACGACTCGCACCGATTCACAAACTGAGAATGACGTATGGTCGGGCCATCCGTCGATGTTTCGCAATCGGCCAGTCTGGTTCATTTTCTGCGTTTTGTTGATTCTGCTGTACGGCCTTGGCTTGTTGTTATTGCTCTTTTGGTGGCTATCGTGCATTAACACGACGCTGACTGTTACAACCAAGCGAACGATCTTACGCCGGGGAATACTCTCGAAGCATACACGCGAGGTCCGCCACCAAGACGTTCGTTACCTTGAAGTGAAGCAGTCTTTTACGGATCGCATTTTTGGAGTTGGAACCATATCGGTTTCCAGTGCCGCACAAGGAATGGTCGAGCTGGAAGTTGAGGGAATTGCTCGTCCAACGAAAGTCAAAGAAGTCATAAACGGATATCGCCTGTAAATGGCACTCACGGCAATTACTCCGTCGTAACCGAAGGGGATCGCACAATGTCGCTAGAAATGGAAGCCACTTACGAGGACGGCGTGCTCAAGCTCGACGAAGTGCCCCCTTTGAAGGAACACGAGCGAGTCACTGTGACCATTCGCTCGCAAACCAGCCGAGCACGCCAAAGTTATGGACTCATCGGTTGGACTGGTGATCCACTCGTGCTCCGAAAAATTGCCGAAGACGATGAATGCGGCGTCCAGGAGTCGCCATGACGTTTGACGACATCCCTTCCGGTGAATCCGTGTTCTTGGACGCCAACGTCTTCGTCTATGAGTTCGGCCCCGACCCAGTTTTTGGCATCGCCAGCCAGAACCTCTTGGAACGAATTGAAGATGGCGACTTGCGCAGGTTCTGCTCGACCCATGAGTTCAGCAATGTGGCTCATCGCTTGATGACTCTCGAAGCCTGCCAAACTTTTGGATGGCCGTACGCCGGAATTGGACCACGACTCCGCAGCCATCCGACCGAGATCACTCAGCTCCATCGCTTTCGGCAAGCCTTGGTGGAAATCATCGCCATCGGCGTTCAAATCCTGTCGGTCAATCACCAACACGTTGTCCAAGCTGCCGATTTGAGCCAGCAATTTGGGCTGCTCAGCGGAGACGCATTGATCGTGGCCGTCATGCAGGCGAATCAGATGACGTGCCTTGCGAGCAATGACTCGGATTTCGACCGAGTGCCGAGTCTCAGACGATACGCTCCCATGTAATGACCACGGCCGCCGACACGCCTGATTGTCGCGGCGAAGATGGCTACATTGTCGCGGACCTCTTTCCGCACTTCACAAGGAGACAACGATGTTGGCGATCTGCTGTGCTCGACGGTGGCGATTCTGTTTGGCTTTGGCGGCGACGTTGGCGGGGCTTGATGCGCTGCACGCTCAAGACCCGATCGTGCCGCCCGACGCGAAGGTCGAAAAGTTGTTCGAGTCGCGCGTGCTGACGGAAGGAGCAGCAGTCGCGCTCGACGGTTCGGTCTATTTCAGTGAGATCACGTTCTCGCACATCGCTCGCGACGAGAACGGGGCGATCGAGGCGGGGCACATCTGGCGGTTCGATCCGACGACCGGCAAGACGTCGATCTTTCGCTCACCCAGCGGCATGTCGAATGGCATCAAGTTCGACGCGGCCGGAAACATGATCGTCGCAGAGGGAGCCGACTTCGGCGGTCGCCGAGTGACTCGCACCGACCTGAAGACCGGCAAGACGCACATCATCGCCGGGCTGTTCGAGGGGCGGCCGTTCAACTCACCCAACGACATTACGATCGACGAGAAAGGACGCATCTATTTCAGCGACCCGCGGTATCTCGGCCACGAGCCGATCGATCAGCCGGTCGTCGGTGTTTATCGCATCGACCCGGACGGCTCGATTCATCGCATCATCACCGACGCCGGCAAGGCCAACGGCGTGTGCGTCTCACCCGATCAGAAGTCGCTGTACGTCGTCAGCAACGACAACGGCGGAACCGCGATTGATCGGCTAAGCAAACCGGGAGGCTCCGACAATCCGGCGAGCGTCTCCGCGCCGCTGCGCAAAGGCCTGATGGCTCTGCTGGCCTACGATCTCGCTCCGGATGGCACCGCGAAGTTCCGCAAGAAGTTGGTCGATTACGCTCCCTTCGACGGCCCGGACGGCTTGGTCTGCGACAAACAGGGGAATCTCTACGTGGCCGTCCGCGCCGAGAATCGGCCGGGGATCTGCGTCTATTCGCCCGAAGGAAAAGAGTTGGCCTTCATCAAGACCGAAATCCCGACCAACGTCGGCTTCGGCCGAGGCAAGGACGCGAATCTGCTCTACATCACGGCCGGGAAGAGCCTGTATCGCATTCGCCTCAATCGCGAGGGATATCAGTTGCCGACGAAGAAGTGATGAATCGGATCGGAAAGAGTACGACGAATTGAGGGTGACGACGAATAAGGCCGTCCCATTCGTCGTACTCTTCTTTCTCCTGATTCAAAATGCCACGGAGAACCAAAATGCGAGTGACTGACGTCTCCGTAACGATTGTCGAAGTGCCGCAGACAGCGCCGCTGGCTCCGTATCGGTCGCACATTCGCAGCAGTTCGACGACGCAGAGCGGCATCGTGCGGGTCGAGACCGAAGTGGGACTGATCGGCTGGGGGGAGCACAACGTCAACTTCCTGCCAAACCTCAGCGGGCGGCGAAGCGAGCAGCAAGCTCGCGAGTGGCTGATCGGTCGCGATCCGCAAAACATCGCGGCATTTCATCGAGACTGTCCGCTCGAAACGCGGCTAAAGTCGGGGATCGAATTGGCTCTGTGGGACATCTGCGGCAAGGCGGCTGGACTGCCGGTGGCGGCGCTGCTGGGAGGCGTGATTCGGCCGCGCGTCGAAGTCGCTGCCTGCATGGGGATTCAAACTTACGAAAGGGCAGGGGAATTCGCTCGGTGGTACGTCGAGATGGGCTTCGGCACGTTGAAGACCAAGGCCGGGGCCGACATGACCGAGGACCTCGAAATGGTCCGTGGCATTCGAGAAGCCATCGGTGATCGTCTCAAATTGCGGATTGATCCGAATCGAGCCTACTCGCCGCAGCAAGCGGCGGAACTTTGTCGGCAGCTCGAACAGTACAACTTGCAGTACCTCGAACAACCGATCCCGGCCGAACCGCTGTCGGATGCGACGAAGCTGCGGCGTCAGACACGCGTGCCGATCGCGCTCAACGAGAGCGTCACCGATCCGGCCAGCGTGATGGCGATCCTCCGCGAAGAGGCCGCCGAGTTCATCCTGCCCGACACTCACATCGCCGGCGGCATTCTGCCCTGCGTGAAGATCGGAAACGTCTGCGAAGCGGCCGGAGTCCCCTGCATCATGCACTGCGGCCACGACCTCGGCCCGAAGACGGCGGCAATGCTGCACGTTGCAGCGTCGGGACCGGCGTACTCGTTGGCCAACGACACGACGTATTACGGACTCGAAGACGACATCATCACCGAGCCGTTTCGCATCGAGTCGGGAACGATTGCAGTGCCGACCAAGCCGGGGCTTGGCATCGAGGTCGATCTCGACAAGCTGCGGAAGTACCGACTCGACTGCTGAACCACGAAGCTGCTTGATATGGCGAACACTGACGTCCCACCCGCTGCCGCACCGACCAATGTTCGCTGGAGTGTCTTTTCGTTGGCGTTCGCGATCTCGGCGTTGTTGTATCTGCATCGCTACGTCTTCGCGTTTATCAAGCCGACGCTGGCCGAGGAATATAAGCTGACCAACACGCAGCTTGGCCAGCTCGATTCGGCGTTTTCGTTTTGCTACGCGGGCTTTCAGTTTCCGTTGGGGATTGCCGCCGATACGCTGGGAGTGCATCTGGTGCTGACCGGGTTGATGGTGGTGTGGTGTGCCGCGATGGGGTTGATGGCCTGGGCACCGTCGGTGAGTTGGTTGTGGTTCTCGCGAGCCGCATTGGGGACCGGACAGTCGGCGGTGTATGCCTGCCTGAGCCGAGTCGCTCGGACGTGGTATCCCCCCGCCGTCCGCACGACGTTGCAGGGGAGCGTCGGTGTGCTGGCTGGCCGACTTGGCGGGTTGAGTTCGTCGGTGGTCTTCTCGACGTTGTTGCTGGGTGTGTGCGGACTGGATTGGCGCAGTGCCGTTTGGATTCTCGTCGCCGTTGGTGTTGTGAACTCGCTGCTGTTCGTCGCCGTGTTCCGCAACTCGCCGCGCGAACATCCGCGCGTCAACGAGGCGGAAGCACGACTGATTGACGGCGATGTCGTCTTGACCGGAACGTCGAATCTGGGATTCCGAGCGACGCTGCGGGCGATGACGCCGCGTTCGTTGATGAACTTGATTTGGCTGAGCCTTCAAAACGTGCTCAGCACATTCGCCGACAACATTTATTCCAACTGGATTCCGTTGTTCCTGTCGCAGGTGCATGGTCTGAAGTTCAAAGAGATGGGGATTTACGCGGCCCTGCCGCTGCTGGGCGGAGCGGTCGCGGGCGTGACGGGCGGGATGCTCAACGATTTTTTGATCGCTCGCACGGGCAACCGTCGCTGGTCGCGAGCCAGTGTGGCTCTCGTCGGCAAAGGACTGGCGGCTGTGCTGATGTTCGTCGCGTTGATTTTCTTTGATCGGCCGTATGTGTTCTGCTCGATTTTGTTTTTTGTGAAACTGTTCGGCGACTGGAGCCTGACTACCAATTTGGGAGTCATTACCGACATCGGAGGCAAGGCGACGGCGTCCGTTTACGCGTTCAGCAATTCGGTGGCCGGCATCGCGCTGGTCGCCGCTCCATTGGTGTTCGGGCCCGTCTCCGAGCATTACGGTTGGCGGCCGGTGTTCGTCATCGTAGGCGTGACTTACGCGCTTTGTGCTCTGTCGTGGTTGGTGATCGACTGCACGATCCCAGTTGTTCGGGAATCGCCGCCCGAAAACTAACCCGAAGCGTCAGCGAGGGCGGGCACTCCGAATGACGATAGCGGGTCTCTGTGAAACGCTCGCCCTCGCTGGCGCTTCGGGTTAGTGTGGCCCTCACAAGGTTGTGCCGGTCAGCGCAGTTGCCGATGATGGCTCCTGAGTCAGAGACCAATTCCGCATCCCATACTCGACAAGGCAGGTGCAGCATGACGACGACACGATCCAGAATCGCGTGGGTGGTTTGTGGGCTGTTGGTGGCCGCATTGGTCACGAACAAATTCAGCGAGCGTGAAGTTGGCAAGGCGGACGAGAAGACCGCTCCGAAGATTGTCGTGCGAGAAGACGTCGTCTACGGCCGAGTGCATGGCGCGGGTCTATTGGCGGACATCGCTTATCCCGAATCGAAAGAGCCGCTGCCGGCGATCATCTCGGTTCACGGTGGGCGCTGGGTCGGTGGGCACAAGAAAGACACCTCGACAATCAAGGTCGAACAGTGGGCAGGCTTCGGCTACTTCGCCATGTCGATTGACTATCGCCTGAAGAATTCCACGCCGGCTCCGGCTTGTTATCAGGACTTTCAGTGCGCGATTCGGTACGTCCATGCACACGCGAAGGAATTCAACATCGACACTCAACGCATCTTTTTGATCGGGCAATCGGCGGGAGGCCACATGGTCTCGCTGGCGGCGACGCTCGGTGATGGAACCTATCCCCGCACGGGAGGCTGGGAGAAGGAGAGTAATGACTTCCGCGCGGCGATCAGCGTCGCGGCGGCCTACGATCTGGTTGCGCTCGATTGGGGTAATCTGTGGGCGCCATCGGGAGTTGATCCCACTGAAGCTCGCTCGCAGGCATCACCGACCAAACACGTGGCGAAGACCTCGAAGCCGCTGTTGATTCTGCATTCTGACAACGACAAATCGGTGCCGATCGCGAACGCGCTGACGATGGTCGAGGTGCTTCAAAAGGCCGGCGCGCGGCACAAACTTCACCACTATCCGGATTTGGGCCACATGCAGATCACCGACGAAGTGATCGCTCGGTCGCGGGAGTTCATCAATGAAAACTCCGCGAAGTAGCGCGGTTCGTAGGTCAGGCGTTCCAGCCTGACCCGAATTGGCAAAACCGCCTCGATCGCCGATCGGGTCAGCCTGGAAAGGCTGACCTACTCGGCTCAGTCGATTCCTGAGCCGAACGATTCGTTGTCTTCGTGGTGGCTGAGGTGGACCGAGGCCCGGGCCGGTTCGGACTGCGGCATCTTGAGGACGTGTGGTTCCGCAGGGCCTTCGCCGTGTTGCGGTTGGTCGATGCGGATTGTCCCTTCGCGGCCGGGAGCCTCGCGACGGGGGATCGTGGCGGCGATCGGTTCTTCGTCGTAGTCGTCTTCGCCATAGTCGTCGTACCGGCAAACGTAGCCGGCTTGTTGAGCGAGGATTTTCTCTTGCTCGAAGGCGACCATGACTTTGGCTTGGATTTTTTCGCGGCACTCGCAGTTGATTGGATGCGCGATGTCGGCGTAGAGCTTGGCTCGGCCGTCGAAATCCTTAGCGGAGCGATCCTCGCTGAGTTGACCACCGCAGTGGTTGCAGAAACGTGATCGTAGGTGGTTCTTGGTGTGGCAGCGCAAGCAGCGATCCATCAGGCGCCGGCTGGGCATCGCCACGAAGCAGCCTTTGCCCCCCTGGATGATCTTCAGATCGCGAATGACAAAACTGCCATCGAGCGTGATCGAGCAGAAGCCCATCAAGCGGTCGTTGGGGTCACTCATCAACTTCACGCGAACTTCGGTGATTTCCACGGCAGCACTCCTTCACTGAATGAAAACCAAGCTCACAAATCACGGTTAAGTTGAAGCCACAAACACATCACCGCAGCCTGCCGATCGGACTTGGGCCGCCAGTGCCCTCGCCTGGTCGAACTGCGAACAAACACCGAAATACGAAGTACCGCTGCCGCTCATCTGATGTCCGAGGAACGGCAGGCGGGAGAATGTGCGACGTAGCCGAACGACATCCGAGTTGAGTTGCTCGGCGGGCGGTTGCAGAGCGTTGTGCAGTTGCCGAGCGGCGACCGAAAGACGTCCGGCGCGCAGTGAGCCAACCAGCGGTTGAACGGAACGGGGCAGCGCAGTGGGACGACACTGCCGGAACACGGCGGCTGTCGACAGCCCGCTAGCAGGTTTGGCGATCACGAAGTGCAGTCTCATGGGTGCAGCCACTGGATCGATGATTTCGCCTCGGCCACGACAAACGGCAGCCGAAGTCCGCGTCAGAAAAAATGCAATGTCACTCCCCAGCCGAGCCGCCAGTTCCAGCAATCGCTGGTCAGACAGGCCCAACTTCCATAACTGGT
This sequence comes from Candidatus Kuenenia stuttgartensis, assembly GCA_945906725.1. Classification (GTDB taxonomy): domain Bacteria; phylum Planctomycetota; class Planctomycetia; order Planctomycetales; family Planctomycetaceae; genus SXKJ01. The sequence continues at coordinate 7,161 of CAMDRI010000129.1, read as the reverse complement.
TCAAGGCAAACAGCGTCGCGGCACAGTCGCTCGATCCTCCTGCCAACCCGGCGGCCATCGGAATGCGTTTGGTCAGTTCGATGGACACTCCACGCCGAATGCCCGTGACCTCTCGCAACAACTCCGCCGCCCGCACCACCAAGTTGTCGCGACCGGTCGGAATTGGTCCCGGAGAGAATTCCGGTGGTCCGGCCCAGTGGCATGACAGGTGAATCTCAGACGCCAGATCAGCCGCAGACGTTGCCGACGCAGACCGCACCGGCGAAGCAGAAGAGTCGTCCTCCGTGAACCGCAACGTATCGTACAATCCGACGGTGACCATGAGCGTTTCCAACTCGTGGAAGCCGTCGGGCCGTTTTCCAAGAATCTCCAGAAACAAATTGAGCTTGGCAGGGGTGTGAACGACCAGTGCTGGGCTTTGTTGCCGGACTCGCATCGGCGTCACATCCCGTGAGCCTCATTGCAGAGACTGAATTGATCCCGAGCCGGGAGGGGGAGAAACGCTTCTGCCGATTGCGCTGTGTTCCGGTTGCGGACAGTTGGCAGCAAGCTCGATGCTCAGACGGCATCGTGAAGAGAAGAGAAGGCCCCTCGAAACCCAAGACTAGGAGGCGGATGCTACGAGTCGCGCGCGCGACCGTCAAGATGGCTTGACGCCGATCGGCTCGTCTTCTCCGAAAGAATGACTACTCTGACAACCAGCTTTGACACATGCGGAGTCCACATGCTCGAACTCGGTCCCGACAACTTGATCGAATACCTGCGCGATACCGGCCGGCTGTCGCCCGCCGTCGCGGTGCGGTCATCCGTCAAAAGTCTCTCCGGTGGAGTTTCCAACGTGGTCATGCGCGTGTCGGTGCCGGAGGGCGAGGACTTCGTCGTCAAGCAGTCGCGAGCACAACTCCGGACGCAAGCGACTTGGTTCAGCCAACCGGAACGGATCTGGCGCGAACGCGACGTGCTGGACGTCTTGTCGCGCGTCACGCCTCCGGGCTTGGTGCCCAAACTCCTGTTCGAGGATCGCGACAACTTTCTGTTCGCGATGGAAGCCATCCCGTGTGAGCACATCGTTTGGAAAAGCAGCCTCTTGGACGGCGAGGCGGACGTCTCGATTGGACGTCGGCTCGGTGAAACGCTGGCGCGGATTCACGCAGGCACGACAGACGACTCCGACCTGCGCGAACGACTCGGCGACCGCACGATCTTCGACGAATTGCGGCTCGATCCGTTTTATCGCTTCGTGGCGCAGCGGCAGTCGGAATTGCGACCGGCGTTGGAGCGCCTCATCGAAGAGACGTTGGCGACCGCGACTTGCCTGGTGCTGGGTGATTTCAGTCCGAAGAACATCCTGCTCGTGACCAGCGAGTCGAGCAGCGACAGTAAGCGACCGCGACTCGTACTCGTCGATTTCGAGACCGGCCACTTCGGCGATCCGGCGTTCGATCTCGGCTTTTTCCTGAGCCACCTGTTGCTGAAGACGATCAAACATGCACGTCGCGCGGATGAATTCCTCGAGATGGTTCGCGAGTTTTGGTCTGCGTATCGTGGGGCAGGTTTGCAACCTGCCCGCGAGGAACACTCCGTCTTGCACCTGGCGGCTTGTATGTTGGCTCGCGTGGATGGCAAAAGCACGGTGGACTATCTGACCTCGGAGGCTCAGTCTCTCGTGCGAGAAATCACTCGCGAGTGGTTGCTGTCTCCGCCAGATCGAGTCGAATCCGCGCTCACCGATTTGCAACGGCGGATTAATGCCGTCTGTTCTTGCTGACGCCACAAAATACAAAAGGGCAATTCACCATGACTCGTCTCCGTTGGCTGGCCATGACCTTCTGGATCACCTTCGTAACCGTGATTCCCACCTGGGCCGACGATCCCTCGAACGCTCGCCGGCCGAAGGACGATGCAGAACTCCGCTATTGGCCTGGTGAGACTCAAACCCTGCGCGGCTGGTTGTCGTTCTACGAGGGCACCGACATTGGCGCCTAACTTGAACGGATCAAACCACTCGGCTGGCAGGCCGGGTCGCTGCGAAAGTGACGCACCTCTGGAATCGCGCGGACATGGCAGCTACGGTGAACGACCAAGGCACGAACGCACAAAGTGTTCTTCGTGTCTTAGTGCCTTTTTGGATTTCTCTTCAATCGCGATTTAGTGACAGTCATCTCCGATGACTCGACATTGGCGGTTTTTATGGTTGTGCTCGGCGAGCCTCTTAGCCTTCGCGGTCGGATTGATGGCGGATGACAAACTTCCAAAATCGACCGCCAAGAAGAGCGACTTCGTCAAAGACGTTCAGCCGATCTTCGAGGCGAAGTGGCATCTTGATGTCGGGATCGAGTCCGGCGACGTACCGAATCAGCGGCGTCACCGTGCCGGTCGCGGGCTTCGCGTACCCAATCACGGGGTGCGACGGTAGTGGTTGGTGATCGTTGACCAGTGGTGTCGCAGCGATCAACCTCCGGCGAATGGCTGGCAAGCTTCCGGCTTGTTTGGAAGACTCGTCAGACGAGCGACCGCTCATTGCACCAACTGAATCGTGCCGTAGTTTTGTTCGGCGAGCGGGCGCATGAATTGTGTCAGGTCGCCGTCATTTTTTCGGGATCAGGCGGACTTGTCGCAGATCCATGACGGCGACGCCGGGTTTTTTGATGGCTTTGACACGCAGTTCGTAGCGGCCAGCGGTGTTCAGCAGGATTTCGCCCAGCGTTCGAGGCACGAAGTTTTGAAAGCCGCCCGTCTCCTGCACTGTGAGCGGCAGCACTTGTGGATCGGACGTCGAACCGGCCGGAGCGACCTCAAACCGCACCTCGCTGCCGCCGCTGCCGTTGCCGCAGCCGACGAGAGCTTCGAGTTCAAACTTACCTGGATTGGTCACGCTGAATTCGAACCGCGCCCAATCGTCGGCTCGCACCCAGAAACCGAGCGTGTTCTTGTGCGGCATCGGTTCGTATCGCAGCATGATTCCGCGCACGTCGGCGGTGCGAGCAGGGATCACGATCTCGCCGTTTTCGGACTGCGGGTTCGGGGTGTAATTGGGATTCGGTTCCGGCATCAGTGCGCCGACGGATGTTCGCCACGCTGCGAGCTTCTCGGATAAGTCACGCACGCGGTCGGACTCTTGCTCAGCGAGGTTGCGCGACTCGCTGACGTCCTTCGCAACGTGAAATAACTCGCGGCGGCCCTCTTCGTAGAATTCGATCAACTTCCATTCGCCAGAGCGCACGATGCCCCCCGGCTTGCCGCCTTGATTGGCATAGTGCGGGTAATGCCAAAACAGAGATTCGCGCGCGATCGATCCCGACTGCTTGAGCAACGGGAGCCAACTGACGCCATCGGTGTTGAGAGTCTTCGTCTGTTCGAAACCACACGCATCGCGCAGCGTCGGCAAGAGGTCGATCCCGCAGACGGGCACGTCGCTGCTGCTGTTAGCTTTGACCGACCCGGGCCACTTCACGAGCAGCGGCGTGCGAATGCCTCCCTCGTACAGCCAACCTTTCCCCTCGCGCAGCGGAGCGTTTGACGTGGCGGGAGTGTTCGGCCCTTCGGTCGTCGCCAGTCCGCCGTTGTCGGACGTGAAGAGTACGATCGTGCGGTCGGAGAGTTTGAGTTCGTCCAATTTGGCGACGATGCGGCCGACCGAGTCGTCCAGGCTTTCGAGCATCGCGGCGTAAATCGGATTGTTCTGCTGGCCTTTGAACGTCCCGGCCGCCGGATATTTCTTGACGACGTCCTCTTTGGCCTTCAGCGGCGTGTGAGGAGTGAAGTGCGGCAGGTACAGGAAGAATGGTCGCTCGCGATGCTGCGTGATGAATTTCTCAGCCTCGGTCGTCAGCCGATCCGGAAGGTATTCACCTTCGGGAGCCTCGCTCAGGCCGGGCATCGCTTTGCCGTTCGGCTTGCTGAACGGAGCGAAGTAACTCTGCGGCGAGCCAGTCGCGTCGCCGGCGATGTTGACATCGAAACCTTGCTTGGTCGGCTCAAAGCCTGCGCCGCCGAGATGCCATTTTCCGATGCTCGCGCAAACGTAGCCGGCCGGTTTGAGGAGTTCGGCGATCGTCGTGGCTTCCAGCGGCAGATGATCCCGAAGAGTCGGCCGCTTGAGCCGTTGATCCGGACGATCAGCTCGACCCGGCAACCAGTCGGTCAGTTGAAACCGCTGCGGATATTGTCCGGTCATGATGGCCGCTCGCGATGGTGAGCAAACCGGACAGGCCGAATACGACTGCGTGAACCGCATCCCATCAGCCGCAAGCTTGTCGAGATGCGGCGTCCGATGAAACTTGCTGCCGTAACAGCCGAGGTCCATCGCACCGAGATCATCGGCGACAATCAACACGACATTCGGCGGTTCCGCGGCAGTGAGGTTCGTCGAGGCCAGCAACATAAAAAGGCACACAGCAAGGCGGTTCATGGAGTTCTCCTTGGCGAGGGATCATGTCGATCCGTCGATTCAGCCGCTAGTTTCCTCGCCTTTCTGAGGACCTTGCCCGCGAGCGTTGACACCGCGCAGTGGCTAAACTTCCAATCCAACCATGATCGACTTAACCATTCTTTCCGCCGAACCGATGCCTGCTGCTCCGACCGTCACGGCCAAACGTCGTTTGCCGAGCTGGCTCAAGCGGCCGATGCCGCAGCCGGGCATGGTTTACACGAGCAACGTGATCGCCGATCTCCGCCTGGAGACCGTTTGCGAAAGCGCGAAGTGTCCCAATCGAACCGAGTGCTGGTCGCAGCAGACGGCGACATTCATGGTCCTCGGAAACGTTTGCACGCGACCGTGCGGGTTCTGCTCGGTCCCGAAAGGGAAGACCGAAACACTACAAGCAGACGAACCGGAGCGGGTCGCCGAAGCGGCCGAGCGTTTGGGCCTGCGGTACGTCGTCATCACGTCGGTGACTCGCGATGACTTGTCTGATGGTGGTGCCGAGCATTTTGCTCGCTGTGTGTTGGCCGTGCGCGAACGAACCGGAGCGCAGGTCGAAGTTTTGACTCCGGATTTTCTGGGCAACCGCGTGGCGATCTCTTGCGTGATCGAATCGCGACCCGATGTTTTCAATCACAACACCGAGACAGTCCCTCGGCTGTATCACCGCGTCCGCCGCAACGCCGCGTATCAACGAACGCTCGATCTGCTCCAGCAGGTCAAAGACGAAGCTCCCGACATGCCGACCAAGAGCGGGCTGATGCTCGGACTTGGCGAAACGCTGGACGAGTTGCTCGATGTTTTCGCGGATCTGCGGGCCGTCGGGTGCGACATGCTGACGCTGGGGCAATACCTGCAACCGACTCCCGATCACTTGCCTGTCGAGCGTTATCTCCCGCCGGAAGAGTTCGACGAGATCGGCGTGCTGGCGAAGCGGCTCGGCTTCGGCATGGTGGCGAGCGGCCCGTTCGTGCGGTCGAGCTATCATGCTGGTGAGATGGCGGCGGGGATCACGGGATGATGCTCGACACAACAGGCTGGCAACCGATCACGCTGCCGGATCTCGGTGCCGGAGAGCAATTGGTTCGTGTCAGCATCTGGCTCACGCAAATTGGCGAGGCGGTGGCCGAAGGTGATGCGGTGGTCGAGGTGCTGTTGCGCGGGATCACGTTTGACGTCGCGGCTCCCACCGGCGGCCGGTTGCGGCGGATTGGGTGTTTTGAGAACGACGTTGTCACGACCGGCGACCCGTTGGGATGGATCGAGATCGAAGGTTCGGCAGGAGAGCCATCGGCATGATTTGGGATTCGATTCGAGGACATGGCGAACGTGTCGAGTGGTTTCGGCGAACCTTGCGTCGCGGCCGACTCTCGCATGCGTACGTTTTTGCCGGCCCTGATGGAGTCGGCAAACGGCTGTTTGCTCGGACGCTGGCCCAGTGCTTGTTCTGTCAGCGGCACTCGAACGAGGAACTGTTGGCCTGCGGCGAGTGCTCGGCCTGCAAGCAGGTCATCGTCGGATCGCACCCGGATTTGCACGAAGTCAGCCGCAAATCAGGCAAGTCAGAATTCACAATCGACCTGTTTCTCGGCCCTCTGGAAAACCGTGGTCGCGAGGGACTGTGTTACGACCTGTCGCGGTTGCCGATGGCCGGGGATCGCAAGATCGCGATCATCGACGACGCGGCGGAAATGAACGTCGAGGCGGCGAATGCCTTTCTCAAAACGCTGGAAGAGCCGCCGCCGAAGGCGCTGATCGTGCTCATCGCCGACAACCTTGACGCGCTGTTGCCGACGATCCGGTCGCGTTGCCAGACAGTCCGATTTGATCCGTTGTCGCCGCGTGACATCGCCGAATTGCTCGTGCAGCAAGAGATGGTGACTGAACCCAACGAAGCCGCCGCTTTGGCCGAACTGAGCGGCGGCAGCTTAGCGGTCGCGACACAACTGCTCGACCCCGCATTACGCGAATTGCGCGACGCGCTGTATCAGCAGTTTGCCAGCGGCGATTTTCAATCGTTCGTGCTTGCGGAGAAGCTGACGTCTGGAATCGAAGCCATCGGTGGCGATACGGCGACGCAACGACGGAACGCGCTGTGGTTGGTTCGCTTCGGCCTCGAGTTCTTTCGAGCTGCCGCACTGCATCTGTCGGATCAACCGCAAGGGGCGATTATCCCGGCGGTGGTCTCGTTCGCGCATCGCTTCGAAGCTCGCTCGCCGGAAGAGTTCGAGTTTGTGATGAGCCTGTTCGAGCGAGTCGCCGAAACGGAACAGCACATCGAATCGAATGTTTCGGTTCCGCGTTGCCTGGAGGCTCTGTGCGAAGACCTCGGCCGCAAGCTGTGTCCAGTTCGACGCTGAAGATCGTGACAGATGCGTCTCGCATCCGACCGGCCGAGCCGCGTCGGCCACTTGGAAATAGAAAAAGCCGGGACTGCTCCCGGCTTTTTCTTTGATGTTTCGAATTGTCGTGCCGCGTCTTCGCTGAGCGTCGCGGGCACCGTCGGGGTTAACGATCGCCATATCCGCCGCGACCACCTCGGCCGCCACCACCACCGCCGTAGCCACCACCGCCGCCGCCTCCACCCGCGCGCGGAGCACGTTCTTGTGCTTCATTCACCTTGATGGTCCGGCCGTCGAGTTGGCCGCCGTCCATTTCTTGCATGGCGGCACTGCCTTGGCCGTCATCATTGAAGCTCACGAAACCGAAGCCGCGAGACCGGCCCGTTTCACGATCCA
>CAMDRI010000128.1 GCA_945906725.1 Candidatus Kuenenia stuttgartensis | reverse complement strand
GCAACAAAACCGCAAAACTGGGTACAAGTTCCATCGTGAGCCTCCTTGCTCGATGCCTGAGAGTGATGTCCCAAGCATTGTCGTGGAGGCTCGCGCTTTTTCCGTAGATCAGTTCTCAACACTCTAAAAACTGCAAAAGTCGAACTTAGTCGCTTCAAACTCACCTTTGCCCGCCGTGCTCGTTTTGAAACCGTGCCTACCAAACCCAATAGCTTGACGGGCGCGAGTACGAGTAGTGGTAGTAGAAATTTTTCGCGCCCCACGGATTGAACACGCCCACGAGTGACGCCGATTGTGGCGAGCAACAGGTCGCTGCCGGCGCTGAGACATTAGTTACTGCCTTTGGCCGAATTTGGCCAAGCATCAATTCGATGGTGGCGTCGTGCCGGTAGCTCGGATTCGCGAGGTATTCGCTGCGACGGAACGGGATCGAGTTGTAGACCTCGCTGTATGAGGCCCTGTTAATCCCCGCCGGCATCGCGGCTCCGGCATCTGCCTGGACAACTTCCGCAGCGGGCTCGCGGGCGGGCAACGGCGGGAGCTTTTCTACAAACTCATCGGGCCTGACGGCTTGTGCTTGTCGGAGGGCTCGGATCGCTTTGGGAACGGGAGACGGACCGATTACCGGGCCAGGAACGATTTCGATTTTCCAGTCCCCTCTGGCGGGAACTTTGAGTGAATTCGGCTCGTCGGCACCGCTCGCGACCGTAACTAGGCCGTAAAACAGAGTGGCGATCAAAGACCGAAGGAAACGAGAATTCTCAAGCCCGAATTTGCTGGGCCACGCAACGAAAGCAGACATGGCGACACCTTGGGTTCCAACTGAGGAAATATCGGAACGGACGATCTCGTTCCCAAGTGTGAGAGCTCGATCAAGCTATCGCGGGGCGACGGGAGTTTCCAAGCCCAGCGTTTTCGGGAACGGCTCTGCGACGGCAAGTCAGTCCGGTTGTGACGGCACCCGGCTGGGCGGGTATAGTCCGCCCTCAGAACTCGGAACTACAGACCGGAGACAACCAGTGGCGAAGGCATGGGGCGGGCGATTTCAACAGGCGACGGACGCTCGTGTGGAAGAATTCACAGAGTCGATCAGTTTCGATTCGCGATTGGCCGACGCCGACATCACCGGCTCGCAGGCGCATGCGCGGATGCTGGCGAAGGTCGGGATACTGACGCTGGCCGAAGCGGACCAGATCGTGACCGCGCTGGAAGAAATTCGCGGCGTGATCGCTCGCGGCGAGTTGCCGTTCCGCACGGAACTCGAAGACATCCACATGCACATCGAAAGCGAGTTGATTCGCCGGCTGGGTGACACCGGCCGCAAGCTACACACCGGCCGCAGTCGTAACGATCAAGTCGCCACCGATCTGAAGCTCTGGACGCGCGATGCGATCGCACGGATCGACGACTTGCTCGTGAATCTGCAACGGGCGTTCGTCGGACGTTGCGACCGAGATCTCGATGTCGTCCTACCCGGTTACACGCACTTGCAGCGCGCGATGCCGGTGCTCGCACCGCACTTTTGGTTGGCGTGGGTCGAGAAGTTCGAGCGCGACCGACAGCGGTTGGCCGACTGTCTCAAGCGAGTTAACGTCTCGCCGTTGGGAGCCGCAGCACTTGCGGGCACGTCGTTGCCGATCGACCGGCACGAGACCGCGCGGCTGCTCGGTTTCACCGAACCGGCTCGCAACAGCCTCGATGTGTCGAGCGATCGAGACTTCGTGATCGAATTCGTCTTCGACCTGTCGCTGATTGCGACGCATCTGTCGTCGTGGGCCGAGGAGTGGATCATTTGGTTCTCGACCGAATTTGGATTTCTGAAACTGCCCGATGCGTTCACGACCGGCTCGTCAATCATGCCGCAGAAGCGGAACCCGGACGTGTTGGAGTTGATCCGGGGCAAATCGGCTCGCGTGATGGCCTCGCTGACGCAGTTGCAGTTTCTGACGAAGGGGCTGCCGCTGGCTTACAACCGCGACTTGCAAGAAGACAAGCTCGCACTGTTCGCCGCGTTCGACACAACCGCCGCATGCCTGGAACTAGCCGAACCGCTGGCGGCTCAAGCCGAACTGCAGCGAGACCGTATTGCCGCACGGCTGGACGAAGGATTTCTCGATGCGACGATGCTGATGGAGTACCTGATCGGCAAGGGTGTCCCGATGCGAACCGCTCACGAGACGGTCGGCAAGTTGGTCGCATTGTGCGATTCGCGGAAGTGTCGGCTGTCTGATCTGCCGCTGGCCGATCTACAATCGGCGTGCGATCGGATCGCGGCCGACGTCAGCCAAGTGCTCGGAACCGCGAACGCGGTCGCGGCGCTGCGCAGCTTTGGCTCTGGCGGACGTGCGCCGGTGCTCAGTCAAATTCAGTTCTGGAAAGAAAAGTTGACGTGAACGGACTCACGAGCGATGACCCTGAGCCGCAGCCACGCGGACAGCGCGTTCGGCGGCTGACTCACAACTTGCGAGTCAGCCAGGCGGATGCTGCCGCGTTCGGCGCGATGGTCGGGCTGGGCGAGACCTACTTGCCGCTGTTCGTCCTGACGGTCGGGCTGAGCGAGGTGATGTCGGGGCTGGTGGTCAGCGTGCCGGTGTTGCTGGGCGGCGCGTTGCAGATGATATCGCCGTGGGCGGTCGGTCTGTTGAAGTCGCACAAGCGCTGGGTCGTGCTATGCTCGATGCTGCAGGCGGTCAGCTTTGTGCCGCTGATCGGAGCGGCAATCGTCGGCTACATCCCGCCGTGGGCGGCTTTGGTGGTCGCCTCGCTGTATTGGGCCGGAGGTCTGGGAACTGGTCCGGCTTGGAACGTCTGGATCGGGACGCTCGTGCCCCGCACGATTCGAGCACATTTCTTCGCCAAGCGAACGCGCTTGCAGCAACTCACGGTGCTGGCGGGATTTCTCGGCGGAGGCTTCGCTCTGCAATTCGGCACGCGACTGGATGTTGCTGCCGGTGACGGCCACAACAATGTGGTGACGGTGTTTGGCATCTTGTTCGCAATCGCGTTCGTCTGTCGTGTTTTGTCCGCCTCGTTCCTGGCCGCTCAGCATGAACCGGTGCAGTTGTCCGTGGAACGTCGCCGCGTGCCAATGTTCGAACAACTGCGGTCGTACCGACACAGTGCCGGAGGGCGCTTGCTGTTTTACATCATCGTGGTGCAATTTGGCGTGTGGATTACCGGGCCATACTTCACTCCGTACATGCGGGAGAAACTGCAGTTCTCGTACGTCGATTACGCGGTGCTGATCGCGTTCTCGTTCGTCTTCAAGATCATGGCGTTGCCGCTGTGCGGTCGGTTTGCGAAACGCTGGGGAGCACGGCGATTGCTGACACTGGGTGGCATCGGCATCGTGCCGATGTCCGGCATGTGGAGCATCTCGGACAACTACATTTGGCTGTGCCTGACGCAAATCACTGCCGGCGTCTGCTGGGCGGCGTATGAACTAGCGTTCTTTCTACTGTTCTTCGAGTCGATCCCGGCGGACGAACGAGTCGGCGTGTTGACGCTGTTCAATCTGCTCAACAGCGCCGCATTGGCCGCCGGAGCGTTGGTCGGCGGAGTCATTTTGCATTTCGCTCACGAGGCTCCGTGGGCCTATCACTCCTTGTTTGTGGTCTCGTCGACGTGGCGAGCAATCGCGCTGATCTTCCTGTGGCGAGTGCCGCACATCGAAGTCACCGGGGATGCCGTCGGCGTGCAAATCGAAGAATTGCGTCCGACCGGCGAAACGCTCGATGGCCCGATTCTCTCGAGTTTGCCGGATGAAACTCGCCGCTGATGCAGGAGGCTGGTTGAAAACTTGTCCGACGCCGCTTCAAATCACTTGCGTCACACAGGGCGGATCATGCAGACGTTAATTGAAGCAAGCGAGATTCAGAAAGTTGTCGCGACCTTGGGGCATCAGATCGCCACCGAGTATCGGGACGAACCGCTGACGGTGCTGGGAGTGCTCACCGGGAGCATCGTCTTCCTGGCAGACCTTATTCGCACAATCGACTTGCCACTGCGAGTCGGATTGATCCAAGCTTCCAGCTATCGTGGAGCGACGACTCAACCAGCGGATCTGCGGATCAATGATTCGCTGGTGCCGGACATCCGCGACCGTTCGGTGCTGCTGGTGGACGACATTTTCGACACCGGCCACACAATGGCGGCGTTGCTGGAGACGATCCGCCGCAGTTCGCCGCGCAGCGTCCGCTCGGCCGTGTTGCTCTGGAAGTCCGGCAAGGCAAAGGTCGCGATTCAGCCCGACTACTACTGTTTTCAAATCCCTGATCGTTTCGTCGTGGGCTACGGTTTGGATTACAACGACGACTACCGGCACTTGCCGTTCATTGCTGCGCTTGAGCCGAAGGACTTGTGATTGGAACTCTCCGTTGTTTGATCGATGGCCACATCTCCATTCCAGGTGATCTTCATTCGCACGAACTGTTGCTTCGCGAGACGCGGCGTGAGCGTCTCGAAGCGAGTTCATTGCTGATGGAAGAGGAGCTGGCGCAATCGTTGAAATGGATCGACGACGCTCAAAGCAGCAAGTTTGATGTGTCGTGGGCAGCGGCGGCATGGGGACGGTCTATAAGACTCCGCATCGCCGCATGAAGCGGATCGTTGCGGTCAAAGTGCTGGCCAAGAGCCTCGACGACAACAAGTCCTTCGTGCAACGCTTCCAACGCGAGGTCGAGACGACGGCGCGGCTGTCACATCCGAACCTCGTGACGGCTCACGATGCCGCTGTCTGTGAGGCGGGAAATTACCTCGTGATGGAGTTCATCGAGGGAGCGGACCTCGACCGACTCGTAAGACTGCGCGGTGCGTTGTCGCCAAGGCTGGCCGCGACGCTGATCCTGCAAGCGGCCTTCGGTTTGGAGAATGCGCACGCGCAAAGCATTAGCCATCGCGATATCAACCTGAGAATCTGCTGCTGGATTGGCGGGGCCGCTCAAGATTACCGACTTCGGCCTGGTGCGCAGAACGGACTTTTTCGGTCAGCTGGACAGCGAAGAATCGACACTGACCAAGGCGGGCGGTATTCTGGGGACCGTCGATTTCATGCCGCCGAAGCAAGCGTTCAACCCGTCGCTCGTCGATCATCGAGCCGACATCTACAGCCTGGGCTGCACGCTGTTTTTTGGTGATGGCCCGGCCACCCTACGGAGGCGAGACACCGATGGAAACGCTGCTCTTGCACAAGCAAGAACCGATCCCATCGCTGCGGCGAGTGTACACGGACATGCCCTACGAATTGGACGACATTTACAAGCGGATGGTCGCCAAGTTGCCGAACGATCGATTCGCCACGATGTCAGTGCTCGTCCGCGCCATCGAACGCAGCGGACTGACGGTGCTCGTCGCCGATTCCAGCCTCGCAGTCCGAGTCCATATCCGCAACACATTGATGAACCTCGATTTCACCAAGGTCTTGGACTTCTCCGACGGCACGAAAGCGCTGCACGCTTTGACCACGCAATCGTTCGATCTGATTGTCACCGGCCTGAATCTGTCTGGGGTCGGTGGCCAAGAGTTGACCGAACATCTTCGGCAAACTCCAAAGTTCGCCGACACACCAGTTCCGCTGATCACGACCGAAGCAGCACAGGTCAGACTGCAAGCTCTACGTCGCGTCGGCGCTTTGGCGATCATCGACAAAAGCTTTCGTGCCGATGAAGTCCGCGCCGTGCACGGTCCACTTTTTCCGACCGCGTGATGTCGCGTCACTCTCAGATCATTCGACAGGAGCCGCTTCGCGGAATGTGTAGACATCCAGCGGCGCTAGCTTCGCCGGCACCGGATTCCGAGTGTTGGGCAGCGCGAACGGAATTGCGTAGCAGCCGACCTTTCCGGTGGACATCTCGGCTACGTAGATCACGCTCGCGGCCGGTTGGACCCCCGGCTTGGCACGAATCTGGGCCAGCCCCGGAGTCATCGCGTACGCCGGCTTGGTTCCTTTGACTTGCAAGTCAGCGCCCACGTCGGCGGCAAAAAACTGGACGAACCCCTGCCCTTGCTTGCCCAAACATGCTCCCGTCAGCCGGCCCGTCAGAAAATCGAGCACAAAGACCGCTTCCAAATTCTCGGAAACAATGACGGTACACATGCCGAATTTCTCATTGCGGTCCGATGTCGCAGCGGTCAACGGGCGATGCGGCCACAAAGCAGCGATCCCCATTCCCACAACAACCCCGGCGGTCAGCCAGAGCCAACCGGGGACACGGTGACGAGAAGACGAGGCCATCAACGGCTGAGGTGCAAGAAGTTCCACGAGACATGTCTCCAGAAGAGCAAGGGCCAAGCGAAAATGGAGTTGAGCACGCTGCTCACAGCGGCCGTTTCGAGTCGGTCGCAATCTATCGAGCCTCTTTGTCAGCGACTAGGCCAGCCGGTCGGCACGAACTGACTCGGTGGCCGCGATTCGTCCCTTTTCCCTCCCCGGGAGAAGGTGGCCGAAGGCTGAATGAGAGCTTCGTTTCGAATCATGGCTTCAATGACGTTTGGATCCCTAACCCAACCCACTCCAAAAAGGGAGAGTTAGAAAAACGGAGAAAGACAGTCCAACTTGAACTCGTCTTCCGGCGTTTGTCGCGATTGGACTACCCTCCAGAATGAAGAATCGAAGTCGGCTCACCGTCCGCGAAAATGAGTTTCGCAAAGGAGACGCCGTCAGCCGATTGGAGAAGGAAATCTCATGCGGACCATCGCAGTGATGAATCAAAAAGGGGGCGTCGGCAAGACGACCACCAGCGTCAACTTGGCGGCGGGACTGGCGGCTCGCGGACGCAAGGTGTGCCTCGTTGATCTCGATCCGCAAGGTCACGCCTCGATGCACTTGGGAGTTGAGGTTTCCGGTTCGATGCCGACGATCTATCAGGTCTTCGCGGGCGAAAAGACTTTAGCGGATGTCCGACACTTGGTGGCTCCGAACTTGTGGGTCGTCCCCGCCAACATCGAACTGGCCGCCATCGAGATGGAACTCGCCAACGTCTCGGACCGCGAACTGATCCTGCGCGAGGCACTGCAACAATTTGCGAAGTCACAGTCGCTGGACTACATCGTCATTGATTGCCCACCGTCGCTCGGCGTACTGACGATCAACGCGCTGACGGCGGTGAAGGAAGTTTTCATCCCGTTGCAGCCGCACTTCTTCGCGCTGCAAGGGTTGTCCAAGCTATTGGAGACGACCGCTCGTGTGACGCGGCGATTGAACCGCGAACTGAAAGTCAGTGGTGTCGTGATCTGTCTGTTCGAAACCGGCACACGCCTCGCCAGCGACGTGATCGCCGACCTGACGAACTTCCTGCGATCGAGCGACTCGAACGCTCCATGGGCGAATGCTCGCATCTTCCAGACGAAAGTCCGCCGCAACATTAAGCTCGCGGAAGCGCCGAGTTTCGGCCAATCCATCTTCGACTACGAACCGAAATCCGCCGGTGCGCAGGACTATCTGTCGATCATCGAAGAAGTGATCGCGATGGAGTCTTCCGGCTCCGCGTCACACGCAGCGTGAATCGCGGGGGCAGGTTTTCAACCTGCCCGTCGCTGGATTGTAGCCGGGCAAGTTGAAAACCTGCCCCACGTTGATTTTTGCTCGCGGCAGCCGTGTAATTCCGCCGCACATTCCGGCGGGCCACCGACCGCCGATTCTACAACTCGCCGACATTTCGCAGGAGATTGGCAACATGGAAACCACCAACGGCGCACTCAATCGCAAACTTCGGATGGCTCTGGTCGGCGGCGGCCAGGGAGCCTTCATCGGCCGAGTCCACGCGACCGCCGCGATCCTCGACAACCGTGCCGAACTCGTCGCCGGCGCGCTCTCGTCGAATGCCGAGAAGGCGAAGGCTTCCGCCCCGGCCTACGACATCAAACCCGATCGCGCGTACGGCTCAATTGAGGAGTTGCTCGACAAAGAATCGAAACTACCTGCCGACAAACGAATCGACTTCGTCACGGTGGCGACTCCGAATCACACGCACTTTCCGATCGCCAAGGCCGCGCTCGAAGGGGGCTTCAACGTCATCTGCGACAAGCCGATGACGTTTGACCTGGCTCAGGCCGAACAACTCGCCGAGATCGTCGCGAAGTCCGGAGCCGTCTTCGCGGTCTCGCACAACTACACCGGCTACCCGCTGGTGCGGATGGCTCGGCAGATGATTCTCAACGGCGAGCTGGGAGAGATTCAGGCCGTTCGCTCGTGCTACATCCAAGGCTGGCTGCGAACGCGACTGGAAACGAGCGACCAGAAACAAGCCGCATGGCGGACCGATCCGGGCAAGTCCGGCGCGGCCGGTTGCTTCGGCGACATTGCGACGCACGCCTACAACCTCGGCCGCTACATGACGGGCTTGTTGCCAGAATCGGTCTCGTGCAATTTGAAAGTCTTCGAGCCCGGTCGGAAGCTCGACGACTACGGCCACGCGGTCGTTCGCTTCGAGAACGGAGGACTCGGCACGGTCACCGCCAGCCAGATTTCTCACGGCCGCGAGAACGACCTGTTCATCGAGATCGACGGCACGAAAGGGGCGATTCAGTGGCGACAAGAGGAGCCCAACGTGCTCACCTTGCGACGCAACGGCCAACCGCACGCGATCTACACGCGTGACCCGAACGCGCCGCACATGAACGACTCCGGCAAGGCCGCTTGCCGTTTGCCATCCGGACACCCGGAAGCGTTCTTCGAGGCGTTCGCCAACATTTACCGCTCGGCCTACGACGCGATCATCGCTCGCGCGACCGGTGCCGCTTGGGAGAAGGTCAACACGATTTATCCGAACGTGAATGACGGCGTCGAAGGGATGTACTTCATCCAGCAATGCGTCGCCAGCAGCCAGGAAAACGGAGCTTGGCTGCCGTTAAAACACAAGTTAGCTCGGAAGTAATTGGTTGAATCTCGGCATGACAGAAGCCCGGTTTCTCTGAGAAGCCGGGCTTCTTCGTTGCAATGCACTCAACAACGACGAGGAATCATGGCTCCGACATTTTTCGAACTGGTCGCTTCTCGACAGCAATGGCTTGCGGAAGTTCTCAAGCCGTGGTGCCTGGCCGCATCGTGGAAAGAGTTGTTCCAGGCCGAACAAGATTGGCCGAACATCGCCGGCCAAGTTGATCCGCAGGGGACGTTGTGGGCTTGGGCTTGGAGCCGCTTTCCAGCGCTCGTCTGCGAGGGATTGCCGGGGATCGAAGAAACGCATCTCGTGCGTGTGACGATTCGCGACGGACGAAACTTTGCCGGGTATCCCGACAACCGCGAAAGCCAACATGGCAAACTGAGACTGCTCTGCGAGACATCACCCGGCAGCGGCCGACACGAACTTTCGGAAGCCATCTCGATCGACGATGTCGTCGTGGTGGAACGCTTGTAGGTCAGGCTTTCCAGCCTGACCCGAACGCTTCACCGATGCCGATCTCACATCGGGTCAGCCTGGAAAGGCTGACCTACTTCATCCGCACGGCGACGGCTGAGCCGATGGCGACCTCCGGCCACAGTTTGCCAGCGGGACGGACGCGAACCGTGATCCACGAATCGCTTTCGCCGTTGCGAGTGTGGGCTTGAGGGCAAATGAATTCGACGCGGCCGGTGCGATCCTCGCCGGCAAAATCCAGTTGCAGTGTTTGGCCGACTTGCAACTTGATGACTTCGCGCGACGGGACATCCACTTCGACGAACGGCCGCTCGCGGTCATGAATCGTCACCAGAGCCTCGCCGACTCCCACCGGATCGGCGACATGCTTCGAGTACGCTCCAACGATGCCATGCCCCGGCGAAGTGACCGACATCGCCGCCTTTTGCTGATTCAGTGATTCGAGCTGTTCATTCGCTTGGGCCAACTTCGCTTCGGCGACGTCGACGCCGGCCGCTTTGCGGATCATCTCTGGCAAGCTCTCTCGCAGCGTCTCCAGTTTGGCGATGTGCTGGTCGCACAATTCCGACTGAACTTTGTTGACCTCGGCCAAATTGCGAGCCAATTCCTGCCGCATGACCGCACTGAATTTCATCTCGTCGGGAGTGACGACCGGCTCGGTGGGAATCGAGTCAAAAATTCGTTCGGGCTGGCTGAGAAGATCCGGCGTCGCCGCCAGCCAGCGGGTGGTGCTCGACCCTTTGGCGAAGTTTCGCAATGAAACGTGCTCAAAATTCGCGGCGTAATGTTCCCGCAGGAACTTGGCCGATTCCAATCGCGTGCGCAGCAATTCCTCGTCCACACTTTTGCGCTGCAGACTCATTTGCACTTCGGCTTTGGCTCGGGACTGTTCGAGGGCCGCTTGCAGCGACGCAACCTCGCGCGACTTCGCGGAGATCTCTTGGTTGAGCGACTCATCGGTCAAGTGGATCAGCGCTTGTCGCGGCTTGACCGCCTCACCCGACCGAGCTTGCACGGATTCAACGCGACCGGAGTGCGGCGCATACACGACCGATTGTTCGGCGCGGAGAAATCCGATCAGGCAGACCTCTCCGGCGCGAGCCATCCAGACGGTGGCTCCCAATCCCGACATCAACGCGATCACCGCCAACGGCAACAATCGCCAAATTGACAAGCCGGAATTCACGGACCCGTTGTCCGAGATTGCAGGGGCCGTATCCGCCGGAAGCGGCGATGAAGTCATAGGACAAGTCCCCCGCGAGCCGGCCATCGGCCGGACTGCCTGCCTTCGTAATTCATGCCGAGTGGCACGTCCTTTTCAAATCGGAGCGGCAGCAATCGCAGAATGACTGGAACTGCGTCACGCTCGACCAGTTGGCGAAAAGCCCAAAGCGCAGTCCCGCCGAGCGGATTTCGCGGCAAATCTTCACACGGCCGCCAATCGTCTTTTCGCTCAGCAAGGATCGATTCGGCGTACGACATCCTCGGCGGCAAAGCGGACCTTGGGCAGAACCGCGTACTTGTCGTCGGCCGCTCGATAGCCGGCCACACAGACAACTACCGTCCCGTAACCTTCGCTCGGCAGGCCGAGCAGTTCGTCGTACTTCTTCGGAACGATGCCTTCCATCGGACAGGTATCAATGCCCAGCATCGCCGCCGACGTCATAAAATTTCCCAGAGCGATGTAGGCTTGCAACCCCGCCCAATGATGGATGTCGAACCCGTCCGGAGGCGGAACCAACGACTTCATCAGCATCTTCTTGAACCCAGCCAACGACTCGACCGGGGCACTGCGAACCTCGGCCGTCCGGACGAGATGCCGGTCCACATCGGACTCAGTCAACGGCTTGCGCACCGCAAAGACCACGACATGCGAAGCCTCGGCCACCTGTCGCTGTCCCCACGAGATCGGCACCAGTTGGTCCTTCGTCGCTTGATCGGTGATGACCACGAACCGCCACGGCTGCAATCCAAACGAGGACGGCGTCAGCACCAACGCCTGTTCCAATGCGTGCCAGTCTTCGGTTGAGATTCTGCGAGAGGGATCAAACTTCTTGACGGCGTACCGCCAGCGCAATTGTTGAAGCAATGTTTCGTTACTGACAGGCTTGAGCGACATACGCGAATTTTTCCCGAATCAAAAGCCAAGAGTGAACTCAAATCAATTCCCGAATCGGCGTCCCGCGTGTCAACGGAATCGGGCGGCCCTGCGGGTCGAGGAATTCTTGGGTGTGGTCGATGCTGAGGTGTTTGTAGATCGTGGCGAGGATGTCGTGCGGGTCGTGTTGCAGATCGACGGGGTGTTCGCCGAAGCGGTTCGTCTGGCCGAGGACTTGGCCCATCGGCATGTTGCCGCCGCTGACGAGGATCGACATGGCTCCGGGGTAGTGGTCGCGGCCGATGCGGCCGTCTTTGAATTCGAGTCGCGGTGTGCGACCAAACTCGCCGGTGACGATCAGCAGCACCTTCTTGTCGAGGCCGCGAGCAAATAAATCTTCGATCAGCGTCGTGACGACGTGATCGTAGCGCGGCGACCGAGCGACCATCGCGGTCGGCATGTCCCAGTTGACGGCGTGGTCGTCCCAGTCGTGAGCCTTCGAATTCGGGCCGCTGCCGGGGACGCGGATCGAAACGAAGCTGACTCCTGATTCAACCAGCCGCCGCGCGAGCAGTACTTCGCGGCCGAAGTAGTCGTCGCCGTACTTGTCGCGCAGCTTCGGGTCTTCCTGCGAGATGTCGAACGCCTTCTGAGCCTTGCCGGTCGTCAGGATGTCGATCGCTCGACGGTTGAAGGCATCGAGCGCGTCCATCGAGCCGCCCTGATCGAGTCCGCGACGCAACGAATCGAACGAGCGTTGCAGGCTCAGCCGGTCATCGAGCTTTCGCGAATCGACCGTCAGGCTGGCGTCGCGCAGCGAGAAATTGCAGATCGGCAACCGGTACTGCGAACTCCAATAGCCCTGAGCGATGCCGGGGCTGTAATCCGGACCGTTGACGCACACGCCGTTGATCGCGACCGCCGCCGGCATGCCGCGATGCTTGTTCTCCAGCACGCGATTCACGACCGGCCCCACCATCGGATAATGCGATTCGCTGGTGCCGGTCTTCATCTGGCCGTAGCCGGAGAGAAACCGCGCGTGTCCCTCGAAGTGATTCGCCTGATCGTGGCTGACCGAGCGAATGATCGTGTACTTATCGGCGATCTGAGCGTGTCTCGGCAGCAGTTCGCAGACATCGAGTCCGGGGACATTGGTCGGGATCGGCGAGAACGGCCCGCGAATGTCCGTCGGAGCGTTCGGCTTCATGTCGTACGTTTCAAGGTGACTCGGCCCGCCATGCACGAACAGCAGAATGACGGCCGTGTCTTTGTTCTCGGCAATGCCATTCGTCGCCGCCGATGCTCGCAAGCGAAGCAACTCGGACAGCGTCAGTCCGCCAAGTCCCAGAAAACCCGCTCGAAGCGAGTCTCGGCGAGTCATCATTCGTCGCAGTCGCAGCGGGTCGCACAACAGGTCGAGCATGTCGGCTTCCTCAGAATCTAGCCAGTAATCAGAGGTGCGAGGATTATCGGCAATCGACACGGCGTTCGGCAACTCAGATGTCGTGACACCGGCTGGCTCGAAAGTCATTGGTCGGCTTTGCTAGCATCTCGGCCCGGCTCAACCCGCCTGGCAATAACCTCACCGCGTTTCGTGGAGACCTGCCCGATGACTCTGCCCATTTCCGCCCTGCAAACCGCTGATTCCACCACCTCGTCGTCTCGCCGCGACTTCCTGAAGGCGGGAGCCGCCGCTGTCGCGATTCCGGCCGTGATCGCGTCGATTGCTCCGCGAGCCTACGCCGCTGGCAGCGACAAACTGAAAATCGGCCTCGTTGGCTGCGGCGGTCGCGGTTCGGGAGCGGCTCGCGAAGCTCTGTCGGCGGACCCGAATGTCGAACTGGTCGCACTGGGCGATGCCTTCGGCGAGAACCTCAACAGCAGCTTGCGAAATCTGTCAGGCGTGGAAGCGATCAAGTCCAAGATCAAGGTCGATGACGATCACAAATTCGTCGGCCTGGACGCCTACAAGAAGGTCATCGATTCGTGCGACGTCGCGCTGCTGTGCAGCCCACCCGGTTTCCGGCCGGTGCATTTCAAGTACGCGGTCGAGGCCGGCAAGCACATCTTCACCGAAAAGCCGATGGCCACCGACGGTCCCGGCGTGCGGTCAATCATGGAGTCGGTCGAGATCAGCAAGCAGAAAAAACTCGCGATCTGTGCCGGCTTCTGCTGGCGCTACGACAACGCGAAGCGAGCGTTCTTCGAGCAAATCCAAAGCGGCACGCTTGGCGAAGTGAAAGCCGTCTTCGGTACCTATCTGACCAGCCCGGTGAAGCCGATGCCCCCCGCGAACACTCGGCCGGAGGGACTCAGCAATTTGGAGTGGATGGTCCGCAACTGGTACAACTACACATGGCTCTCCGGCGACGGACTCGTCGAGCAAGCCGTCCACACGGTCGATTGGCTGGCCTGGGTCTTCCAGGACAACCCACCCGTGAGTTGCACCGCCGTCGGCGGACGACAGATCCCGCAAGAAGGGGGCAACATCTTCGATCACATCGAAGTGAACTACATCTGGGCCAACGATGCGCGCGGATTCCTAGCTCAGCGGCAAACTCCCAGTTGCCACAACGAGAACAACCTGTACGTCCTCGGCACGAAAGGGAGCGGCCAGCTCGGCCCGCGCGGCACCGTCATCAACGGCGAGTCCGAATGGAAGTACAAAGGCCCCGGCAACAACATGTACCAGACCGAGCATGACGAATTCTTCAAGTCGATTCGTGACGGCCAGCCGCTCAACAACGGCGACCGCATGGCCAACAGCACTCTGATGGGAATTATGGGCCGCACCGCCGCCTACACCGGCAAGCAGATCACTTGGGAGATGATGCTCAACTCGCAAGAGTCGCTCATCCCCACCGCATTCCCAGACGGCTGGAAGACGCAGGTCGAACTGCCCAAGACAGCGATGCCCGGTATCACGCAGTTCGTGTAATTCGAGTTTGCCGACGTCGCGCCGATCCTCTTGAGTCGCACCAGCGCGCTCCACTAGACTCCCGCCCCGCTTGCGGTACCCGATAGTGTAACGGTAGCACAACAGATTTTGGTTCTGTTTGTCCAGGTTCGAATCCTGGTCGGGTAATCAGTATCACTGTGTTGATTGGTAACGTCTCGTAACCCCACGGATTCCGTGGGGTTTTCTTTTGGAGCGATGACAGCTTCCCGGTCGCTACGACCGTTTACCGTGGGACACTGCACCGGATTTTGCAGCGCGCGTTGGAAGTCGGACTCGGTCGTGTGCAAGTAGTGCTCGTTGGCGACCGCTTCGGTGTTGCCGAGCCAATCGCAGACGACGTGGGAAGGATGCCGTTGATTCAATTCCGTTTGCCGGCTCGCTCTCAGGTTTTGGAAGACACGCTCCCACGGCTCCAGACCAGCACGACGGATGATCTTCAACATCGTGGTCCGCAGGTTCTGTGAGGCGTCGCGGTAGCGGTTGATGACGAACTCCGCACCATCGGGAGCCAGTTCAAAGAGGTCGCGGAGATACGGCTCCAATTCCGTGAACAGCGGGGCCACTCGAAACGCCTTGCCGCAATGCTCGGTTTTTGGCGATGGGATTCGGATGCGTTGCCGCTCCCAATCAATGTCCGACCACTTCAACGCCAGCGTCTCGCTGGGCGTCCGCAAACCGCCGTAGCGGGCCAACGCGATGATCGCTCGCCATTCGGCACACGGAGCAGCGTCGATCACGCTTTGGATTTCCTCCAGCGTCACGAAGCGAAACCGTTCGGCGTTGCCCTTCACCGTGAGGCCCTTCAAGTGGCCGAAGGGATTGGAGCCGATCAGCCGCTTACGGGCTGCCGCCTCAAAGAACTGCCGGCATCGACCGAGATTGCGCCGAACAGAGTTGTCTGCCATGCGGCTTACGAGCATCGCCTTGAAGGCGTCGGCGTGTCCCGCCGTGAACTCGCGGAGCGACATCGTCGCCCCGGCGAACGCCACCACGTTCCTTTGAACTTGCCGGAGTTGTTCGACGGTGCTCGCTTTCAAATCGACCCGACCGGTGAGATAGGCGTCGATGAAGGCATCCAAGGTGATGTCGCCAACTTCTTCCGGCCGCGCGATCAGTCCAACCTTGGCCAGCTTTTCGAGAAGGGGTTGCTCACGATCCGCGATCCACCGGGCCGTTTCAGCATCGACCGAGTGCCCGCTGATCGCGGCGTAGTTCAACGCCTCGACTCTCAGCTTGATTTCCCGAACGAGCCGCATCGGCATTTTGCCGAGTCGGACGCTGCGGCGTTTGCGATCCTTCGCCACGAATTGGATGGTGCGATTGCCGGCTTTGTCTTCGGAGATAGATGCCATCGAATTTGACCTTTCTGAGAACGCCGCGCGCCGACCGGTCTCGGTTCTCAGGTCGAGACACGGCCGACGGCGGCAAAGGTGACTTACCAATGAACTACGCACCAGAGCCGCCGTGATCGAAAGATTTTGGGTTGGTTGTCTGGTCTAGGACTGCTGAGCAATGAACTCTCGCAACGATTCGAGGGAATACCTCACCGATCGACCAAGACGGACACAGCGAATCGGGCCACGAGGTTGCGTCAGAGACCACAGCGATTTCTCGCACACGCTCAACGTCTCTGCCGCCTCGCGCGGTGTGAGCAGTAACCGCTCTTTTCCGTGACTCGTTTCGGCAGGCGATGCGTTCAAAGTGGTGGCTGTCATGTTCGTTGATCCTCCGAGTCAGTCTCAATTTTCGTGTTGGAGATGTTGGGGTATTGCTACGATCCCTCGCGCCCGCGCGCGATGGGTCCGTGTTGGCTGGCGGGGGCCTTGCTGAATTAGCCCCCGGCCTTGTCCGGGTTGCTATCGAGTGGCCAATCGGCTTTGGATGTTGCCGCTGGTTGCACGTCGGGTGAGACGATGACCCAGACTGCGGCGTTGCGTTTCGC
>CAMDRI010000127.1 GCA_945906725.1 Candidatus Kuenenia stuttgartensis | reverse complement strand
TCCGCATGGTCGCCCGACCGACAGGCCGCACAGCCACACTCGTGAACCGCCAATTCCGTTGCCATCGTTCGGCCTCCTTCCTTGGAGTCGCCGGTAGTCTACTTCAGACTGTCTATTTCACGAATCAGTTCTTGGACGGGTTCTAAGTGTCGTTCAGTCGTCATAGGGTGCCTCGGCTGCTTCAGAAGTGAAGAGTGAAACCACCCGACCGCAGAACAGCAACCGCAGCACCCGTCGAACGCCAACCGGACTCACTGGTCCGTGGGCGAATGGCATCTCAATGGCCTCGCGCCCTCCAACGAAAAACCCCGCCTTCCGATGGAAAGGCGGGGCCGCTGACATCAAGTTGAAACCGGCTGATTCAAAGCCACCGCTCGGACTTGAACCGAGGACCTACGCTTTACGAAAGCGTCGCTCTGCCAACTGAGCTACGGCGGCGGGGCGTCGCGGGGGAGCAACGTGGGGCGGGTTTATACTCGCTGAATTTGGCGATGTGAAGGCGAACTCTCGCTCGGCTCGGCTCACTCGACAACTCGGCGCGGATGGACACAATCCCGATGGCACTTCGCGAGGCGACACGGCCCCCATTCTACTTCCACGCGAGCACAATCCCATGCGATCCGCAGTCACGATTTCTCTGGTACCGGAAGCGTCGGGCGGGCCGTTTGTGTTTTGGCATGACCTGGCCGCCGGGTGTGCAAAGGCGGCGGAGTTGGGATTTGACGCGGTCGAGGTGTTTCCCCGCTCGGCGGCGGAATTGGATGTCTCGTTGTTGCGGAGTTGTCTTGATCGACACGGTCTGAAGCTGGCAGCGATGGGGACCGGAGCGGGTTGGGTCGTGCAGAAGCTGCGGCTGACGGATCACGATGCAGCGGTGCGGCAACGAGCGCGAGCGTTCATTCGCGAGATCATCGACGTGGCGGGGACATTCGGAGCGCCGGCGATCATCGGCTCGATGCAAGGCCGAATCGACGGTGGAATCAGCCACGAGCAGCACCTCGTCTGGTTGTCCGAGGCCTTGGACGAACTCGCGCCGCGAGCGGCCGATCATGGTACGGTTCTGCTGATCGAGCCGCTCAATCGTTACGAAACCAACTTGATCAATTCGGTTCCCGACGGGGTGAAGCTGATCGGCTCGCTGAAGGCGAAGAACGTCAAGCTGCTGTGCGACCTGTTTCACATGAACATCGAAGAGCCCGACATTGCGAGTGGCTTGAGCGAGGCAGGCTCGCACGTCGGGCATGTCCATTTCGCCGACAGCAATCGCCGAGCGGTGGGCTTCGGGCACACCCCGATGTCGCCGATCATTGGAGCTTTGCGTCGCATCGGCTACGACGGCTATCTGTCCGCTGAAGTGCTGCCGTTGCCGGACTCTAACGAGGCGGCGCGGCAGACAATTGCCAGTTACAAGTCGTGTCTTTCGTCGTAGTGCTCCGCTCCGAAGGACGTTCAACGAAGCCCGCTTGTTTCGAGAAATCGCTTGGCCTAGACTCCTTCGTGATTTCGGAGCGTGGCTCATCGCCACCTCAAATTGTTCGACGACCGATCACGGATACGATCATTCCTTCGCAGGCTGGGACCATCTCATGCGTCGCCTCTCTTGGTTGTTGTTAGGTTCGCTGTTGTGCGGACTGATGTTTTCGTTCGTCGCGTCGCAAGCGGATGATCCACCGAAGGACAAAGCCGCCGCCGACCAAAAGGCCGCGGATGACAAATCGAAAGCCGATGCCAAGCGCGACGAAGACTACGAGCTGATGCGGCTGTTCGCCGACACGTTCGAGCAGATCGAGCGGAACTACGTCAAAGACGTCGATCGCCGACAGCTCATTCAGGCGGCGATTCGAGGCATGGTCACGCAGCTCGATCCGTACTCAAATTACATCAGCCCGGAAGAATTGAAACGCTTCAACCAAGAAGTCGAGCAAGAATTCGGCGGCATCGGCGTGCAAATGGATTCGATTGCGCCGCCGTTACGAGTCATGTCTCCGCTGCCGGGCACTCCAGCGTACAAAGCGGGACTGAAGACCGGCGACTTGTTCATGGAGATCGACGGCAAGAGCACTCAAGGCTTCACGTTGAACGACGCGATCCGCTTGCTGCAAGGCAAACCTGGCACGGACGTGACCATCGGCGTGCAACACGCCGGCTCGGACACGGTCGAGCAAATCAAAATCACGCGCGCGTTGATTCAAGTCGCGACGGTGCTGGGTGACACGCACAAGGCGGACGACAGTTGGAATTTCTTCGTCGATGCCGACAACAAGCTGGCCTACATCCGATTGACACAATTTGGCCGTCGCAGCGCCGACGAACTGCAAGAAGCGCTCGAATCGCTCAAAGAAGCGGGCATGAAGGGACTGGTGCTCGACCTGCGTTTCAATCCCGGCGGATTGTTGGGCCAAGCCACGAAGATCGCGGACTTGTTTCTGGAGAGTGGCACCATCGTCAGCGTCAAAGGCCGCAACACCGACAACCGTGTCTGGAGCGCCGAAAAAGAGGGCACGTTCTCCGGCTTCCCAATGGCGGTGCTGATCAATCGCGGCAGCGCTTCCGCGAGCGAGATCGTCAGCGCGGCTCTGCAAGATCACAAACGAGCGGTCATCGTCGGCGAACGTTCATGGGGCAAGGGGAGCGTACAGAACGTCATCGAACTCGAAGGGGGTTCCAGCGCGTTGAAGCTGACCACCGCGCAGTATCTGCGACCGAGCGGACGAAACATTCACAAGTTCCCCGGCGCAAAGGACGACGAAGAATGGGGTGTCGGCCCTGACCCGGACCACAAACTCGAATTGTCGTTGAAGGAATTGCAGGAGTACTCCGACTATCGCCGCCAGCGCGACATCATCGGCGGGAACCCGGCGAAATCGGAGTTCAAGGATCGCCAACTCGATCATGCACTGGCGTATTTGAAATCTGAGTTGGCGGGCCAAAAAAAGGAAGCGGCGAAGACTCCGTAACCTGAATGACGCACGGGTCAGCTTGAAATTGATGCGGCCGCAGCACGCATGGACGTCTCACGGCTTCGGTGACGAAACGCCCAGCAATCCAGCGGCATTGTTCCAGAAAATATCTTCGACCGCCGCGTCACTGAGCCGTTCAGACCAGCAGGCCCATTTCACCGAACGGAGATGTTCCAAGCCGATGAGCACCGGATGCACTTGCTGATGCTTTTCACCCCACACTGGTGTGTCGCCATAAATCCACAAGAACGAATCGGCCGCTGAGAGCGATCGCCCACGCATGTGGCTGATCGGCAGGTCCGAGCCGTACATCAACTTCTTGTGGCCGATGATGCGGATGATCGCTTGGTGTGCGATCGGTTCGCAGTTGGCACTCGTATCGAAGTACAAGTTATCGAGTCCGGTGAGCTGGGACAGCCCTTCCAAATTGTGGGCCGGCTGAAAACTGCGGGCCGAATGGGCCAGGATCAACTTCATGTTCGGATATCGCTCACAGTAATGCCGAATCCAGTGGATGTTGCTGGGGTCGGCGACTGCTCGCGATTTGACCATGTGCAACGTGATGACCCAGCCCTCTTCGTCGGCAACCTTCACCAAGCGCTCCGGCAGGAAGTCGGGAATGTCTGCCTCCCAAGTCGGTTTCGTCTGCGAAAACGTGTGATAGCACTTCAGCCCGTGTAGTTTCAGCCGCCGCACTTCTTGCCGCACCCATTCGGGATCGTCTTCCGGGCGGACAAAGAACTCACCGCGAAATATCGAGTTGCTGGCGGTCTCGCGGCCAACGAATTCGTTCATCCGATGCTGTCCTTCAGGATTCGTCGGAGTCGCAAACGAGAGGAATAAGGCTCCCTGGGTCCGTCCCGGATGCAAGTCGTCGATCAGCCGCATGTATTCCTTCGCGTCGACGTCGCCGCTGAAGCCGGGGAGCCGAAACTGTACTTCGTCCTCCAGCCACAAATGGCAATGCGCGTCAAACACCCTCGGCGGGATGAACGCATTCAGTTCGCGATCAAAGAACTCGCGATCCCTCGGCTGCAAGGCTCCAAACGATGTAGGCGTGGCGAATGTCGTCATCAAAAAATCTCCAAGGTTTTTGGCGAACTTCAAGGAAAACTAACCAGAGGAATTCTCGCGGGCAAGCGGGTCAAAAGTGCTCGCAAGGTTTAAATCGTCGGATTGCTGCTGCCGACACAGGCAACATCAAGCCAATGCGGAACCGAATCGTTGTGCTCAATGACGCCGTTCTTCGAGAATCCAAATCTCATCGTCGCATCGTTCCGCGACTCGCCCTGAACACCACGAGTGAGTCCGAGGAATTGTGAGAGACTAGACGAGCGTGGCGAGCGATTACTAAAAACACGATATAAATAGGCATTTGTTACCTAAAAACCAGTCGGTTTGGATTTGATTCAACTTCAAAACGTCACGAAGACCTATCGCCGAGGTCCGCACGAAGTCGCCGCCCTGCGCGGTGTGTCGTTTGAATTACCGAGCGCTTCGTTCGCTTTCGTGCTCGGTCCATCCGGCAGCGGCAAGAGCACGTTGTTGCAATTGCTGGGAGCACTCGACGAAACGACCTCCGGAGAAATCACGATTGCCGGCACGCGTCTGCGGGGTATGTCCGCCAGTCAACGAAATACTTATCGGCGCGAGCAAGTTGGCTTCGTCTTTCAGAGTTTCAATCTGCTGAGCAACCTCGACGCCGTTGACAACGTCTTGGTTCCGTTCTTGCCCAGCGGAGTGTCGGTGGCATTGCGATCTCGCGCGATCGAACTGTTGAAAGACGTCGGACTGGGTGAGCGGCTCGAACATCGACCGAATCAACTCTCCGGCGGCGAACAACAGCGGGTGGCGATTGCACGAGCGTTGCTCAAACGGCCAAAGCTGGTCTTGGCCGATGAACCGACCGGCGAACTCGACAGCCAAACCGGGGCCGACGTGTATCGTTTGCTTCGCGACCTGCGCGATCAGCAGCAGGCGACCGTCATCGTCGTGACTCACGATCCGACGTTCATCCAGCCCGACGACCGCATCTTACGGCTGCGCGATGGACGCTTGGCCGAGTAACCGGCAAACTGCTTGCGAGGAGTCTGGCCATGACTACGCAAGTCGAACTTTCGCAGAACGGTCCCGTTGCTCGCATCACGCTGCGGGGCGAGAAGGGCATCCAAATTCTCTCGGCCGAGACGCGACGGCGGTTGCGGGAAACGGTTGAGCAAGTCGCCACCGTGGATTGCTCCGTTGTCGTGTTCGCCGGTGAGGGCCGCACGTTCATTGCGGGAGCAAGCATCGACGAATTACGTTCGCTGAATGAAGCCGGCGCTCTCGAAGATTCCCTCGCTGGGCAGCAGTTGATGAGTGCCCTTGAGAATCTCCCACAGACGACGATCGCGGCGATTCACGGAGCGTGTGCTGGCGGTGGAACGGAATTGGTCCTCGCTTGCGATCTGCGATTCGCGGCCGAGGATGCGAAGATCGGACTGCCAGAAACGTCCATCGGAGTTCTCCCCGGCTGGGGTGGAACGGTGCGAGCCACTCATCTGTTGGGCGCAGCCGTCGCTCGACGGCTGATTCTGACCGGCGAATTGATCGCGGCCGACGAGGCCTTGCGACTCGGCCTCGTCGATGCGGTCTTTCCGGCCGAGAAATTCGGCGACGAAGTCGAGGCTCGTGTCGCGCAGATTCTGACTCGTGGCCCGCAAGCTCGGCGACGAGTCAAACATCTGCTGCGACAGCACGCGGCGGACGGTATCGATCTCGCTGCGCAGTTCGATGCGGAGGCTCGCGCGTTCGCCGAGTGCTACCGCACGGGTGAGCCACGGGAAGGCATGTCGGCGTTTCTGGAGAAGCGTCCCGCCGTGTGGTGGAAGTGAACGTCGCATTCGCGTTCGTCTGAAAGCCCACTGTGCAACAACAAACAGGCCTGCTAATTTCCGCCACTCACAACGTGCAACCTTGCCGTGATTGAGACGAAGGAACGACCTCATGCGCAAGCGACAACTGACTCTGGGCGAACCGGCTCCGTGGTTCACGGCACCGACCACAGCGAACCCGAACTATCATTTCGACACCGTCGCCGGCAGGTACGTCGTGCTGTCATTCTTCGAGTCGGCGGCTCGGCCCGATAGCCGGCGGATTCTGGACGACATTTGGCAAGCTCGCGAACGGTTCAACGACGACACGACCATATTCTTTGGGGTCAGCAATGATCCGCTCGATCAACAACAGTCTCGCTTGCAGGAGCAGATCCCCGGCCTGCGCTTCTTCTCGGACTTCGACCGGAAGGTGGCCTCGGAATACGGAGCCTTGCAACTCGACCCAAACACCGGCTTGCAGAAGTTTGTCGCTCACACGGTCGTGCTCGATCCTCTGCTGCGCACGTTGACGACGATCCTGTTCGACGATCCGGCCACGCACGTTGCGCGGTTGTTGCAGTTGATCGACTCGCTGCCGCCGCTCGGACAGCCACACATTGCGGAGTCACAAGCCCCCGTGATGATCGTGCCGCGCATCTTCAAGCCGGAACTCTGTCGCAAGCTGATTGACCTTTACGAACAACACGGCGGCACCGAATCCGGATTCATGCGTGAGGTCAACGGCAAGACGGTCGGCATGTACGATCACAGTCACAAGCGGCGGCAGGATTGGGAAATCCCCGATGAAGATCTCCGCAAGGCGTGCATGGTCCGCATTCACGACCGGCTCGTCCCAGAGATCGAGAAGGCGTTTCAGTTCAAAGCCACGCGTATGGAACGATACATCGTCGCCTGCTACGACGGCTCGCAAGGGGCGCACTTCCGAGCACACCGCGACAACACCACGAAGGGGACCGCGCATCGCAAGTTCGCCGTTTCGCTGGTGCTCAACACGGGCGAGTTCGACGGCGGCTTCGTCTGGTTCCCGGAGTTCGGCCGGCAGTTATTCGCTCCACCGGCCGGTGGAGCAGTCGTCTTCTCCTGCTCGCTGCTACACGAGGCGACGCCGGTGACCAGCGGCAAGCGTTACGTCTTTCTGCCATTCCTCTACGACGATGCCGCCGCACGCCTCCGCGAGGAAAACCTGCGCTTCGTCGCCGGCGATGCCAACACGCCGCAGCAAGCTCAACAAGCGGCCGGTTGACCCTTCTCGACGCCGTCTCCTCGCGTCGGCTGCTGGAGTTCCTCTCGCGACCGAATCGAACGCGGTCGCGCATCGCTTTTCAGGAGCCGCTCGCAGGACTCAGATGATGCTCTGCCTGTGCTGGGCTGGATGCTGTTCGCTCACGCTCACGTCCGCCGACGATCGGCCAAACACAGCCAAGCCGAACGGCAATCGGCGGACGGCTCTCGATGAACTCTGCCATCCGTGGTCTCCGTAGCCGGACTTTTTGAAGTGGAAGACTCAATGCCAAGATCGTCGGCACCGGCTCGTGGGAGAATTATCAGACGGCCATCCTCGGTGGATTGAATTTGCCGATTGGTCAGCATCGGCTGACGGTACGCTCGGCGGAGACGTTGAAGAATCATTTGATGGACTTGAAGGAACTGCGGCTGGTGCCGGAGTAGTTTGGGATCATGGCGGTCGGCCATCGGTCCACGGCATTCGGCCAGCCGATCGCCGTGAACCGATCGCGTTATTTCACTTTTTTTTGCTGACGTTAGACTGTCACCCACTCTGCACCTACCTTGTGGGAAAGATACGACAAATGATGGCGACTGCTGAATCGACCTCACAGAATTGGGACTCTCTCGCCGACCGCGTGCTCTCCGGTGGCGAGGTCACTCGCGCGGAAGCCCTCTCGATCCTGACCGCGCCCGACGATGACGTCCCGGCCATGATCGCCGCCGCCTTTCGGATTCGCCGACAGCACTTCGGGCACAAGGTTCACTTCTACTATTTGAAGAACGCCAAGAGCGGCCTCTGTCCGGAGGACTGCGGGTATTGCTCGCAGAACATTGACTCCGAAGCGGAAATCTCGCGCTACCCAATGCTCAACGAGCGGAAGCTGATGGAAGGAGCCGCCGCCGCCGCGAGCTTGCAGGCGCGGACGTACTGCATCGTGGCCAGCGGACGCGGTCCGTCGGATCGTGAAGTCGGACACGTCGCCAACGTCGTCAAGAAAATCAAAGACGAGCACGGTCTACACATCTGCTGTTGCCTCGGACTGCTCACGCCGGAGCAGGCAATGACGTTGAAAGAGGCCGGGGTCGATCGGATCAACCACAACCTCAACACCAGCCGCCGCTACTACGAGCAGATTTGCTCGACGCATTCGTTCGACGACCGGTTGGCCACGCTGCGGACCGTGCGTGAGTCGGGCATGGAACTCTGCTGCGGCCTGATCGCCGGCATGGGCGAGGAGCACGCCGACCTGATCGACGTCGCGATGGAACTGCGCGGCATGAAAGTCGAGTCGATCCCGATCAACTTCTTGAATTCGATCGACGGCACACAACTCGAACGAGTCCGTGAACTCAACCCGCGCTACTGCCTGAAGGTGCTGTGCATGTTGCGCTTCGTGATCCCGACCGTCGAACTCCGCATCGCCGGCGGCCGCGAAATCAACCTCCGCTCACTGCAAGCGATGGGCCTGTACGTCGCCAACTCGCTATTCGTCAGCGACTACCTGACGACCAAAGGCCAGCCGCCTGAACTCGATTTCCAAATGGTCGAAGACCTCGGCTTCGAAATTATCACCGGCGACCACGAATCACATAAGCTGTGGAAGGAACGGCGAGAGGTAGCGGGCGCGAGTGCCTCTACTGAAGTCTGTGGAATGAACTGCTAACAAAGGAGATCAGCCTTCACGATCTTTCATCTCTTTGCAGCGATCGGTTTCATTGTCGGCATTCCGATCGGATTGGGGTTTGGACATCGTGCAGGTGGACCAATCGGCGAGATTGTCGGCGGCGTAGTCGGGGCATTTGTCGGCTTGTACGTTGGATGGTTTCCGTTTGTCGTGGCTGACGCATGCATGCGGTGGTCGCTCACTCGGAAAAGCGTCACGGAACTCCGGGCACGATTGAACCAAGAGCATGACATCGGGAACCACTTCATCTCGCACATTATCATTGACGGGCTGCTGAAACGAGGCGAGCCGGTGGAGTCTTTCCGCGAAGTCATCGTGGCCCAATTGGCATCAAGCTCGCCTGAAGTGCGGGCATGTGGCCGCAGGAATGCAGGGATTTGGTTTCCCGAACTTCTCGGGACTTCTGACGACAAACGCTCGCCTCCGATTTCCTGATTGTTGCCAAGTCGGCCGGCTCCTACTTACTACCTGTTGTTGAATCGCGAGCGTTCTTTGCCGCAGAGTGACCTCGGAAGGTCGCCGTGGGCTTCAAAGCCTGTTGAAAATCACCCCACCCCGCTTGTCGGGGTGGCTCGCGGGATTTTGCACTGCTTGAAACCAATCGAAGAAAGACAGAATAGAGTAGTGCAGAATCCCGCGAGCCACTGGGGCAAGCCCAGTGGGGGACAACAGGATCTTCATCCCACAGATGGCGCGACGAAGATGGCCATGAGCACTCGGTGACAGGCGGCATTTTGAGCGACTCCAACTCCGAGCGCCTGCTCGGTAAAGTCCGCCAATGACACAAAAACTTTTTGCGGAACTGGGGCTTTCGCCGGACTTGTTGAAAGCCGTCGAACGGATGGGGTTCGAGCAGGCGGCGCCGATTCAGGCGGAGACGATCCCGAAGTTGCTGGCCGGCAGTGACCTGATCGGTCAATCGCAGACCGGATCGGGCAAGACAGCGGCATTCGGGATTCCGGCGGTTGAGCTGGTCGATGCCAAAAGCCGCGCGGTGCAGGTGCTGATGCTCTGCCCGACTCGCGAGCTGGCGTCGCAGGTCGCGGAAGAGATCGCCAAGCTGGCGTACTTCAAAAAGGGTGTCCGCGAGCTGCCGGTTTACGGCGGTCAAAGCTACGAGCACCAGTTTCGCGGGCTGAAGGCTGGGCCGCAGATCGTCATCGGCACGCCGGGACGAATCATCGATCACATCGGCCAAGGGACGCTCAAGCTGGACAAGGTGCGGATGGTCGTGCTCGACGAGGCTGACCGCATGTTGGACATGGGATTCCGCGAGGACATCGAAAAAATCCTCGAATCGGTCCCGGCCGAGCGGCAGGTTGTGTTGTTCTCGGCCACGCTGCCGCCGCCGATCAAGAAGATCATCGAACGCTTCACGAACGATCCCGTTCACGTCCGCATCGAATCCACGAGCCTGACGATTCCGGCGATCGATCAGAGCTACGTCGAAGTCGATTTCCGTTCGCGGACCGAGGTCCTGTGCCGGCTGATCGACCTGTACGACGTGCAGTACGGCTTGATCTTCGGCTTCACGAAGGTGCAGGTTGATGAACTGACCGAGACTCTGATCGCTCGCGGTTACAACGCCGACAAACTGCACGGCGACATGACGCAGGCGATGCGCGAGCGGGTGATGAAACGCTTTCGTGACCGCAAGGTGGAACTGCTCGTGGCGACCGATGTGGCGGCTCGCGGATTGGACGTCGATGATTTGGAGATCGTCTTCAATTACGAACTGCCGCACGATCCGGAAGACTACGTGCATCGCATCGGCCGCACAGGCCGAGCGGGCAAGAGCGGCAAAGCGATCAGCCTCGTCACCGGCCGTGAGTTCGGCCGTTTGCAGCAAGTCTTACGATTCACGAAAGCCAAAATCGGACGCATCTCCGTCCCGCGATTGGAAGACCTCGAAGAGAAGCACGCCAATCGCATGGTCGAGTCGCTGCGAAACACGATTCAGGAAGGCAAATTCAAACGGCAAGACAAACTGCTCGAAGACTTGATGGAGTCCGGCCACGCTCCGGGCGAGATCGTCTCGGCTTTGATCCACTTGCTCGCGGGCGAAAGCGGCCGGTCTCCGGAACGCATCCGCGAAGACGATCCGCGACAGTATCGTACAGCGCCGCACAGCGATTCACGTCCGCCGCGCGGTCCCCGCGATGAAGCGAGAGAGCCGGCTGATCCGCGCGCGGCAAAACGGATCGACGAGTCCGGCGTCTGGCTAAAATTCAACGTCGGCCACAATTACGGCGCAGCACCGGGAGACTTCGTCGGCTGCATCGCCAACGAGAGCGGCTTGCCGCGCACGGTCATCGGCCCAATTCAAATTCTGCCGACGATCAGCTTTGTCCAAGTCGCCGCCGAGCACGCCGAAACCATTCTGAAAGCCGTCATCGGCACACGCTTGCGCGGCCGTAACGTCAACGCGATGGTCGCCGCGCCGCCGCGCCCCGACTCGCGCCCAGTTCGCCCACCAACTCGCGAACCGTACAAACCGAAACGGGATCGGAAACGAGATTAGATTTCGTTCGCAAATGGTCCCGCAGTCTTGGAGACTCTTGGCGATTGGACCGCAATCGCTCGGCCTGATGGAAGCCCAACCGCCCCGTCGAGGCGATCCCTTGGTAGACTTGTGTCATGTCCGCACCTCGTTACCCCTTGCTGTACCAGATCAACACGCGCGTCTGGCTGACGGAATTGTCTCGCACGCTCGGCCGCCCAGCGACGTTGGACGACATTCCGGATGTCGCGTTGGATGACTTCGCCCAGCAAGGCTTCGACTGGATCTGGTTGCTGAGCGTTTGGCAGACCGGCCCGGCGGCGCAGGTCATCTCGCGAGCGAGTCCCGGATGGCGGCGCGAGTTCGAGGAAACGCTGCCAGATCTCAAGGACAAAGACATCGCCGGTTCTGGGTTCGCTATTCAAAGCTACACAGTCCATCGCGATCTGGGCGGCGATCCAGCGCTCGCGCGACTGCGGGCACGGATGCAGAAGCGCGGGCTGAAACTGATGCTCGACTTCGTTCCGAACCACATGGCCCCGGACCATCCGTGGATTGACGAGCACCCGGACTACTTCGTTCAGGGCAGCGAGATTGATTTGGCTCACTCGCCCCGAAACTACTGCCGCATGAAAACGAGAACCGGATCGCTGCTGTTCGCATACGGCCGCGATCCATACTTCGAGGGCTGGCCCGACACGATCCAGCTCAATTACGGCAACCCGGCCTTGCAGCAAGCGATGATCGGCGAACTCACTCGCATCGCCGGCCAATGCGATGGCGTGCGCTGCGACATGGCGATGCTCGTTCTGCCCGACGTGTTCGAGCGGACGTGGGGCATCCAGGCGAAAATCTTCTGGCCGAATGCGACCGGGTCTGTGCGGCGGGCGCATCCAAATTTCCAGTTCATGGCCGAAGTCTATTGGGATCTCGAGTGGGAGTTGCAGCATCTGGGCTTCGACTACTGCTACGACAAGCGGCTTTACGACCGGCTGCGCGGGCATCACGCCCGCCCGGTGCGTGAGCACTTCCACGCTGGACTGAATTACCAGGACAAGCTGGCGCGCTTCCTTGAGAACCACGACGAACCGCGAGTGGCGGCGACGTTTTCGCGAGAAGTTCACCAAGCCGCCGCAGTCATCACCTTCCTGTCGCCCGGCTTGCGATTCTTCCATCAAGGCCAGTTCGAGGGCCGACTGAAGCGGATTTCGCCACACCTGGTCCGCGCTCCCGATGAACTCGTGGACGAGAACTTAAAAAAGTTCTACGACCGATTTCTAGCGGCCCTTGGTGACGACACTGTTCGTAATGGAACTTGGCAGCAACTCGAATGCGCTCCGGCGTGGGACGGAAACGGCTCATGCGCCAGCTTCGTCGCCTGCGAGTGGCAAGGAACTGACAGCCAACGACGACTCGTCGCCGTCAACTACTCGCCGAACCAAAGCCAGTGCTTTGTTCGCTTGCCGCACGATGACTTGAAGCAGCAAATGTGGAGGCTGACAGATTGCATGGGCGAAGCGACTTATGACCGGGATGGAATCGATTTGATCACTCGCGGGTTGTACTTGGACTTACCCGCGTGGCATTACCATGTGTTTGATCTCGAACGCTGCTAGCGACGGACGACGAGCAACAGATAATGCTTCACGATGCGCGAAAAAGTGAAGTTGTTCAAAAATCCGTAGCCACGTTGACCCGGACGTGGGTCGCCGAGAACTCAACAGGTCCGCCTCTTCCGAAACGGAAACTCTGAATTCCGCCGACGCTCAGTGGGACGAACTGGCGGCGAAGTACTTTGGGCCAGAGACCGCTCCGGTCAATGTCAGCTTCGGAGCGTTGGCGCTTCCGGGCAACGTGCGGACGAACAACAAGGATCATTTTTTGGTCGTGCCGGCTCGCGAACAATCCGCCATCGACGCTCGTTGCGGGTCGTAATTGCGAGCGATAGCATCTCGAGTGTTCGTCGTTTCGCGTTGAGGCGATCATCGCGTTCCGCCTGAAGGCGGGACCACAAACTTCAGGAGATGTTCCATGTCCGCATCTTTCGCCCGTCGTGACTTTCTCAAATCCACCCTGGCCGCTTCGGCTGCGGCGGCTCTGCCGATGCAGTTCTCTTTGGCCGAGGAAGCGAAGAAGCCGAAGCTGCGAATGGCGGTCAAGTTCGGAATGATCAAGCACGATGGCTCGATTGAGGACAAGCTCAACCTCATCAAGAAGCTAGGCCTGCAAGGAGTCGAGGTGGACAGCCCCAGCGGGTTGAACAAGGCCGAGGCAAAGGCGGCCGCCGAGAAGACCGGGATCGTGATTCATGGCGTTATCGACAGTGTCCACTGGCGCGACACGCTGTCGAGTTCCGCCGCCGATGTCCGAGCCAAAGGGCTGGCCGCTCTGAACGGAGCCATCGAGGATGCCGCGTTCTTCGGCTGCGACACCGTGCTGCTGGTCCCTGGCGTCGTTAAGGACGACGTCACCTTCGAGCAGTGCTACGAACGCTCACAAGCCGAAATCAAAAAGGCGCTGCCGCTGGCCGAGAAGCACAAAGTCAAAATCTGCATCGAGACCGTCTGGAACAATTTCATCACCAAGCCGGAGCACCTGATCTCGTTTGTGGACGATCTGAAAAGCCCGTGGGCCGGTGCGTACTTCGATTGCAGCAACATGCTCAAGTACGGTGTCTCGTCCGCCGAGTGGATTCGGAAGCTCGGCAAGCGGCTGGTGAAGTTCGATTTCAAAGGCTACAGCCACAAAAACAGTTGGTGCAAAATCGGCGAGGGTGACGAAGACTGGCCGGCGGTTCTGAAAGCCCTCGGCGAAATCGGCTACGACGGCTGGGCCACCAGCGAAGTTGGCGGCGGCGGCGAGAAAGAACTGGCCGACATCACGGCCCGGATGAAGAAGGTGCTAGCACTGGCGTGAGGCCGCTTGTTGTGCCCCGATTGATCGGATTGAAGTTCTACCGCGTTAAGACGGTCGCTGCGTGTGTGCCGCTTCCTTGTTGACACAACCGAATTTGGACCGTCAAATCTCAACCGACGCATCAGTTACGACCGAATTAAGAAGATGTGTCTTTCCGGTTTTTCTGCCCAATACTCCGCGATGGAGCCTGCCCATGCTGACAATTCTAGGACGTGAGCGTCACCACGATGCGGCTCACGGGACCAGCTTTTGCGACCGGATGTCTCGGCGATCGTTCTTGACGATTGGCGGCTTCGCGATGGGCGGCCTCGCTTTGCCGAGCGTTCTGCGAGCCGAGGCCGACGCACGCACCGGCTCGTCTCACAAGGCGATCATCAACATCTACATGCCGGGCGGGCCGTCACACATTGATTTGTGGGATCCGAAGCCGGACGCTCCGGCCGAGATTCGAGGCGAGTTCCGGCCGATCGCCACCAACGTGCCGGGGATCGAAATCTGCGAACTGTTTCCGCGCATGGCGCAGATGATGGACAAGTTCGTGCCGGTGCGGTCGATCTCGGACGCGGACGGATTGCACGACGGCTATCAGTGCATGACCGGGCATCGCAAATCGGATCGAAAGCCCCCCGGAGGTTGGCCAGCCGCCGGGTCGTGGATTTCCAAACTGCAAGGCCCGACCAACGGAGCCGTGCCGCCCAACGTCGCGCTCATGTACACAGTCGGCAATCGCACTTGGGGTGAGCCAGCCGACGGCGGCTTCTTGGGAGTCTCGCACACGCCGTTCAATTTGCTCGGCAGCAAAGCTCGCAGTTCTCCGGAAGGAATGGTGCTGCAAGGCATCTCGCTGGAGCGACTGCAAGATCGCAACCAACTTATGAAAGCCTTCGACGGCTTCGTCCGCGCGGCCGACGGCAAAGGAGTGATGGAAAGCGTCGATGTCTACACGCAGCAAGCACTCGGCATCCTCACAACTTCAAAGCTGGCCGAAGCTCTCGATCTCTCGAAAGAAGACCCGCGCGTGCTGGCTCGCTACGGCAAGAGCGACGAGAAGTTCCAGCGCGACGGCGCACCGCGCATGATTGAAAACTTCTGCGTGGCTCGGCGACTGGTCGAAGCGGGTGCTCGGTACGTCTCGCTGAACTACAGCCGCTGGGATTGGCACGGCGGTGACGGGATGAACTTCCCGATGTCTCGCGAAGAGTTCCCGTTGCTCGATCAAGGCTTGTCCGCGCTGGTCACCGATCTGCACGAGCGCGGTTTGCACAACGACGTCTCGGTCGTCGTCTGGGGCGAGTTCGGCCGGACTCCGAAGATCAACAACAACAACTCACGCGATCACTGGCCGCAGGTCTCGTGCGCGATGCTCGCCGGCGGCGGCATGAAGACGGGGCAAGTCATCGGCCGCACGAATCGCAAAGGCGAGCACGCCGTCGAACGTCCGGTCAAGTTCCAAGAAATCTTCGCCACGCTCTACAAAAACGCCGGCCTCGACGTCGGCCGCGTCCGCATCTTCGACGGATCCGGCGTCCCGCAAAACCTTGTTGACGACGGCATCCAGCCGATGCGCGAACTTGTTTAACATTGAAGTCACCATGTCGCAGTCTCGTCGCTCCGTTCTTCAGGCTGGCTTGACCGGCGCGTTCGGCTTGTCATTGCCGGGATTGTTGCAACAGCGTGCGTCCGCCGGTTTGGCGTCCCGCAAGACGGCGGTCATCTACGTCGAGATGGCTGGTGGGCCGACGCAGCATGAAACCTACGACCCGAAGCCACTCGCGCCGGCGGAGTATCGCGGGCCACTGAATGCGATCGACACGGCGATTCCCGGCGTGCAGTTTTCCGAGTTCATGACCGAGCAGGCTCGGATCATCGACAAGCTGGCCGTGATTCGGTCGATGCACCACACGAACGGCAGTCACGGAACCAGCAGCCATCTGACGCAGACCGGCTACTACCTGCGAGACAATCAGAATCGCGAAAACGAAATGCCCTGCTTCGGCTCGATCACCACGAAACTGCGGGGAGCGAACGAGTCGGGCGTGCCAGCGTTCGTGTCGATCCCAGCCAGCATGCGCTTCGGCAGAGCAGCATGGCTCGGCAAAGGCTTCAATCCGTTCGAGACGGTGAAGTCGGCCGACGACAAAGATTTCTTCGTCGCGAATCTCACGCTGCTTGGCGGACTGACGAATGAACGGCTGAGCGACCGCCGCGCGTTGCTCACAGGTTTCGGCGAGACTCGACAACTGATCGACCGCGAAGGAGTCGCCGATTCGATCGACCAGTTCACTCGAGAAGCGTTCGACCTCGTCACTGGCGACCGAGCACGGACAGCGTTCGACATCTCGAAAGAGGCCACCGAAACGCGAACCCGATACGGCAT
>CAMDRI010000126.1 GCA_945906725.1 Candidatus Kuenenia stuttgartensis | reverse complement strand
ACAAAACCGCAAAACTGGGTACAAGTTCCATCGTGAGCCTCCTTGCTCGATGCCTGAGAGTGATGTCCCAAGCATTGTCGTGGAGGCTCGCGCTTTTTCCGTAGATCAGTTCTCAACACTCTAAAAACTGCAAAAGTCGAACTTAGAGGGGGTCGTCACGGTCACGAGGAATTCAATGTCATAGTTGACCGGATTCAATCGCTCGTCCGAGTACGGCTGCTGCGGATCAAGCTTGAGTGGCTCGTCCCCTGGCGAAAACGAAACGAAACCCAGCAGACTGACGATCGCCAGCAAAAACTCTTCACGAGGACACCCCTTCCGATGCGTTGAACGCCGGACGAATTCCGAACTCGTACAATCCACCGCCGCACGCGGCTCCCAAAATCGGAGCGATGATGTAGACCGTCAGCCAACTCCAATCGTCCTGCCCAGGCAACGCGACGCTCCCCCAACCGGCGAAGCGAGCGAACAATCGCGGCCCAAAATCTCGCGCGGGATTAAAACACGCCTGTGTCAGCGGCGCGAGTACCGAGATCAACACCGCCACCGTCAGACCGATAAAAATCGGCGCCTGCCCGGTCGCCGGTTGCCCACGATTGCGTTCGTCCGTCAGAGCAAACACCACGAAGCCCAGAATCAGTGTGCCGATCAGCTCGGCGAGAAACGCCAAGCTCGGCGATCCGAGCGCTCGCCACTCGGCATGTTTCGCCACCGAGTACGGTTCATTGCCCGACGCCAGTCCGCCGGGGTTCGGGAAATACTCGCCGTAGCACATCGCCGTCACGACGCTCGGCGGCTCGCCGCGTGTGACCAGTTTTTCTTGTTCCTTCGCCGCGAGCTGCGGGCCGAACAGTACGAACAACAGTCCGGCCGCCAGCATCGCGCCGGCCAATTGAGCGACGATGAACGGCAGCACGCGACTCTTGGGAAAGCCGCGCCAGATCGCGAACGCCAGCGTCATCGCCGGATTGATGTGTGCGCCGCTCACGCCGCCAACCGCGTAGATTGCCAACATGATCGCCACGCCCCATACGATCGCCACTTGCCACAAGCCGGATTGCGCTCCCGTCAGCACGGCCGCATGAACCGCTCCGCAACCAAAGAAGATCAGTAGAAACGTGCCGAACACCTCGGCGACGAACTGACGCGGTAACGACGGATCAGGCTCTTGACTCACAGGTACTCTCCCCAAAAACAAGACTCGTCAAACGTGCGAATGCCGGGTTCGCCGAGAACCTTCTAGTGATTGTCACAACGTGACTCCAGCAAGCGGGACGGAGATGACGGCACGCCTTCCCGCGATGGAGCCTGGTTTGTCTGACATTCTGGATGTCGTTAGAACGTCGAACAGAATCGCGACCGGTCGCTCGCAGCGTCAGCGATTTGAAGACTGTCGTGTGAAAGATTTCCTGATTAGGGATGAGCAACCATGAGCAACCCACGATTCGTGATGATTGGCGGTTTTTTGGGAGCCGGAAAGACGACGGCCATCGCGCGGCTCGCGCGGCATTACATGGCTCAAGGGCTGAGCGTCGGAATTGTCACCAATGACCAGACCACCGACTTGGTCGATACCAACAGCTTGCGAGCACAGGGCTTCGAGGTGGGCGAAGTCGCCGGCTCGTGCTTCTGCTGCAACTTCAACGCGTTGACTTCGACGGTCGAGAAGCTCGGCACCACCGAACGTCCGGACGTGATCATCGCCGAGCCGGTCGGCAGTTGCACCGATCTCGTCGCGACGGTCGTACGACCGTTGGTGCAAATTTACGAGCAACCGTTGGACGTGGCTCCTTACGGCGTGATCATCAAGCCCAGCCACGGCGCGAAGATCTTGCGGAACGAAGCGGGAGCCGGATTCTCGCCGAAGGCGGCGTACATCTTTCGCAAGCAGATCGAAGAGGCGGACTTCGTCGTCATCAATCGGATTGACGAAATGTCGGCGGACGCGGTGAACGATCTCTCGCAGCGGTTGGAAGAACAATTCCCCGGCCGGCCGATCCTGCGCATGTCGGCGAAGTCCGGCGAGGGGTTCGCGGCGTTCTGTGAATTCCTGGAACAACGCGGCGACTTCGGGCAGCGCGTGATGGACGTGGATTACGACATCTACGCGGAAGGGGAAGCGGAACTCGGTTGGCTCAACAGCCAAGTTCGAGTCACCGCCGCTCAGCCATTTGAGCTGGACGATCTGTTGCTCGACATCATTCGGCGACTGCGAACGGAGTTCTCGACCATCGGTGCCGAGACCGCGCATCTCAAGACGATCGGCCTCTGGGAAGGTTTTTACGGCGTCGCAAATCTCGTCAGCAGCTTCACCGAACCGGAACTCTCGCTTCCGTCGAACTGCCGAGTTTCTCAAGCAAGCGTGGTCGTCAACGCTCGCGTCGCCACCGACCCGACGGAACTCGAACGTCTTGTCCGTGAGGTCGTGTACGCCGCGTGTGTTGCACTTCCCGCCGAGTCGCAGATCGACACGCTGCAATGCTTCCGCCCCGGCCGCCCAGTGCCGACCCATCGCATCCTGGAAGGTGCAACGGCCTGAATGACTCGCGCAGAGATCACGTCGCGACGCTCGCCAAGAGCGTGGGAAAGATGCGAACACTGCGCTCGTGGCGGGCGTGGCTACCGAGAGGTC
The DNA here is from genome assembly GCA_945906725.1 of Candidatus Kuenenia stuttgartensis. Classification (GTDB taxonomy): domain Bacteria; phylum Planctomycetota; class Planctomycetia; order Planctomycetales; family Planctomycetaceae; genus SXKJ01. The sequence goes on along the minus strand of CAMDRI010000126.1, from coordinate 13,913 downwards.
TTTGCGGCTCCCTCAAATGTCGAGGATCAGTTCTGTCTGCCAAACACTCTTGGTGTGTTGGACGCTCAAGCCGTGATAGGTGATCGCTTTGACTTCGTGAGCCAGCCGATGCCGAGCCGGGTCGCTCGGCTCACCTCGGATCGTCGCTTCCAGACCTTGATCGCTCAGACGCACGTTGAACTCACAGCACAACAGCTTGCCCGTCTCAAACCGGAACAGTAATTCGTTGAGCCAATCGAAAAGCAGATAATCGATCTCGGTTCCGGCGAGTTGGATCGTCTCGGTCAGCGTCGGCCGGACGTCGGCGATGTTCTCGATCAGCAGCGACGTCAGCCCGCGCGCCGCCTCGGCGAACAACTCTTCGAGCGTCGCGGCGGTGACTCGCAAGCCGATGTCGGCGGTGTGATCGAAGGTCTCGAACATTCGTCCCTCGTGGGGCACATTTTCAACGCGCCTAGCCTGGACGGGCACGTTGAAAACGTGCCCCACGATCAAACCACACGACGATGCTCCGCGTCCAAGCTGCTGGCCAAAAACTGCATCACGCTCGGAGCTAGATGATTGAAGTACTCCCACGAGTGTCCGCCATGCGACGTCGTGAAGTCACGCTCAAAAGGAACACCGGACGAATTCAATTTGCTGACGAGTTTCTCGACGCCCGGCATCGCATCTCGGTCGGTCGGATCGCACGTCAGAAATTGATGCCGAGGCCAATTCAAACCTTGCACCTGCAACGTCGCCGTCTGCTGCCGAGCCGCTTCCTGGTCGGCGAACATCTCATCGAGCGGCAGTCCCTGCCCCATCCACTCTTGAAGGTCGATCACCGGCGAGATCGCGGCGACGACCGGAAACTCGTTCGGATGCCGATACGCCAACTGCAAGACTCCTTGTCCGCCCATACTCACGCCAAACGCTGCCAGTGCGGGCGGCTTCACTTGCCAAGTCGACTCGATCCACGGCAACACGTTTGAGCGGATGTGTCCGATCGGAGATAGCTCGGTGTCAAACTCCGGGCAAACCATCGGCAGCCACCACGAGCGTTGACCGTGCGGACAGATTGCTCGCAGGCCGAGACGTTCGAACTCGGCCGTGTAGACCGCATTGCCAGCGAGCGTCTGCAAGCCGTGTCCGTGCAGGAAGAGGACGGCTCGCGCGGGATCGCTCGGCTGCAACGGTTCAAAGATATCAGTCGCTTTGCCAGCGATTTCGAGTTTTTGCCAACCGGACACGATGTGCCTTCTGGATTGGTATTCCGCATGAAGTGAAACGCAGTGCAGAGTGAAGAGTGCAAACTGCAAAATCAAGAAGCCCAGGAAGTGCGGCAGCGTCTGACACTTTTCACTTTGCACTCGTCACTCTGCGCTTTGCACTGTTCTCATCCAGCGATCGTCACGCCAGCACGTCGCGCAGGACGTGGCCATGCACGTCGGTCAAGCGGCGTTGGATGCCGTTGTGATAAAAACTCAGCCGTTCATGGTTCAGCCCGAGCAGATGCAGGATCGTGGCGTGCAGGTCGTAGATCGTCGAGACGTTCTCGATCGCTTTGTGACCGAACTCATCCGTCGCGCCGTACGAGAACGGTGCCTTTACCCCTGCACCTGCCAGCCAGACTGTAAAACCTTTCGGGTTGTGATCGCGGCCGTTCGCTCCCTTTTGGAACGTCGGCATCCGACCGAATTCCGTGACCCACACAACCAGCGTGTCTTCCAGCAAGCCGCGTTGTTTGAGATCGCGCAGCAGAGCGGCGCACGGCTGATCGAGGATCGGCGCGTGGACGGAATACTGCTGCTGAAGCGTCTTGTGTCCGTCCCAGTTGCCGACCCCTTCGCCCATCGCGTACGAGCCGTTGAAGAGTTGCACGAACCGCACGCCTCGTTCGATCAGCCGCCGAGCCAGCAGGCAATTCCGCGCGAATCCAGCTTTGTTTTTGTTCTCGTCCAGAGTGCCGTACGCTTCATGAGTCGATTTCGATTCGGCTTCGAGGTTGGCAACCGTCGCCGCGCTGATCTGCATCTTCGCCGCGAGTTCGTAGCTGGCGATCCGCGCGAGCAGTTCGGAGTCGCCGGGATTGCGTTCGAGATGTTTCTCGTTGAGCCTTCGCAGGAAGCCGCGTGTCGCCACGTCCGTGGCTTCCGAAATCTCAGACGGACGACGCAGATTCGGGATCGGTTTGTCGGCGGTGAATGGAGTCCCCTGAAACGCGGCGGGCAGAAACTTTGAGTTCCAATGACTCGCGCCAATCTGCGGCACTCCGCGCGGATCCGGGATCGCCACGAACGCCGGCAGGTCGGAGCACTCGCTCCCCAGTGCGTAGCTGACCCAGCAACCGACCCCCGGAAAACCGTCGAGGATGAAGCCGGTGCTCATCTGGTTTTCGGCCGACCCGTGCGTGTTCGACTTGGCGGTCATCGAGTGAATGAAGCACATCTCATCGGCCAGCCCAGCGATGTTTGGCAGCAAGTCGCTGACCATCTTGCCGGATTCACCGCGCGGCCGGAACGGCCACAGCGGCTTGATCAGATTGCCGTTCTCCCCTTGAAACGTGATGAGTTTGTCGCTGCCCGGCATTGGCGTGTCGTGCCGTTTGACCAACTCCGATTTAAAGTCGAACGTGTCGACGTGGCTGACCGCGCCCGAGCAAAAAATCATCAGCACGCGATTCGCTCGCGCCGCGAAGTGTGCTGGACGAGCGGCATATGGCGTGGCCGGATCAATCTTCGGTCGGATCGGCGACCGGTCTTCCGCGGTTAATCCGTTCTGCGCCAGCAACGTCGCCAGCGCGAGGCCGCTCAGTCCGCTGGCCGAGTCGTTCAAGAAGCGACGCCGGTCGAGCAACCGCAAGCCGATCGGTGAAATCTTTGGAACCGTCATGGCGTGAAGCAAAACAAGCCGACCCGCGCCGGTCAACCGGTCGCTTGATACGATTTACTGAGTTGATTTCGTTCCTGCTCCTACTCCTACTCCTACTCGGACCAACAAATTCGAGTAGGAGTAGGAGTTAAGAGTAGGAGTTCAGACACGGGACGATTGAATCGACATGGGCTTCTTCCCTTTTCTCGCCTTCGGCTTCGCCAGTCCCGCGCTGCTGGGTTGGCTGGCGTTGGCGACGGTGCCAGTGTTGATTCACTGGCTGTTTCGCCGCCGGTATCGCGAGGTGACCTGGGCGGCGATGCAGTTCTTGCACGCAGCGACTCGCAAGCAATCACGGCGGACTCGGCTGGAACAATTGCTGCTGTTGGCGGCGCGAGTCTTGATTCTCGCGCTGATCGTGTTCGCGTTCGCGCGGCCACGCTGGGCGGATGCCGGCAAGCTCGCGCGGGCGACACCGCCGACGCTGCGAGTGATCGTGCTCGATGCGTCGCTGAGCCTGGGACGCAATGCGGCGGCGGCCGAGGGCGACACGTCCTCGACGTTGTTCGAGGCGGGCAGAGCGATCGCACGAGACCTCGTCAAAAAGAGTCCCTCTGGCGACCGCTTCGCGTTGGCACGCATCGCCGGTTCTGAGCCGCGTTTGCTGATCCGTCAGCCGACGCTCGTGGCCAGCGGCGTGCTGGACGAAATCGACCGACTGCCACTGACGTTCGAGCGTGGCGATGTCGCCGCGACGCTGCGGCAACTCCCCGAACTGATCGCCACCAAGCAACCGCAGGAGCGCTGCGAAGTCATCGTCATCTCCGACTTCCAAGCAGAGAATTGGACGACCGTGGGGCACGCTGCCAGCTTTCCGGATTTGGCGAGGCAAGCTGGCAGCGTGCCCCACGAAGTGGTGCTGATCGATGTCGGATCGGCGTCGCCGGACAACGCGGCGGTTATCGGACTGACGACTGATCCGCCGATTCTCGTAGCCGAACAACCAATGTCTGTAACCGTGACGCTCCGCAATGCGGGAGCCGTTCCAATTACTGCGCGACGAGTCGAGTTGCGCATCGACGAGCAACTGGCAGACTCGCGGCGAGTCGATTTTCCGCTCGGCCAAGACGTGACAATCGAGTTCGCACTGGCCGCGCCGGCGTCGGGAAAATACACGCTGTCTGTGCGACTCGAAGAAGACTCGCTGCTGGCTGACAACGAACGCTGGTTGCCGCTCAGCGTGCGTACGGAATTGAGCGTGCTGCTAGTCAACGGCCGCCCCTTGGCCCGGCCGCGCGAGGCGGCGACGTTCTTCGTCGAGCAAGCGTTGTCACCCAAAACAACCGATCGCGTGACGAGTCCCCGTTGGCTGCGAGTGACTACTGTGCCGGATTCGGAACTCCCGAACGTCGAACTCGATCGATATGACGTTGTCTTCGTCTGCGATGTCGGCACGCTGACTGAACTGGAAGTCGAACGCTTGCGACGATTCGCCGAAAGCGGTGGTGGAATCATCGTGTCGCTGGGACCGACGGTTTCTGTCGAGAAGCTCAACGAGGTCGCGTTCGGGCCACGCGGACTGATGTCATTGCGATTGAACGACGTCGTCACGAGTACCAATGACGATGGCACTCCCTCCGCATTCGGCTTCGATCCCGGTGACTTTACGCACCCGCTGCTGCGCGAGTTTCGTGGCAATCCCGGAGCTGGCTTGGAGACCGCGCTGATTCGGCAATTCGTGCGCGCCGAATCGGCGGACGCGAAACAGCTCGACATCGCACTCCGTTTCTCCAACGGTGATCCGGCGATCGTGACATCCGCCGATGGCGGACTCGGCCGAGGTCGCTGCGTACTCATCACAACATCGCTCGACGAAACGTGGGGCGAGTGGGCCATCTGGGCGGCGGGATTTGTGCCGCTGGTCCATGAGCTGACGGAGTACGCCGCCACCGGTCGCTCGCAGCCGAGCGAATCACTCGTCGGCGAATTGATCCAGCGCGAAGCTCCAAACGGCTCGACGAACGTCACGCTGACCCCGCCCGATGGAGTGGCGAAAACGCTGGCGCCGGTCGATCGGGACGGTCGATTGCTGATTGTTATCAACGATACGAACCGACCCGGTAACTACACACTGACGAGCGGTGCTGTCCCAGTCACGATCGAGCGATTCGCAATCAACGTCGATCCGCGTGAGAGCGATCCGCGGCGGCTCGATCCGCGCGAGTGGTCCATATCGCAGGGCAATGAGCAAGATCCTGGGATCGTCGTACGTGACGCGAACTCACCAGCAGCGGCACCGTCCGACGACCCGGAACCGGACACGCCTTCGCTGACGATCAACCTGCTCGTCGCCGTTTTCGCACTGCTGTTGATCGAACAAGCCTTGGCGTGGCGCTTTACGGTCGGAGCCGTGGTCGCAATCCTCTCGCTCGCTCTCGCTGCGATCTGGGCGGCGACGCGAATCCTCTAACTCCTCATCCCCAACCCCTGATCCCGCCACCCATGCCCGAAACCATCCAAGCCAGCATCTACGACTTCCCGCAGTACTACGAATTGCTGTTCGGCTCGGACTGGCGAGCGGAGTTCCACTTTCTGCGGGGCTGTTTCGAGCGGCACGCGACTCGGAAAGTTCGCAAAGTCTTCGAGCCTGCCTGCGGGACTGGTCGGCTGCTGCTGCAATTTGCGAAGGCGGGGAACAAGGTTAGCGGCAACGATCTCAACGAGAAGGCGGTCGCGTACTGCAATGAGCGGCTCCGCAAGCACGGCTTTTCCAAGAGCGTCGCGGTTGGCGACATGGCGGACTTTCGGTTGCAGCGTCCGGTCGATGCAGCGTTCAACACGATCAACACGTTTCGGCATCTGCCGACTGAGGCAACGGCCGAAGCGCACCTGAAGTGCATGGCGGCGGCGCTGGCTCCGGGAGGGATTTACGCTCTCGGTCTGCACCTTTTGCCGACACGCGGGCCGCACGACGACGAGGAATCGTGGATCGCCCGGCGCGGGCATGTGCAGGTCTGCTCGCGGATGTGGTCCAAACGAGTCGATCGCAAAGGCCGGATGGAATACCTCGGCATGACGCTCGACATTTGGATGCCAACGAAACACTTCCGAATCGAAGACGAGATGCACTACCGGACTTACACGGCGGTCCAGATGTCCGACCTGCTGTCGCGAGTCCCCGAACTCGAACACGCCGCGACGTATGACTTCGCCTACGACCTCAAGAAGCCAGTGAAGATCGGTCCGATGACTCAGGATGTTGTGTTGATTTTGCGGCGGCGATAGCTCGTGGGGCACGTTTTCAACGTGCCCGTCAAGACCGGCCAGGCACGTTGAAAACGTGCCCCACGAAGAACTCACGCTTGGCCTCGTCTGCGGTCGATGGTTACGATCAGCCGCGACTGATGCGTTCTTTATCGGCCGATAAGGGTCACGAACCATGCTGACAATGCTTGGAAGTCCGCGACGTTGTTGCGATGGGATCACTCGGCGCGAGACGCTGAAAGCCGGAGCGTTGTCCGCGCTCGGTGGCTTTGGCCTGCCGCAGATGCTTGCAGCCGAGCAGGCCGGGCACGTTGGACACGCGAAAGCCAAGAATGTCATCTTCATTTTTTTGCTTGGCGGCGCGGCGACTCAGGACATGTACGACATGAAGCCGGAAGGTCCGTCGGAGACGCGCGGCGAGTTCCGGCCGATCGCAACCAACGTCCCCGGCATCGACGTCTGTGAGCACCTGCCACAATTCGCTCAGTGGGCGCACCGCACGGCATTCATTCGCTCGATCAATCACAAGGCCGGCTGTCACAATTGCCTCCCCTGCTACACCGGCTACGACCTGATGCTGCCCGACCAACACCCGCGCGACACCGATCCGCCGAGCATGGGTTCGATCTGCGAGTACCTCAGCGCGGGACAGAAGAAGTTGCCCGATTACGTTTTCATGCCAGTCTGGCTCGGCTGGGGCCAGGCGTTTCGTCGATCCGGCCCGTACAGCGGATTCCTCGGTAAGCGATTCGACGGACTGACGACCGAGTCGATGCCGTACTACGACAAGGATGGATTCGCACCGGTGCCGGGCAATCCACAGATCGTGCGCGGAGCGCCGTTGCTCCCGAACAGCGTTCTGAAAGACGGCATGACGGTCGATCGGCTGAACTCGCGCCGCTCGCTGCTGCAACAGATTGACGATGAACGGGGCAAAGCAGACCGCGCACTCGCGACCGCATCGTTCGATCGCAATCAACAGCGAGCTTTCGATGTGCTGACTTCGTCGAAGCTCCGCACGGCGTTCGATCTGAGCCTCGAAGATCCGAAGACCGTCGATCGCTACGGCAACACGCTGTTCGGCAACTCGACGCTAATTGCTCGGCGGTTGATCGAGCAGGGCGTTCGCTTCGTCAACGTGACGTGGGATTTATTCTGGGGACCGGTCAACGTCGACTACGACGCTTGGGATACTCACCAGAAGAATTTCCACATCTTGAAGAACAACAAGCTGCCGGGCTTCGATCAAACAATGTCTGCGTTGATGGCCGACTTGCAGGCTCGCGGACTCTTGGACGAAACGCTGATCTGCGTCACCAGCGAGATGGGCCGTACTCCGCGAGTTAACGGCAACGCGGGCCGTGACCACTGGACGAACTGCTACGGCTCACTGCTGGCCGGAGCGGGCATTCGCGGCGGCACCGTCTACGGAGCGTCCGATTCGCAAGCCGCGTATGTGAAGGACAAGCCCACTCGTCCGGCCGATCTGTGCGCGACGATCTATCGCTGTCTCGGCATCGACCCGGAAATGCGAGTCCCCGATCACAACAATCGCCCGGTCGAGATCGCTCAAGGTGGCCAGCCGATTGAAGAAGTCCTGGCGTGAGGATTTCGATAATCCATCGGGACTGGTTCAACCCGACGAGTTCTTCGGAAACCATCATTAAACGCCGCGCACGATGATGACGCCTCGCGCATAAGCTTAACGACACCAGATTCTTTCGGCTCGCAGTGCCCGCACGACCGGACCAATCTAGCGACATCTGGGAAGTCACCCCTCTTTCGCTTTGACCAATGGGGAGGCCACTTCTATATTAGCCAGTCATCAAAGCCTTCCCATACGACCGGAACGAGTCCTCCCTCGCCATTGGTCGCTGACGTGACAGGATGTGACGCCAGAGACTCCTACCTTCCCAGGCGTGAGGTGCATGTTGAAACGTAACAATTCTGTCCCCTGTTTTCTGGCAAGCGTTGTCCTTCTCGCAGTCGCGAGTCAGGCTTCGGCTCAGGCTCCCGCAATCACCTACACGACGCCGCTGGCCCTGAAGCCCGGCCAACCGAACGACCTCAAATTGCAGGGCGGTGCTCTTGTCGGGCCGACGCAGTTGTGGACCAGTTTCGCGGCTCAGGCAGTTCTTAAACCGGACGTGCCAATGAACGGCATGAACGCGGCCGAGTGCGTCTATTCCGTCACCCTTCCCAGTGACGTGCCGGTGGGCATCTACGGAGTCCGAGTCGCCACCGCCAACGGCACCTCGCCGATTCGCCTGGTTGTGGTTGATGATCTGCCATCAGTCGCACAAGCGGCGGGTAATGGCGTGCCGACGGGTGCTCAAGCACTGACGCTGCCCACGGCCGTCGACGGACAGGTCGGGAATCTGAGTCAGCATTACTTCAAATTCACCGTCGCCGCTGGGCAACTCGTGACATTTGATTTGCTCGCACGGCGGATTGGATCGACGCTCGATCCGATGATTCGATTGCTCGACGCGAAGGGGCGCGAACTGGCTTACAGTGACGACGTCCCCGGTCTGCGATCCGACAGCCGACTGTGTTACCAATTCAAAGACGCGGGCGAGTACATGCTCGAAGTCCGCGACATTCGCTTCCAAGGGAGTGCCAATCACTTCTTCCGACTGCGAATCGGCGACTTCCCATGCGTGACGGTGCCGTATCCGCTCGCAGTGAAGAAAGGTGCTCCAGCCACTGTGAACTTTGCCGGACTGCATCTCGATGGCGTGCAACCGACCGCCGTGAATTTCCCGGCCGATGCGGCCTTTGCATGGGCATCGGTCGGAGCCAAACGAGCCAACGGAGCGAGTAGCGGCTTCGCTCAGATCGCCGTCAGTGACCGAGTCGAGTTCCTCGAAGCCGAGCCGAACGATGATCCGAAAGCTCCAAACCGAACCGATCTCGCTCAAGGCATCAACGGTCGATTTGACAAGGTCGGTGACATCGACCACTTCGTCTTCGCCGCCAAGAAGGGCCAGGCGATGACCTTCACCGGCATCTCGCGACGACAAGGTTCACCTGCGGCGCTGATGATTCGGCTGCTCAACGCAGCCGGCGGACAAGTCGCCGCGAAGGAAGACTTCGGAGCGATCGACCCAACCTTCGATTTCACGTTCCCAGAGGACGGCGACTACACGCTCGCCGTGCAAGACCTGCATCGCCAGGGCGGAACGCAGTATGCCTACCGAATCGTCGCGACTCCGGTTCAAACCGAATTCACTCTGACCGCGTCAGCCGACACGCTGAATGTTGTTGCTGGTGGCACATCGTTTATCACGGTCACGGCCGTACGAAAAGGTTACGCGGGCACGATCAATGTCTCCGCAATTGACCTGCCGGCCGGAGTCACCAGCAGCCCGACTTTCATCGGACCAGGCCGCGACAACGCCGTGCTGACGTTGCGATCCACACCCGAAGCCGCCGCCGGCAAGGTGGCTCTCGCCAAGATCGTCGGTACGGCGCAGATCAACAATGCCGAGTTCAAAGCGGTCTCGTCAGTCTCTCCCGCGCTCACAATATTGTTCGCGGGACTGCCGTGGCCTCCGCAGAATTTGACGGACTCATTCGCCGTCGGAGTTTCTCCGAAAATGCCGATCAGCTTGACCTCTGAACCGGCGGAATTGGTCTTCGGAAAAGATCTCTCGGCAACCGCGAAGATCAAAGTCACTCGCCAAGAGAAGTTCGACGAGGCCGTCACAATCGCAGTCATTCCCGTTGCTCCGGCCGGCCTGCCGGCTGGCATCACTGCCGCCGTGAAGCCGATCGTCAAAGGTACGAACGAGATCGACATCGTCTTCACAGCAAATGCTCAAGCCCCGCTCGGCGAGTTCACTGTCGTACTGACTGGTGCGATCAACCAAAACAACGTCAACACGACGCAACCGACGCCCGGCATTACGCTGCGACTGCGGTCGCCTTTCGAAGTTGCCGCGAAGTTGGACGCCGACAAGATCGCCCGCGGAGGCACACTGAAAGGCAAAGTCACCATCGACCGCAACCCGGCGTTCAAAGGTCCGATCACTCTGACGTTGCAAAACCTACCGAAAGGCGTCACCGTCGCCGCCGCGACAGTCGCCGAAGGGGCCGCCGAAGCCGAAATCGTCCTGGCCGTTGCCGCTGATGCGGCTCAAGGAGCGGTCAACAATATCAACGTCAAAGGAGACGCGATGAACGGTGCCGCCAAACTGACCGGCACATCACCGAACATCGCACTGACTGTGGAGTAGTTTTGAACCACGAAGACACCGAGAATTTTTCGTGCCTATGTGTCTTGGTGGTGACCCCAACAATCTCTTGAGGGTGCTGAAATGAAGACGAATTCAATCCTGGTTGTGCTTGCGGGATTTGCCGCCACTCTTTGCTCGTTGGCCTCCGCCGCCGACCCCGGAGCAATCTCGCTCGATCCAGGCAAGTTTGATCTGCGAGGTAATCGTGCTCAGCAGCAACTGGTTGTCAGCGGTACGTTCAGCGCGGATGACATCCGCGATCTCACGAATGCGGGCGTGCAATTCGCCTCGTCGAATCCGGCGATCGTGAAGATCGAAGGAACGCTCGCGAAGCCGGTCGCCGATGGAACCGCTCAGATCACCGCGACGCTGGGCGCGCTCAAGGCCACAGCGGATGTGACCGTCAAAGAAATGACGATGCCGTCGCCGGTCAGCTTCAAGAACGAAACGCTCGCCGCGCTGACCAAGGCCGGCTGCAATATGGGTGCTTGCCACGGTTCACCGTCCGGCAAGGGTGGGTTCCGTTTGTCTCTGCGAGCGTTCGATCCGACGATCGACACTCTGACGCTGCGATCCGAATTCATGCAACGTCGCGTCAACACCGTTCAGCCGGACGAGAGTCTGTTGTTAAAGAAGCCGCTAATGGAAGTGGCTCACGGCGGCGGACGAAGGTTGAAAAAAGGGGACGCCCCTCACAAGGCGTTGCATGGTTGGATCGGCGAAGGCTTGCGGATGGATGCCGAGGGCGTGCCCGATCTCGTGAAGATGGAGATGTTCCCGAACAAACGCATCTTCAAGCCAGGCGCGAAAGAGCAGCAGTTGATCGTGATGGGCACATACTCCGACGGAAGCGTTCGCGATATCACCGCGTTGACCGTTTTTAGTTCGTCGAACGAACAAGTCGGCAGCGTTTCGGAAACGGGCCTGGTGTCGAAGTCCGGTCGCGGCGAAACCGCGATCCTCGGCCGCATTCTCGACAAGATGACGACCGGCTTCATCACCTTCCTGGAAGACGTTCCCGGTTTTGCGTGGAACAATCCGCAGCCGAACAATTTCGTGGACAACCTCGTTTTCGAGAAGTTGCAGCAGCTTCAGATTCTGCCGAGCGATCTTTGCTCGGACGAAGAATTCCTCCGCCGAGTTTACCTCGACGTGACTGGTCGCTTGCCGACGATTGCGGAATCGACCACGTACCTCGCCAATCCCGCCGCCGACAAGCGAGCACAATTGATCGACACGCTTGTCGAGAGCGATGACTTCGCCGACTTCTGGACGCTGAAGTGGACCGACATCTTGCGATCGAACAGCAAGAAGGTCACCGCTATCGGCACGCACAAGTTCCGCCGCTGGGTCTATGATGCGATCCGCACCGACAAGCCGTTCGATCAATTTGCTCGCGAACTGCTGACCGCCAGCGGCAGCGTTTTTGAGAATCCGGCCACGAACTACTGGCGAGCCAGTCGTGATCCGAACGACGCCGTCGAGACCACTGCGCAGCTCTTCCTTGGCATCCGCATTCAATGCGCGAAGTGCCACAACCATCCGTTCGAGCGTTGGTCGCAAGACAACTACTACGGCATCGCCGCCGCCTTCACGCGGATCGCTCGCCAGAAGGGTGACACCGCTGACGAGGAAATCATCTACCCGATTCCGACCGGCGAAATCACGCAGCCGCGCACCGGCAAACAAATGAAAGTGCATCTGCTGCTCAAGGGGGATGTCGATGACACCGCTGGCCAGGATCGCCGCGAAGTCTTCGCGGGTTGGCTGACCTCTGGCGACAACCCGTTCTTCGCTCGCGCCGCCGTGAATCGCATTTGGGGACATCTGCTCGGCCGCGGCATCGTCGAACCGGTCGATGACTTCCGCGATTCGAACCCGCCGTCGAATGCCAAGCTGCTGGATGAACTCGCCGTACAGTTCGTGAAGAACAACTTCAGCACGAAGTTTGTGGTGAAGACGATCCTCAAAAGCCGCACCTACCAGTTCAGCAGCCGCAAGAACAACTTCAACAAGGACGACGAGATCTACAACTCGCACTCGAACACTCGCTTGCTCTCCGCCGAGCAACTGCTCGACGCGATCTGCCAGGTCACGAGCGTTCCCGAAACCTTCGCTGGCCTGCCTCCCGGCACGCGAGCCGTCTCGCTGGCGGATCCCCCGACCGACCACTACTTCCTGAAGATCTTCGGCCAGCCGCAACGCGAGATGGCCTGCCAGTGCGAACGCTCGAACGAGTCAAACCTGTCGCAAGCCCTGCAAATGATCAACGGCCCGACGGTCCATGGAAAGCTCCGAGCCGACACCGGCCGCATCGCGATCTTCGCGAAAGAGAACAAGCCGGACGACGAGGTCATCACCACGCTGTATCTCGCCGCGTTGTCTCGCAAGCCGACGCTGGCCGAACTCGACGCCGCCAAGAAGCACATCGCCGCGCAGCAAGATCGCCGCCTAGCCCTTGAGGATGTGGGATGGGCGATCCTGAATTCGAAAGAGTTCTTGTTCCAGCACTGATTGTTTCGGAAATCCGGTGCGATCGTGCAGAATCATTTGGAGGATGAAAGGACGACGCTGTCGATACGTGGCGATTCGCGATAGAAAGTTGGCGGTTTGGAAGAAGTCGAGATCGACGATTCCGAGTGGACTGAATCATGTCCGATCCCCAACCGATCGCGTCCGTTGAACCAACACCTCCGACAGCCGTTGTGACAGCCGCCACCGCATCGGTAAGTCCTGCGGCCGCTGTCGAATCCAGCGCGTCGATGGAGACGAAACTCGAATGCCCACTCAAACAAGTGGCTCAAGCCGAGGGTGTTCCAGAGAATTGGCTGTGGATGAACAAGCGCGATCACTTGTTCGTGAGCATCTTCGCGGCAGTGTTTTTGGCGCTCAGCGGCTACCACTGGGCGACTCTCGGCGGCTGGGGGATGCGGCCGGTTGAACTCAAACGCTTGCCGGCTCGGCAGTACGACTTTCTCATCGATATCAACTCGGCCAGTTGGGTCGAGTGGACGCAGATCGAAGGGATCGGCCAAGCGACGGCCGAAAGAATCGTCGCCGACCGCGACTCGAACGGCCCGTTTCGTACCGTTCAGGATTTGCTGCGGGTCAAAGGGATCGGCCCGAAGACGCTGGAGAAGATACGGCCCTTCCTGCGCGAGCCAAGCGAGCAGGACTCGTCGGCCAAGTCCCCGCCGTGATTCCGCCCTGAACGAGTTTTGGGTCATCGTTCTGCCCCGATCGTTCTGCCAAATAGCTTTTCCAGAACGATGGGGGCAGGACCATTCGGCCTTCTTGTCGTCCTTTGCGGCTGCAATCTGCTTGATCGCCTTTTCAGCGGCGGCCACGGACTTGTTCTTCGATTCCGATTCCTTATTCAGCATCGGCAGCGCGTCGCGAGCGGCGGTGACGAGCTTAGAACCCGTCCAAGAACTGATTCGTGAAATAGACAGTCTGAAGTAGACTACCGGCGACTCCAAGGAAGGAGGCCGAACGATGGCAACGGAATTGGCGGTTCACGAGTGTGGCTGTGCGGCCTGTCGGTCGGGCGACCATGCGGAT
>CAMDRI010000125.1 GCA_945906725.1 Candidatus Kuenenia stuttgartensis | reverse complement strand
GAGGCCGTCGGACTCCAGCGACCGGCGGAACTGCCGGGACTCAATTTGCTGGATGAGGCGGCCGTGGCGAGGCGCGAGACCGTCTTTGGCGAATGCTTCACGCACGACTCGCGTGACTTGCAGAACCCCGCCGCGAGTCTCCGCTGGCGTTGGCTCGTGCGCGGCGATTGGAAGCTCATCGTCCCCGACACGCACAACGAGCCTGACAGCGTCGTCGAACTCTTCGATCTCAAATCCGATCCGCAGGAAACGAAGAATCTGGCCGAGTCGCAGACGGATCGCGTCACGTCGCTGCGACAATCCTTGGACGGCTGGTGGAGCGGCGTCGGTGCTGAGCGTCAGTGATCTCGCTACTATCCCGCCCGCGCGCGGCCGTTCGGCTCGCGGATTTTCTTTTCAGAGAACTCAACAGGAGTGTGCAGCATGGTGACGGTCGGAATGAATTATCATGTGATCGAGGGGAAGCAGCAGGACTTCGAGAGCAAGTTTGCGGGAGTGCTCGGTGCGTTGCGTGCTGCGGCCGGACACACCGATTCGACGTTGTGGAAAGATGTCAGCGACGGCGCGTCATACCTCATTACCAGCGAGTGGTCCGACGAAGAAGCCTTCAAAAGCTTCATCCAAAGCCAAGCGTTCCGCGACGTGACGACGTGGGGCAAAGAGCAAATTCTCTCTGGCCGCCCGATGCACAAGGTTTACAAGCACTAATCCACCGTTCATTTCTCCCCACTGAGCTTGCCTCAGTGGCTCGCGGGATTTTGTACTACGTCGAAAACGATCGAAGATGCTGTGTTCGTAGTGCAAAGGCCCGCGAGCCACCGACGCAAGGTCGGTGGGGTCACATGTTCCTCGCGAGGCCGCACCATGAAACCGCTTGTCGGTGCCATGTTGGTTTTGTTCTCGGCAACCGCGATGGCCGCCGAGCCGTCGCGGCCGAATGTCGTGGTCATCCTCGCTGACGATCTCGGCTTCTCGGACCTCGGCTGCTACGGCGGCGAGATCGAGACGCCGGTGCTCGATGGGCTGGCGAAGAACGGTCTGCGGTTCACGCAGTTCTACAACACGGCGCGCTGCTGGCCGTCGCGAGCGGCCTTACTCACCGGCTACTACGCGCAGCAGGTGCGGCGCGACGCGCTGCCGAATGGACCGAAAGGCGGCTCGCAGGGGACTCGGCCGGCATGGGCGAGATTGCTGCCGGACATGCTTAAGCCGCTCGGCTTTCGCTCGTATCATTCTGGCAAGTGGCATGTGGACGGAGCACGTTTGGCCGGCGGCTTCGATCGCTCCTACAGCTTGGAGGATCACAACAGCTTCTTCGCTCCACAGAATCATTTTGAGGATGACAAGAAGTTGCCGCCTGTTGATCCGAAGCATCCCAGCTACGTCACGACGATGATCGCTGACCACGCGATCAAGTGCCTGAAGGAGCACGCGACTCAGTACGCCGACCGGCCGTTCTTTTCCTACGTCGCGTTCACGTCGCCGCACTTCCCGCTGCACGCGCTAGCCGAGGACATCGCGAAGTATCGCGACAAGTATCGGGGCGGCTGGACTGTCGCTCGCGAGGCTCGCTGGCAACGGCAGAAGGAAATGGGGTTGCTGACCTGCGGACTCTCCGCGCCGGAGCGCGAGGTCGGGCCGCCGTATGCGTTTCCCGATGCGCTGGTGAAGCTCGGTCCTGGCGAGATCAATCGCCCGCTGCCTTGGGACGAACTCAACGCCGAGCAGCGCGACTTCCAAGCGGCGAAGATGGCGGTTCACGCCGCGATGGTCGATCGCATGGACCGCGAGATCGGCCGACTGGTGGAGCAGCTTCGAGTAATGCAGGCGTTCGACAACACGTTGATCTTTTTCTGTTCGGACAACGGCGCGAGCGCGGAACTCATGGTTCGTGGCAACGGTCACGATCCGGCCGCTCCGGCGGGATCGGACAAGACCTATTTGTGTCTTGGCCCCGGCTGGTCGAACGCGGCAAACACGCCGTTCCGTCGCAATAAGACATGGGTGCATGAAGGGGGCATCTCGACGCCGCTGATCGTGCATTGGCCGAAGAGGATCGCGGCACGCGGCGAATTGCGGAACGATCCGAGCCACTTAATTGACCTCGTCCCGACGATCCTCGACGCGGTCGGCGGCAAGCGACTGGAATCCTGGGACGGGAAGCCGGTCCCACCGGCTCCCGGCAAGAGTTTGGTTCCCGCGTTCGCGAAGAGCGGCCGCGTCACACGCGAGTCCCTGTGGTGGCTGCACGAGAACAACAAGGCAATCCGCGTCGGCGATTGGAAGCTCGTCACCGCCGCGAATCAGCCGACGAACGGTGCCGCCGCGTGGGGGTTGTACGACCTCAGTAATGACCGAGCGGAATCCAACAATCTCGCCGGCGAGATGCCGGAGAAGGCTCAGGAATTGGAACAGCTTTGGACCAAAGCGACGAACGAGTTTCGCGAACTGGCCACACGCGATTTGCCCGCCGAACAGCAGTCGTCCGATGAGCCGCCAGCGGCGAAAAAGAAAGCCAAGGCCAAAAAGGGAACCGAATGAACAAGCTTATTTTTCTTATCGCAGTGATGGCCTCGCTGTGGTTCTCGACAGGCTCGGCTTACGCCGCTGATCCGAAGCGGCCCAACATCTTGTTCGCGTTCGCCGATGACTGGGGTCGATATGCCAGCATCTTCGCAACGGCGGATGGTCCCGGTTCGATCAACGATGTCATCAAGACGCCGAATATCGACCACATTGCGCGCGAGGGAGTCCTCTTTCGCCGAGCGTACGTCAACGCGCCGTCGTGTACTCCGTGCCGGAGTTCATTGCTGTCGGGACAGCATTTCTGGCGCACCGGCCGAGCAGCGATTCTGCAAGGAGCGGTGTGGGACTCGAAGATTCCGAGCTTCCCGCTGCTGCTGAATGACGCCGGCTATCACATCGGCCAGACGTACAAAGTTTGGAGCCCCGGCACCCCGATCGACGCTCCGTTCGGCGAGGCTCGTTTCGCGTACGAAAAAGCTGGCGGCAAGTTCAACAACTTTTCCGAGAACTGCACGCAGAAGGTCAAGAAAGGTCAGCCGCTCGCAGAGGCCAAGGCCGAGTTGTATCGCGACGTGACCGCCAACTTCGAGACGTTCCTCGCTGATCGCAAACCAGCGCAACCGTTCTGTTACTGGTTTGGCCCGACCAACGTGCATCGCATGTGGGAACGTGGCTCCGGCAAAGCGTTGTGGGGCATCGAGCCGGATTCGCTGAAAGGCAAGCTCCCCAAGTTTCTGCCGGACGTGCCCGAAGTTCGCGAGGACATCGCCGACTACTTCGGCGAGATTCAAGCCTTCGATCACGCGGTCGGCTTGCTGTTGCAAAAGCTGGAAGAGATCGGCGAACTCGACAACACGCTGGTCGTCGTTAGCGGCGATCACGGCCCGCCGGGCTTCACGCACGGCAAGTGCAACCTCTACGACTTCGGCACGAACGTCACGCTGGCCATTCGCGGAGCCGGGACGAAGGGCGGCCGTGTGCTTGATGACTTCGTCGGCCTGCCGGACCTCGCGCCGACGTTTCTGGAGATTGCCGGACTCAAGCCGCCCGACGTGATGACCGCTCGCAGCCTCGTGCCGGTACTGAAATCCGAGAAGTCTGGCCAAGTCGATCCGCTGCGCAGTTTCGCGCTGACCGGTCGCGAGCGACATGTCGAGGATGCTCGCGAGGGTTTCCTGCCGTATCCGCAGCGAGCCATCCGCACGAAGGAGTACCTCTACATCATCAACTTCGAGCCTGATCGCTGGCCGATGGGCAACCCGTACAAACTCGGCGACAGCGACGAACCGGATGCGGCGACGCTCGTCAGCAACACGCGCGTCACTCTCTCCGACATGGACTCCAGTCCGACGAAGGCGTGGCTCATCAAGCTCCGCAATGACCCGGAAGGAAAACCGTTCTACGATCTTGCCTTCGCTAAACGCCCGCGCGAGCAGTTGTTCGTCATCGCCGATGACCCGCACCAACTTCACAACGTCGCGGCCGATCCGAAATACGAGTCGGTGCGGGCCGAGTTGAATCACAAGCTGATGTCCGAACTGACTCGCACGAGCGACCCGCGTGTCACCGGCGACAAACAATTCTTTGAGAAGCCTCCGATGGCCGGACCGCTGGCTCAGCCGAAAGCCAAAAAGAAAGCGGGGTGAGCAATGCGTGCGGTTTCTCTGTTCGCAGTCGTGATCTTGTGTGCTCAGGCACTGGCGTCGGCGGACGAAGGGGCGGCGGCACAGAAACGCACGAAGCGCGTCGGCAAAGAGCCGATTTTCGGCGGCGCTCAGGCGGTGGTGGTCGACGATGTCGCCCTGTTTCACACGTCGCAGTTCCTGCCTCTCGACTTCGATGGCAAGCTGGTTGACGAAAACGCCACCGAACAGGCCAGCATGGTTCTGAGTAATATTGGCTCTTTGACCAACGCACTGGATAACCGCCCCGAATCGCGACTCGTCAAACTGAACGTGTACGTTCCGAGTGAGTTGGTCGCGAACGAGTTGCGACCGTTTCTCGCGACGCAGTTTCGCAAGTCGCAGAGTCCGGCGATCAGCCTCGTCCAGACACGCCTGCATCGGCCGGGAGTCCAGGTGACGATGGATGCCGTCGCCATCGCACATCGACCGGATCAGCACGACCTCAAATCCGTGTTCATCAACAAATGGCACGAAAACAAGACGGCGATTTTGCCGCGCGGCCCGCGCGTGTACGTTTCCGGTCAGGCGGAGAAAGGGACGAACCTCGCCGACGCGACCGCCAAGACATTGCAGAGCCTGAAGCAGACTTTGGAGCATCTCGGCTGCGAACGCGCGGACATCGCCCAGGTGAAATGTTTTCTGACTCCGATGGCAGAAGTCGCGAAGGTTCAAGCCGAGATCGAGGAATTCTTCGCGCCGCTGGTGGTGCCGCCATGCGTGTTCGTCGAATGGCAATCGACGTTGCCGATCGAAATTGAACTGATTGCCGCCGCGCGGCCGAAAGAGGGGCCGCAACCGTCACTCGAATTCATCACGCCGCCGGGGATGACCGCGTCGCCGGTCTTCTGCCGAGTTGTGCGAGTCAACGATCCGCGCACGATCTTTGTCTCCGGCCTATACGCGAAGGACGCGACCGACGGAGCCGGCCAAGTCACGCAGGTCTTCGAGCAGCTTCAAGAAATCCTCAAGGCCAGCAGTGGCGACCTGCGGCATCTGGCCAAGGCGACGTACTACGTCAGCGACAACGAAGTCGGCGCGAAGCTCACCGAAATGCGGCCGAAGTTCTACGATCCAGCTCGTCCGCCAGCGGCGTCGAAGGCTCAGGTCTTTGGAGTCGGTATGACCGGCAGAACGCTGACGCTCGACATGATCGCGGTGCCGGCCAAGTAAGGTTTGGAGAGGCCTCGAATCTGGGGTTTCCGGCTTGTCGAATCAGCATCGGCTGATGAAACTGATGCCCCGCTGAGCAACCAACCGATTTTCGAAGAAGCCCCCGTCGGCCGGTGATCCCCGAGGAGACTGTTGCGATGAACCTGCGACATCCGATCGTTTCGCGACGCACCGCCGTACAAGCGGGAGCCATCGGGTTGCTCGGCATGGGCATGAATCATCTCGCCGGGTTGAAGACCGCGAGTGCCGGTAGCGTGACGCCAAGGGGCAAGGCGAAGTCCTGCATCTACATCTTTCTCTCTGGCGGATTATCGCAGCATGACAGCTTCGACTTGAAGCCCGACTCTCCGGCAGAGGTGCGGGGCGAGTTCAATCCCATCGCGACGAAGACGCCCGGCCTCGATATCTGCGAGCATTTGCCTGGGCTAGCGAAACAGAGCGAACGTTGGGCCGTCGTACGATCATTGACGCATCCGAGCAACGATCACACGCTGGGGCATTATTTCATGCTGACGGGACGCAGCGTCACATCGCCAGGTTTCGTCGGTGATCGCCAGCCGCGGCCCAACGATTGGCCGAGCATCGCGTCGATCGTCGGCGATGCCGTGCCGCGGCGCAACAACAACAACAACAACAACAACAACAACAATCTGCCTCCCGCGATTGTGTTGCCGGAGCGTCTCGTGCATTGGTCGGGAGGCGTGATGGCCGGAGCCTACGGTGGGCTGATGGGCCGGCATCGCGATCCATTCTTCATCGAGGCGTCGCCGTACGGCAATCCGTTCTGGCGCGGAGCATATCCCGAATTCGCGTTCGCCAACGAAACCAAGAAGGCCCCGAAGGAACCCGACGCGCGAGTCTATCAGGCTCCGAACATCGCCCTGTCGCCGGACCTCAACTTAAACCGAGTCAACAGCCGCGTCGATCTGCTGCACAATCTGGACAGGCAGCGCAATGAATTGGAGACGTCAGCCGCTTCGCAGAGCTATGACAGTCATCGTCAGTCGGCGATCTCGTTGCTGGCGTCACGCGATGTGCGACGCGCGTTCGATGTCACGAACGCGGATGAGGCCACTCAGATCCGTTACGGCCGCAACAGCTACGGCTGGTCGCTGCTGATGGCGTTTCGGTTGGTCGAGTCGGGGGTCAATCTCGTGCAAGTGAATCTCGGCAGCAACGAGACCTGGGACACTCACGGCGACATCTTTCATCGGCTGAAGAACAAACTTTTCCCGCCGACCGATCGCGCGTTGTGTGCGTTGCTGGATGATCTGCAATCGAGCGGGTTGCTCGACAACACGCTGGTCGTCATGGCCGGCGAGTTCGGCCGCACTCCCAAGTTGTCGCTGCTGAACGAGTCGTACCCGCAACCCGGTCGCGATCACTGGGGAGCCGTGCAAAGCGTCTTCTTCGCCGGCGGCGGAGTTCCAGGGGGCACGGTCATCGGTTCGTCCGACAAGATCGCCGCATACCCAGCCAGCAACCCCCAGAGACCGGAGAACATGGCTGCCACGATCTATCACGCGCTCGGCATTCCCGACACCGCCGCGTGGCACGACGAACTCAATCGTCCGCACCACATTTACCACGGCCAGCCGATCGCGGGATTGGTGTAGGATGGGCACTCTTGCCCGTCCGTTGTTCGTCGTGAAGAGGACGGGCAAGAGTGCCCATCCGCCATTTCAAGGAGCCGACGAGATGACCTTTCGATTCTTAGTCATCGCGTGCGTCGTGGCCGTCAGCCTTTCGTTCACATTGGCCGCCGAGCCAACCTCGGTCGATGTCTTCGTCGCCGGACAAGACGGCTATTTCGCGTATCGCATCCCGGCGCTGCTCACGACCAAGCCCGGCACGCTGCTCGCGTTTTGCGAAGGCCGCAAGACAACACTCAGCGACGATGGCGATAACGACCTCGTCCTTCGCCGCAGCACCGATGGTGGCAAGATGTGGCAGAAGCTGAAATTGGTCCACGAGGAAGGTGGCGACGAGGTGGTCTCGATCGGCAATCCTTGTCCGGTGATCGATCCAGCCACGGGACGGATCTTCCTTTCGATGAATCGTAAGAACGGCCGAGTGCTGCTGACTCACAGCGACGACGATGGCGCGACGTGGTCGAAGGTCCGCGACATCACGGACTCGGCCTCAAAACCCGGCTGGGGTTGGTACGCGATGGGACCAGGCATCGGCATCGCCTTGGAGCGAGGTTCGCATCGCGGTCGGCTCATCTTGCCGGCGAATCACCGCGAGACTCCCGACCGCAGCGGTCCCAGCGCATCGCACATCATCTACAGCGACGATCACGGCGAGACGTGGAAGCTGGGCGGCACCGTCGGCCTGCACACCAACGAATGCCAGCTCGTCGAGACGGCCGCCGGTGACGGCTCCGGGATGCTCATCAACATGCGCAACCACTGGGCGCGATCCGGCAAGAAACCTGAACTTGCTGGCCGCCGCCTGATCAGCCGCAGCCGCGATAATGGCCTGACTTGGACCGAGCCCACGCGCGATGAGGCTCTCATCGAGCCAACGTGTCAGGCGAGCTTGATTCGCTACTCGTGGCCGTCTGACTCACAACGCAGCACGCTGCTGTTCGCCAACCCCGACAGCACCTCGAAGCGCGAACGCATGACCGTCCGCGTCAGCCACGACGAGGGACGCACCTGGCCCACCAGCAAACTGATCGACCCTGGTCCATCGGGCTATTGCTGCCTCACCCGCCTGAAAGACGGCCGCATCGGCTTGCTCTACGAACGGGATAACTACCAGCGTCTGACGTTCGTGACGTTCAGCTTGGATTGGGTTACAAAAAAATGACCGTCGCAGACTGAGTGTTGTTTGGACTAAGTTTGGCGGTACGTCGGTGGCGGTGAGCTTGGCTGCTGAGTGTAAAAGGCTTTTACTCATGCTTGATCGCTTCATTCCAAACGTGACTCCCTGCGGGCAGACTCGACGAGAGTTTTTGTGGGAGGTTGGGGGCGGCTTTGCGGGGCTCGGATTGGTTGACCTCCTGTCGCGAGATGGGTTCTTTGCCAAACACGCTCGCGCGAATGAAGTGGCGAGTGCCGCTGACGCGGCGATGAATCCGCTGGCTCCGAAGGCTCCGCATTTTGGTGGGGCCAAACATTGTATCTCACTGTTTATGAACGGCGCGCCGAGCCAAGTCGACACGTTCGATCCGAAGCCGATGCTCGACAAATTTCATGGGACGGCGTACTCCGGGAAGGCGAAGATCGGGTCGAACGGGCGGCCAGTCGGGTATTTGATGAAGTCGCCGTTTCCGTTTCGGCAACACGGCGAGAGCGGGTTGCCGATCAGCAGTCTCTTTCCTCACACGGCGAAGCACGCGGATGACATTTGCGTGATTCGGTCGATGCACGCGGACTCGGCGGCGCATGCGTCGGGGTGCTTGCAGATGAATACCGGCAGCGTGCTGATCGGCAAGCCCAGCTTGGGAGCGTGGCTGAGCTACGGCCTGGGGAACGAGAACGCGAACCTGCCGAGTTTCGTGGTGATGACCGATCCGCGCGGCGGGCCGATCGGCAGTGCGTCGAATTGGACCGGCGGGTTCATGCCGGCGGCCTATCAGGGGACGCTGTTTCGTAGTCAGGGGACGCCGCTGCTGGACCTCGCGACACCGGCGGGAGTTTCCGATCGGACGCAACGCAAGTCGCTCGATCTGCTCGGCGAACTGAACCGCGAGCACCTCGCGACGCGGCCACGCGAGTCGGAATTGGTCGCCCGCATCCTCTCCTACGAGCTGGCGTATCAGATGCAAACGACGGCGGCGGACGTTGTCGATCTCTCGCAAGAGACGCGGCAGACGCAAGAGATGTACGGGCTGGACGACGCGCGCACGGCGGACTTCGGACGCAAGTGCCTGATCGCTCGGCGGCTGATCGAGCGGGGTGTGCGGTTCATTCAGTTGTACTCCGGCGGCGGGCACATCGAGGACACTTGGGACGGCCACAACAACTGCATCAGCAACCACACGATCCACGCGGGCGAGACCGATCAACCGATCGGAGCGTTGATGACCGACCTCAAGCAACGCGGCCTGTGGGACGAAACGCTGCTGGTCTGGGGCGGCGAGTTCGGCCGTACTCCGACCAGCGAGGGAGTCAACAAACCGGGCCGCGACCACGACTGGCACGGCTTTTCAATGTGGCTCGCCGGAGCCGGCACTCGCGGCGGCCAATCCATCGGCGCGACCGACGAACTGGGCTTCGCTGCCGTGGACGAACCGTGCCACGTCTCCGACCTGCACGCCACGATCCTGCACCTCATGGGCCTCGACCACGAACGCCTGACGTTCTTCTACAAGGGCCTGGAAGAACGCATCACCGGCACGCGAGGGAACGTCGTGACGAAGGCGATCAGTTGAGGTATCGTGGGTCTTGTCCGGGTCCGGAAGCGAGGTTACCGGTTTTCAAAGGAGACCAGTCATGCCTGAAGTTTCGGATTCGCACGAGATCGTTCGCCAAACGACTGAATTCTACGAACGAGAACTACGGTCGTCGTTAGAAGCGGAACACCGGGATGAATTCGTGGCCATCGAGCCGGTTTCGCGGACGTATTACCTCGGTCAAAGGATGAGTGATGCGACGCGGCAAGCGCGGGCCGCCTTTCCCAATCGCCGGGAGTGCGCTCATCATGCCATACATTGATTCGAACCCCATTCATTTATGGTTGAATCTCAAAAAGGGACACACCTCGGAGATTGGTCAGAGAATCCTTGACGCGGAGACCTCATCAGGATTCCACGTCGGTGTGACCAATGTCCGTCCGACAATCCGCGATTGGAGCCAGCGACTGCGATTGAACCAATTTTTCGTTATCGCGGCAAAGGCGAGGAAACGACGTGGGACATCAGTGATCGACTGCATGTCTTTCTCAAAACCGCGATTCGCACGTCACCAACTGCAGAACGGCGTCCGATTGCTCTGTCGAATTACGTGGCTGTCTACGGTGACTCGGAGATTGATTGTCCGTCCAAACTTGGGACGGGATTGTTTTGACAGAACAGCAGTGTCTCATTTTTCAAGGGTGACGTTACCGACGGTACGGCGAACACGCTGATGCTCGGCGAGCGAGACGGCTCGATTCATCTCGCGGGGAATTGGGCGGGGACGTCGTATGACGAGAACGATCCGGAGGCTTGTCTGGATCCGCAGTTCGTGGTCGATGCCTTGGTGGAGTCTTGGCTAATCAACGGCCGCGACGAGCGTTTTTTCAGCAGCCGGCATCCCGGCGGTGCTCACTTCCTGATGGCCGACGGAGCCGTGAAGTTCATCAGCGAAAAATGCTCTACGACCATCCTGCGTCGTCTGGCGAACATATCGGACGGTACTCCGGTGAGCGACGCAGATATCCCCAAGAAATAACCACTTCATCGTTTGGAGTATCGGCCACCCTCAAGCTTTCTGAGCTTGGATAACTCGGTGCAGAAGCGTGGAATCGACCGACCTACAAGGGGTCGGGTTACTTTGCGTTGTTCGCCTCTTTTTCTTTTGCGGCCTTCTCCTTGGCTTCAGCTTCGCGAGCGGCCACGAGTTTGCGGTGTTGTTGCCAAGCGGTCATCAGCAGGTCGATCGACTTGGAGAATTCCTTCAGAGCGGCCGGCCACTGTTTCTTGTCGAGGGCTTCTTTGGCCGCGGCGCTGGCGGTTTCTTGAGCGGTCGTGTCCAGCGGCCACTGCTCGGAAGTGGCCGACTGTTTCATGTCGGATTCGCTCTTGGCCAGCGCGGCCATGAAGTCTGCGGTCAGCTTAGCTGAAGCGGTGCGATAGGCTTTCGACAGCACAGTCGAGACCGAAGGAGTCGGCGTGTCGGCGGTTCGCGAACGAGCGTGTCGCCTCCAGAAAACCATGATGAAAGTGAACGCGATCAGCGAGAGCACGGACAGTACAATGCCGCGACTGCGTTCTGCCTCTTGCTGCACCGAGTACAGGACACCGAGACCAAGCGTCAACGCCGCGGCACCGAGTCCTCCCAGCCAGAGCCAGCCGATCGGATCGGATTCGGAGGGTTGCAATGGAATCTCATCGGGTTGCGGAGCGACTCCTTCGGGGAGTGGACCGACTTGCGCGATGATGACTGTGATGTTGTCAGGGCCGCCGCGCTGGTTCGAGAGGTTCACCAGCAGCCGGCAAGCATCGGCTGGCGGCAAATGTTTGGTGATCACGCCGATCTCGGCGTCTTTAACCAGCCCCGATAATCCGTCCGAGCACAGCAAGAACGTGTCGCCCGCCCAGACCGGAAAGGGGCCTTCGATTTCTGGTTCGACTTCCGGTTCCGGGCCAATCGAGCGTGTGATGACGTGTTTGATCTCCTGCAGCGATTGATCGCTTGCCTTCATGCGGCCGTTCCGGATCAGCTCCCATTCCAAACTGTGGTCAAAGGTCAGTTGGTCGATTTGCTCTCGGCGAACGCGATACAGCCGGCTGTCGCCGACGTGTCCGGCAACAGCTCCCTTCGGTCCCAGCGCGAGGACCACGGCGGTTGTCCCCATGCGGTTGAAGTCGAGGTTCTGCGAACCCTTCTCATTGACTGCGGTATTGGCAGCCAGAATCGCGGCGTTGAGTGCAGCGGGGATGTCGTCGGTGCGATTCTTGAAATACACATGCGGAATTGTCTCGACGGCGATCTGGCTGGCCAGTTCACCAACCGCGTGGCCACCCATGCCATCGGCCACGATGAAAAGATGCCCACGCGTCTGAAACGTCTCGGCGTCGGGGCTGAGCATCGTCGTGTGCGAGTCTTGATTGTTGCGCCGCCGAAAGCCCACATCGCTGAGCGACGCACATTGGACTTTCTGCTCCCAACGCATGGGGGATTCCTCTGATGATTGAGGCCCCGCGATTGCCGGTTATCGCCGAAAAGACTCACCGAGAAACGCGAGTCATCTTATCCTTGGTCAAAGTCAAGTAAAGCAAGCTCCAAGTGGAGCAGGTTTTCAAACCGCTCTGTCATAGGTGCGGGAGGGGCACGTTGAAAACGTGTCCCACGTCATGGCCCGGCGTCAGCGTCCGAACGCATGCTGTTGGCTCGCTCGCGCAGGCCCTTGGTGGAGGGGACTGTCGGGCTAGGTTGCAGTTGGTAGCTGAACTCGTGTCGATTCGTGAGTTGGTACGGCAGCAGATTGTCGGCCAAGAAGTCGAGCGGTGGGACTTGATACCACGGCGGCGGGACGGTTTGCATGGTCTTCAGCGTGTCGTAGCCATCCTTTTGCAGCACGATTTCGCGCGTGCCGTAATGCGTGAAGTCAACGGAGGTCGGCGTCTCGCCCACTTCCTCGCCATCGAGCAGCACTCGTGCTCCGGGCGGATTCGAGTTGACCGTCAGTCGCCGATGCACGCAGCCGGGCAACAGTGCGAGCAACAGGATCGAGAGCATCGTCCACCGACGGCTCCCCATAGAGATTTGAGAATTGAGAATTGAGAATTGAAATCGCATGTGTCACCTCTGCATTTTCGGTGTTGCGAGGTTGTTTTTCTCGGAAGCACGTTTCGTCGCCGGAGTTGCGGTTTTCGTTTCGTCGGCTGGGAGTCGTCGTGGTTCGGAGTTATTCGGTTCCTTGATGCCGCTGCTGCCTCGGATCGCACCGCTGACGCCCAGCAGTTCGGGATGCCGCGCGACTTTGTCCGTGAAGATGTGTACGTCGCGGACGACGGGCTCTAAGTTGTTGAGCAAGATCGACAACGACTCGGCCGAGCGGTTGAGATTGCGATACAGCTCCGGATCGGTGGCGATCTTTCGCAGCGAGCCGTCTTCGCTCGCTGCCAGCTTCGACAGCGCCGCCAACTCGGTCGAAAGTGAGTCAAGGTTCGACAGCGAGCGATTGAGTTTGACCATGAGTGGCCCCGCAGACTTGGCCAGTGGATCGGTCACATCTTGCAGGTTGTCGAAATTCTTCTGGGCCGATTCGAGCGTGCGCCGAGCCAGCACGATGGTCTGCTGAGTTTCATTCGCCAATTTCGGCAACGCCGCGAGCGTTTGTCGCAAGCTCTCCTGCGTCTGAGGATCGGCGAAGACTTTGTTTGTTGATGCGAGTGTTCGCTTCGCTTCCTGCATCGTGATCGTGAACTCGTGCAGCGCGGTTGCGGCACGCTCGACGACGTCGTTGAGGTTGCCGCGATTCGTGTCCACAAGTCCGTTAATGTTCTCGGCGACCTTGCGCCACTCGGCGCTGGTTTGCTCGAATGAGGCCATCGAAACCGAGAACTTGGAGTCCAACCGAGTGACAATCGACAATGGATCGAGCGGCATTTGGCCTTCGAGCAGGGTGCCAGGTTCCAGCCGCTGCGATTTCGTACCGGGTGTGAACTCGATCACCGAATCGCCGAGCAGCGAGGTCGCAAGGATCGCTTTCGCGTCGGCTCGCAGCAGATAGCGTTCTTGAATGTCGAGGATCACGCCGACGCCGCCACGAGATTCGTCTAACGCGACTTCGCGAACTTCTCCGATCTTCAAGCCGCTCATTTTTACGGGCGAACCGGCATGAACTCCGGTGGCCGACTCGAAATGCACGGCCAGTTGATACGATTTCTGCCACAACGACGTCAGCTCACCAAATTGAAACACCATCAGTGCGATCAGCCCAAAGGCGACCAGCACGAAGAGTCCCACTCGTAATTGAAGTTGGCGGTCGGACATGGTTTGCGATTCGTAGCGACGGGCGGCTCGCCGGTCTTCGAGGGGATGGGCACGCGGGCCGCGTACCCTACGGATCAGGCGGCTGCGAGTTCCATCAGTCGTTCGCGGGCTTGGCCGTGGACGAATTGGGAGACTCGTGGTTCAGGGGTTGAGAACACTTCGTCGACAGTTCCGGCGAAGACGATTTGAGGTTCGTCCGGCTGGAGCCGGCTGAGGGGGTACAACATCACGACGCGATCGGCCACTTTGCGAACGGTGGACATCTCGTGAGTGACAACGATGCTGGAGACCGGCTGACGTTCGCGAGTTCGCAAGATCAGTTCGTTGATGACATCGGTCATGATCGGGTCGAGTCCGGTGGTCGGCTCGTCGTAGAGCACGATCTCTGGATTGAGCGCCAGCGCGCGAGCCAGGCCGACTCGCTTTTTCATACCGCCGGACAGCTCCGCCGGCTTCTTGCTGGCCGCGGAGAGCGTCAGTCCCACATCCTTGAGCCGATCGTGAACGATCTGTGTGATCTGCGAATTTGTCATGGGGGTGTTCTGCCGCAGGCCGAATGCGATGTTTTCAAACACGGTCAAGCTGTCGAATAAAGCTGCGCTTTGAAACAGATAGCCGAATCGCAGCCGATCTCGATGAATCTCCGACTCGCGGCGCTGTTTAAGTGATTTTCCAAACCAGTTCACGTCGCCGCCGGTCGGGTCGAGCATGCCGATGATCAGCTTCAATAGGACGCTCTTTCCGCAGCCGGATTCGCCGATCACTGCCATTGTTTCTCCCGGATGCACTGCCAGCGAGATGTCTCGCAAGACAGGATGCGATCCGAATGTACGGGACAATCGGCGCAGTTCGATGACTGGCTCATCGAATGAGGCCGCAGCGAAGTCAAACTGTGAGAAGTCATTGGTCATTGGTCATTGGTCATTGGTCATCCAAGGAAGACCAACGACGTCACTCAAAACAACGAGACGGGATCAGGCCACAAGAAGTAGTACAACCAGGATTGGAACACTCCCAAGAAGAAATCGAGCACGAGAATTGCCACGAACGACCAGACGAACGAACGGGTCGAGGCTTGGCCGACACCTTCGGCACCGGCCCCGCAATGAAAGCCCTGATAGCACGAGACGAGCGCGATCGCTCCGCCGTAGAAAAAGCTCTTCATCAAGCCGCACTCCACGTCGTAGATCGCGATGAATTGCTTCGAGTGCAGCCACCAATAGAAGCTGTCGATCTTCAAAACCTGCGTTCCGATCATCCAGCCGCCGAAAATTCCGACCGCGTCGGCAATCGCCGTCAGCAGTGGGATCAGTAGAAAGCAGGCGAGAAAGCGGGGAACGACGAGGTATTTGATCGGGTTCGCGCCGAGTGCCCGCAGTGCGTCGATCTGTTCAGTGACACGCATCGTGCCGAGTTCGGCAGCCATCGCCGAACCGACTCGCCCCGCCAGCATCGTCGCTGCCAGAGTCGGTCCCAGTTCGCGCACCAGCGATGCGTTGATTGCCGCCCCCAGTTTCGACTCCATGTGCAAGAAGTGAAACTGGTCATACGCCTGCACGGCCAAGACCATGCCAATGAAGAGTCCCGTCACCGCCACGACCGGAATGCTGCGGACTCCAACCTCGTAGAAAGACAGCGTGACAACGCCTCGCCGAGGTAGTCCGGTCAGAATTTGACGCGCGACCTGTCCGCCAAACAACGCGAGATCTCCGACGTCGCTGATCGTCTCCACGATCGCTCGTCCGAGCTGATGCACCAGCGTGTCGGTTGGCTTGAGAGCCGGAACGGAGGCCATCCTTGGCCGCTCGCAATGGGACGGAGTCAACGAATTCGGTCGAGGTGCACGATCTCCCCGACCTCAAGAGGGCGGGACGTTAGCCAAAAAACGACCGACGAGGCGAGAGCGATTTAAGCGTGCGAAATCGTGCTGTTTTCGCGAGTCTAGCTGATGTCGGCGGTCCAACTGTCGTCGACCCCGAAGTACTCATCGACTTCACTGGCCGAACCGACGATCGAATCGTCGTCGTCCGTGCCGTTGCCGCTGCCACCCATGATCGTGTCGGTGCCCGACTGGCCGTTGAGCGTGTCGATCCCATCCTGGCCGACGCAGACGTCATTGCCGTTGCCACCTTGGATGTTGTCATTGCCCTCGTCGCCGAGAAGGTAGTCGTTCTCGGTGCCGCCATAGATCGAATCATCGCCGGTCTGCCCGGTGATCGAGTCCTTGCCACCGAAGCCGTAGAGGGTGTCGTTGCCGTCGTTGCCGCCGATGATGTCGTTGCCGGCACCGCCGTTGACGTAGTCGTCTCCTTCACCACCGCTAATCACGTCGAGACCGCCGTCGCCGTAGATCTTGTCGTTGCCGCCGTCGCCATCGACGCTGTCGTTGCCGGTTGAGCCGATTAGGCTGTCGTTACCGTCACCGCCGATTAGCGTGTCGTTGCCGCCGAAGCCTTCGAGCGTGTCGTTGTCATCGCCGCCGGTGATCGAGTCGCTGCCATTCTGTCCGCGGAGTCGATCGTTGCCGTCACCGCCGATTAGAACTCGTCCAAAAACTACTCCGTGTTTTTTGGGCGAGGGCGAATCGTGTAGTTCCACTGAGGGCAGATCTCGTGGCGGGTCAGTTGAATCGTTTTGAACTCGGCGTTGGTGACCTTTAAGCCTGTCAGGTAGGTATGTTCGAAGT
>CAMDRI010000124.1 GCA_945906725.1 Candidatus Kuenenia stuttgartensis | reverse complement strand
ATCTGCGGCCGGAACTCGACGACGGCCAGCACATGTATATGACGCCGATCCTCTGCGACCTGAACGGGGACCGGCAACTCGAAATCCTCGCCATGACCCAGGGGCAATACTCACCCACGCCCGGACAGAAGCCGAACGCCAGGCTGACGCGGGACAAAGTCTTCAAGCTGGCGGTGCGCCCGCGTTGGCTCAATGGCAATCAGGGGTTTTGGTATCGCAATGATCTGGGGAAGGGCGCGCGCGAGTTCGTGTTGGTCGATGCGGTTGCTGGCGAGCGAAGATTGGCCTTCGATCACTCGCGACTGGCGGCTGCACTTGGCAAAGCGTTGAAGAAGGAACTCACGGCGGAGCGATTTCCGTTTGATGAGATCGGCTTTGATGATTCGCTCTCGACGCTGCGATTCTCAGTCGGCGGCAAGCGCTGGGAATGTTTGCTGGCGACTTACGAGTTGCGTGAACTCGGTGCCGAAGACGCGGATGGCCAGACGATGCCGGTGCTGGACGAGCCGCGGCCGTCTTGGCTGACGGGCGAAGAAACCTCGCTGCGGTTCATCAATCGGACGAAGGAAACGGTTCAGGTTTTCTGGCTCGATACCGACGGAGGACGCAAGGCGTATGCGACGCTCAAGCCGGATGAGGAACATGAACAACACACATTCGCCGGTCACGTTTGGCTGGTGACGTCCGCAGACGGGAAGACGCTGGGAATCTTTGAAGCGACCGAGGCCGCCGGTCGCGCCGTTGTTGATGGCGTTCGCGCGCCGAAGCCGAATCAACGGCCATCGCCGTCGCGTGGCAACTCGAATGCCGATTCTCCCGATGGGAAATGGACGGCGCTCGTGAAGGAGCACAACGTCGTGCTGCGCGATCGCCAGAGTGGTGAAGAGGTGTCGCTCAGCCAGGAAGGAAAGCTCGACGATGCGTATTCGGGAGCGGCGTTCTGGTCTCCCGACAGTCGCCGCGTCGTCGTGATGCGGACTCAAGCCGGCGATGATCGGCAGGTGCAGATTGTGGAGTCTTCGCCTCGCGATCAGGTTCAGCCGAAGCTGCAAGCGTTTCATTACCTGAAGCCAGGGGACCGTCTTCCGATTTCGAAGCCGCACCTGTTCGGTGTGGCCGAACGGAAGGAACTTCCGATCTCCGATGAACTGTTCGCGAATCCGTGGAGCATCGCCGACCTCCGCTGGCAGCCAAACTCGCGGGAGTTTCGATTCGTTTTCAACCAGCGCGGTCATCAAGTGCTGCGCGTCATCGGCGTCGACGCCGACTCCGGCCGCGCGCGAGCGATCATCGACGAGCAACAGCCGACGTTCATTGATTACGCCCACAAACAATTTCGGCACGATCTCGATGAGACTGGCGAGATCATCTGGATGTCGGAGCGAGACGGCTGGAATCATCTCTATCTTTACGACTCGTCCACGGGCACGGTGAAGAGTCAGATCACGCGCGGTGAGTGGGTCGTTCGGAGCGTAGAGCGAATCGACGTCGAGCGTCGCGAGATTTGGTTTCGAGCGAGTGGCATCGACCCGTCGCAAGACCCGTATTTTGTGCATGAGTGCCGCATCGGATTCGATGGCTCGAACTTCGTGAGGCTCACAGCCGGCGACGGTACGCACTCGATCGAGTTCTCTCCCGATCGCGAATTCCTGATCGACACCTACTCGCGAGTCGATCTGCCGCCGGTCACGGAGTTGCGTCGTTCCAAAGACGGATCATTGGTCTGCGAATTCGAACGAGCGGACTGGTCCGCGCTACTCGCGACCGGTTGGAGGCCGCCCGAACGATTCGTGGCGAAAGGTCGCGACGACAAGACCGACATCTTCGGCGTGATCTTTCGACCGACCAACTTTGATCCCGACAAAAAATATCCGGTCATCGAACAGATCTACGCCGGCCCGCATAGTGCGTTCGTGCCGAAGCGATTTCAGCAGTTTTACAACCTGCAAACGCTGGCCGAATTGGGATTCATCATCGTCCAGATCGACGGCATGGGGACGAGCCACCGCTCGAAAGCGTTTCACGACGTGAGCTGCAAGAACCTCGGCGATTCCGGCTTCCCCGATCGCATTCGCTGGATGCAGGCCGCCGCCGCGAAATACCCGCAGATGGATCTTTCACGAGTCGGCATCTACGGCGGTTCGGCCGGAGGCCAAAGCGCACTGCGAGCCATGTTGGCTCACCCCGAGTTCTACAAAGTCGCGGTGTCCGACTGCGGTTGCCATGACAATCGCATGGACAAAATCTGGTGGAACGAACTCTGGATGGGCTGGCCTATTGGTCCGCATTACGCCGAGCAATCGAACGTCACGAACGCTCACAAGCTGCAAGGCAAACTGCTGCTGACCGTCGGCGAACTGGACCACAACGTCGATCCCGCCTCGACGATGCAAGTCGTCAACGCACTCATCAAAGCCGGCAAAGATTTCGATTTTCTGATCGTTCCCGGCGGCGGCCACGGCATCGGCGAATCCCCCTACGCGGCGCGGCGCCGACAAGACTTCTTCGTCCGCCACCTCTGGAACGCCGAACCCCGCCGCTAGAGCATATCGACTACGCGTTGACTTGCTGGAATCGTTGATGTTTCTGAAACCAACCTGATCAACTCCGTTCAACTATCATTTTTGGTTGCTTCTCGGGAAATAAAAGGGGGCAGGTCCAACACTGTTCGGCACGACGATTGATGGGCGGTGTTTGGAATTTGAGCAACGGGGTTTTGCGGTTGCTGGGTGACGGTTTCCCGCCGCCCTCAGAGCGTGAGCGGGGCACGAGAGGTTGACAGGGACCATCGAGCGTGCAGCAGATCAGGCACGGACATCGTTCGCGCAGTGAT
The DNA here is from genome assembly GCA_945906725.1 of Candidatus Kuenenia stuttgartensis. Classification (GTDB taxonomy): domain Bacteria; phylum Planctomycetota; class Planctomycetia; order Planctomycetales; family Planctomycetaceae; genus SXKJ01. Next base: position 13,899 of record CAMDRI010000124.1, on the reverse strand, counting down.
CCTCGAAGACGAGATCAGCGTTTTGTCGCGGCGTCGTGCTGGCGCAGTTTGGTGATGTGCGCGGTCAACGTGGCTTCGTCGGCCCAGCCCATCAGGTAGTAGCAGATCATCTCCGACGCTCGTTTCGTCGGCTTGTGGCCGGTCCAGAGGCTGATCAGCAAACAGGCGATGATCGCGCAGTAGGCCTGAATCTTGATGCCGTTGTGGTTGTGGCTCAGGAGATGACGGCAGCCCAGCAGGTGTTTGAACGTGCGCAAGAAAATCTCGATCGTCCAGCGGTAGTGATACAGCAGCGCGATGATCTCGGCCGGGACGTCCAACAGGTCCGTGGCCAATCGCAGGAAGCCGTCGGAGTCCACGCCGCTGGAGCCGCCTTGGTACTTGCCGGGCGAGACGTGCGGTTTGATCTTCACGATCACCAGGCGGATCGAGTGATCCGGCCGGCCGCTCTTCTTCGAGCCTTGGCCCAGTGACACGATCTGATCCGAGAGCACGTTCGCCACGCGATCCGCGTCGGTCAAAGGCTTCTCTTCGAGGACTTCATAGACGCTGTTGTCACGCACTCGCAGTGATTGTACGGCTTTCTCCGCGAACGACTTTTGGTCGGGAACCGCTGATTGACAGCATCAAGGCCGTTCCTAGAATCGCGCCCCGGTGTGCCGACGGGGCGAATCATCGCAGGCATGAATAGTTACACCCCACGGCACACTCTTGCTCCCACTGGTCTCGCGATCGGAGGGAGTTTTTTGTTGGCTGACGTCACCCGGAGACCTTCGCATGAGTCGCACTCCCGTCATGGCCGACAAACTTCCGCCGCTGTTCCTCGAATTGCTGGGGGAAGACTTTGAGATTCTGCCGTGGGCGACATCGGCCGACTCGGATTCGTTGCGTCGGGCCGAGGCGTTCATCACCTACGGGCATCCGCGTGTGGATGGCCCGCTGCTGGACCTCGCTCCGAAATTAAAGATCGTCAGTAATCATGGAGTTGGTGTCGATCACGTTGATCTCTCGGCGGCGGCGGATCGAAACATTCCGGTCGGCAACACGCCCGGTTGTTTGGACGGTTCGACGGCCGACATGACCTTCGCGTTGATTTTGGCGACCGCTCGCAACATGGTGGTTGGCGACCACTACGCGCGCAGTCCCGAGTTCACCGTCTACGAGCCTTCGTTGCTGATCGGCAAAGAAGTTCACGGCTCGACCTTGGGGATCGTCGGACTCGGCCGGATCGGCAAACAGGTGGCGCGACGAGCGAAGGCATTCGACATGAACGTCCTGTATCACAACCGCCGTCGCGATCCGGTCGCCGAAGCGGAATTCTCCGCCGAGTACCGCTCGCTCAACGAGCTGCTGGCCGAGAGCGATTTCGTCGCGCTGAACTGTCCTCTGACGGCGGAGACGACAAATCTGATCTCGACAGCGCAGTTCGCGCTGATGAAACCGTCCGCCATGCTGATCAACATGTCGCGGGGAGGAGTCGTCGATACCGATGCGTTGTATGCGGCTCTGCGAACCAACCGCATTGCCGGGGCCGGTGTCGACGTCACCCAACCTGAACCGCTGCCGCGCGATCACCCGTTGCTGAAGATGCAGAATCTGGTGCTTACGCCGCATCTCGGCAGTGCGTCGGATCGGACTCGTCGCCGCATGATTGAGATGACAATCGAGAATTTACGAGCGGGTTTGGCTGGGCGACCGCTGCCCTACCGCGTCGGCTGATGTGGCGTTACCTCAACGGACCGCTGCAACACGCACCGTCCGAATTGTCGGCGGGGATCGAATGACAGCCCTCCGACAGAGGCGTTTTCTGGCAAGGCCGGCGTCACGCCAGCGACCTTCTGGTGTTTTGTGTGTGTTGAATCCGCTGGGCCAACGCCGTGGTCAGAAGCCACCCACGCTTCGAGGAGATGACCATGAACACGTTATTGATGCCGTTGAATTCGCATCTGGTTTGGACTTGGAAATCCACGTCGATGACCGAGTACCTGTGGATAATCATTGGGCTGTTGGCCACAGGCTGGTTTCTGTCGACGTTGCGTCGCGCTTGAGAATCGCCGGACCGCTCGCGAGAGTACGCCTCACAAGGAGTGCTCATGAAAGGTCCGGGACTACGAATCGATGGCGATGTACGCCGCGCATGGCTCTGCCCTGTCTGCGGACAGGGTCAGCGGCTGACGATGGACATCACCGCGCCGCGCTGCTTCTGCGTGCGCGACGGTGTGCCGATGAAATTGGCCGAGGGCCAACGCCCCGGACGGCTGGCTCTGCGGCCGGAATTGCGCTCAATGTTGGATCGCATTCAAGGTGGTGAAGAGTTCCAACGCCTGGCATCGCCATTGGATTCTGATGGCGGTTCGGGATCTCATGGTGGATCAAAGTCCAGAAATCGTTCGCCGCGCCCCGAACGGTCTGGCGGCTACGCGGATCGACCGCCAAGCGATTCTCAGCCGGCGGAACCACAAAGCACCGTGACCACCGATCCAGAATTTCCTTTGGCATCGACGCAGCCAGTTGCAACTGCGACGCCTCAAGCACCGGCACTGCCAGATGACGACTTCGGCGCGGGGTTGGGTGCCGGCGAAACTTCCGTGACGTAGGTCAGCCTTTCTAGGCTGACCCGATCAGCGGTTGACGTGCTTTTGCCAATTCGGGTCAGGCTAGAAAGTCTGACCTACGATGTGATTTTTATTGGCCGCGTGACAACGATTGTTCCTTCATGGTTGACACTGAAATCGTCATTCGAGGTGCTCGTGAGCACAACCTCCGCAGTGTCGATTTGCGGCTGCCGAAAAATCAGCTGATCGTGATGACCGGCGTCAGCGGTTCTGGCAAAAGCTCGCTGGCGTTCGACACGCTGTACGCCGAGGGGCAACGCCGATACGTCGAGTCGCTGTCGAGCTACGCTCGGCAGTTTCTCGGCCAGATGCAGAAGCCGGATGTCGATTCGATCACTGGCCTCGCCCCGTCGATCTCGATCCAACAGAAGACGTCCGGACGCAACCCGCGATCGACGGTTGGCACGATCACGGAAATCTTCGACTACCTCCGCGTGCTGTTCGCGCGAGTCGGTCAAGGTCACTGCATTCAATGCGGCCGACCAATCACGGCTCAGTCGCCGGAACAAATCATCGACAGCATAGCTCGACTGGAAGTTGGCACGCAGTTCCTGGTGCTCGCGCCGATTATTCAACGGCAAAAGGGGGAGTACCGCGACCTCTTCGACGACCTATTGAAGCGCGGCTTTGTGCGTGCTCGCGTCGATGGCCGTATCGTGCTGTTATCCGCCAATCTGCGGCTCGACAAGCAGATGAAACACACGATCGACGTCGTGGTCGATCGGCTGGAAGCAGGCAAGTCCTCCCGATCTCGATTGGCCGAAGCAGTCGAATCAGCGCTGAAGCTGGCAGATGGGCGAGTGGTGGTCAGCGTCGATGTCAACGATCGCGAAGACGAGGAGAGAGGGAGAGGGGGAGACGGGGAGACGGATGAAGATGCTCTGCTCGACGATGACTTTTCTTGCCCTCACTCCGACAGACTTTACTCCGCTCACTATGCCTGTACGCATTGCGGTTTGAGTTACGAGCCGCCATCGCCGCAGCTTTTCAGTTTCAACAGTCCGCAGGGGATGTGTCTCGACTGCAACGGGCTGGGTGACCGGTTCGAGTTTCAGATGGACCGAATGATTCCGGACGAGTCGCTTTCGCTATGGAATGGCGCGATCGAATTGCTCGGCCCGCTGAAGGACGTCGGCAAGTGGCGGCGACACGTCTACGACGGCGTGGCCGAGACTCTGGAACTCGATCTGAGTTTGCCGAAGAGTTCGGTGCTCAAGACGCCGTGGGCAGAATTGTCCGACGAGGTTCGGAAAGCGATGCTGTTCGGCACCGGTTCACGGCACATCGTCTTCCACTGGAAATACAACGGCGGCGTTTGGAAACATGGAGGCACATTCGCCGGACTGATCCCGGAACTGCTGACGAATTACAGCAAGGCCCGCAATCCCGCGCGGCGGAAACAGCTTGAGAAGTACATGGAGTTCGCCCGCTGCACGTCGTGCGGCGGTACGCGACTCTGCGCGCAGGCGCGGTGCGTGACGGTGAAGTCCGCATCGTTCGCCAGTCGGATGTTTTTGGAAGAGGGGGAGAAGAAGCAAAAGGCGAATGCCAAGGACTCCCCCTCTCTATCCCTCGGCCTGCACGAAGTCTGTGCTCTCAGCATTCGTGATGCGGCCCAGTTTTTCGAGAGACTCGAACTCAACCCGACCGAACAACTCATCGCCAGCGAAGTCATCAAAGAGATTTGCGGGCGGCTCGGCTTTTTGCTGCGGTGTGGGTTGGATTATCTCACCCTCGACCGCGCGGCTCCGACATTGTCAGGCGGAGAAACGCAGCGCATCCGTTTGGCGGGGCAGATTGGCTGCGGATTGGTCGGCGTCGTTTACATCCTCGATGAGCCGTCGATTGGGCTGCATCCGCGCGACAATCAAATGCTGCTCGACAGCTTGTGCGAACTGCGCGATCAAGGCAACACGGTCATCGTCGTCGAGCACGACGAAGAAACGATGCGCGCGGCCGATCATATCGTCGATTTCGGACCAGGCCCGGGCGTGCGCGGCGGGCGAGTCGTTGCCGAAGGTTCGTTCGACCAGATTCGCAACGCGAAAGAGAGTCTGACTGCGAAGTACCTGTCGGGTGAGTTGGTGATCGACGTGCCGGGTGTGCGGCGGATCAATGAGCAATATGCGGCACAGATTCGCGCGATCAACAAAGAGGGGGAGAGGGGGAGAAGGGGAGAGGCGGAGAAAGAAAAAAAGTCCAGAAAAACCTCGGCCGGTGCGAAGCTGTCTGTCTCCCCCTTTCCCTCTCTTCCCCTCTCCCCCTCTAAACTCATTCGCATTCTCGGCGCGACGCATCACAACCTTCAAAGCGTCGATGTCACGATCCCGCTCGAAGCGTTCGTCTGCGTCACCGGCGTCAGCGGATCGGGTAAGAGTTCGCTGGTCAACGACATCTTGTGGCAGGTGCTCAATCGCGATCTCAACAAGGGGATCGGGACACCGGGGCCGCATCGGCAGATCACAGGACTGGAGCATCTCGACAAGGCGATCGACATCGACCAGTCACCGATCGGCCGCACACCGCGATCGAATCCGGCGACGTACGTCAAAGTCTTCGACCTGATCCGCGACCTGTTCACGCAATTGCCGGAGGCCAAACGGCGCGGCTACAAGCCGGGACGATTTAGCTTCAACGTCAGCGGCGGGCGCTGCGAGGCGTGCGAAGGGAACGGCAGCAACAAACTCGAAATGGATTTCCTCGCCGACATGTGGGTGACGTGTGCCGTCTGCGGCGGGCACCGGTTCAATCACGAAACTCTGGAAGTGAAGTTCAAGGACAAGAGCATTGCCGACGTCCTCGAACTCGACGTGCAACAAGCTCTCGAACATTTCGTGAACATCGCGCCGATCACCAAGTTGCTGCAAACGCTACACGATGTCGGGTTGGATTATCTGAAACTCGGTCAGCCATCACCGACGCTGTCGGGCGGCGAGGCTCAGCGGATCAAGCTCGCTCGTGAACTCGGCAAACGCTCGACCGGCCGCACGGTTTATTTGCTGGATGAGCCGACGACCGGACTGCACTTCGCCGACATTCATCGGCTGCTCGATGTCTTGCAGGGCTTCGTCAACAACGGCAACACGGTGATCGTCGTCGAGCACAACCTTGACGTCATCAAGACCGCCGACTGGGTCATCGACCTCGGTCCCGAAGGGGGTTCCGGCGGCGGCCGCCTCGTCTGCTGCGGCACGCCGGAGGAAGTCGCGGCGTGTGACGAATCTCACACCGGCCGCGCACTGCGAGCGGTGCTCTCGAATGACAAGGTGACAAGGCGGCAAGGTGGCAAGGTGACGAAGATCAAATCACCCAGTCACCTTGTCACCCCCCCACCCTGTCACCCCCTCATCACCATCCGTGGTGCGGCACAGCACAACCTCCAGCACATCGACCTCACAATCCCGCGCGACCAGATGAGCGTCTTCTGCGGACCGAGCGGGAGTGGCAAGAGTTCGTTGGCGATGGACACACTTTACGCCGAGGGGCAACGTCGATACGTCGAATCGCTGTCGAGTTACGCGAGGCAGTTCCTCGGCCAGATGCCGAAGCCGAGGGTCGAGCACATTCACGGCCTCTCCCCGGCGATTGCCATCGAGCAAAAAACGACGGGTAGCACGCCCCGTTCGACGGTCGGCACCGTCACAGAGGTCTACGACTATCTGCGACTGATGTGGTGCCGGCTTGGCACGCTGCATTGCCCGGCGTGCGGCATCGCGGTGACGACTCAGACAACCGACGAGGTGATTGAATCGATCTTGGCTGAGGGAAAAGGAACGAGGAGCAAGAGTCGAGGGACGAAGGTCTCTAACCAACTCACCCCTCACCCCTCATCCCTCGCCCCTCTTCTCATCCTCGCACCGCAGGATGTCAAAGTCGGAGACAAACACGAGCGATTGTGGGAGTCGTTGAAGACTCGCGGCTATCGGCGAGTGCGCATCGACGGCACGACGTACCGACTGGAAGAAGTACCCAACATCGACCGCAAGCGGAAGCATGTCATCGAGGTCGTTGTCGACCGCGTCGCCGCCAGCCAGTCGCGCAGCCGTCTGGCGAGTTCCGTTGAACAAGCTTTCGATCTCGGTCGTGGCTTCATCCGAGTTGCGCACGTCGATGACGACATGTCGGAAGAGCACTGGAAAATCGACAGCTACTCGTTGCACTTCGCCTGTCAGCAGTGCGGGCGTGGTTTTGAACAACTGACGCCGCACAACTTCACCTTCAACAGTCCGCTCGGTTGGTGCCCAGGGTGTGAAGGTCTGGGAGTCCAACAAGGGACCGACCTCACGGCGCTCATCAATGAACCGAAGAAGTCGCTCGCCGATGGAGCGGTCACGGCATGGCCCGACGTCGCAAGCAATCCTTTGTTTCGAGCGATGCTGACGGCGCTGGCTCAGCAATTTGGAATTCCGCTGGACGTTCCATTCGAGCGACTGGATCCGCGAAACAAACGGCTGGTGTTGCACGGGACGGGGGAACGGTGGATTGAGGTGACGGGATTGCAAATTGGAAATTGGAAATTCCAGTACAAGGGCCTGTACCCTGCGATCGAAGAGGCGGGGCGGGTGTCGTATTCGTATCGGCATCGGCTGTTCGGCATGACGGGCGAGGTCGCGTGTTCGGTGTGCGATGGTAGTCGGCTGCGTGATGATGCGGCGAACGTGCGGATGCGCGGATTCACGTTGCAGCAGCTTTGCGAATTGCCGCTCGACGAGGCGTTGAAGTTTTTGACGAATCTGAAGCTGACCGGCAGTGACAAGAAGATTGCCGGCGACTTGCTGAGCGAGGCGACGCATCGGCTCACGTTTTTGGTCGATGTTGGCTTGAATTACCTGAGTCTCGCGAGAACGTTGCCAACGCTGTCCGGCGGTGAGTGTCAGCGGATTCGGCTGGCCGGACAGATCGGACGAGCGTTGACCGGAGTGTTGTACGTCCTCGACGAACCGACGATTGGGCTGCATCCGCGCGACAACGGACGGTTGCTGACGGCGCTGAAGAAACTGCGAGACCTCGGTAACACGCTGATCTTGGTGGAACACGATCGCGAAGTGCTCGGCGCGGCAGATCGGTTGTACGACTTCGGTCCCGGAGCGGGACGGCTCGGCGGCACGGTGACGGCCGAAGGATCGCCGCAGCAAATCGGTCGCGACGCTGCGTCGTTAACAGGACAGTTCTTGTCGGGACGTCGCGAGATTCCGATTCCGGTGACGCGGCGCATGAAAACAGAAGGGGAGAGGGAGAGGGGGAGAAGGGGAGAGGGGGAGAAACCGCAGAACCGCAAACTTGCCCGATCTTCGTCTCCCCCTCTCCCCTTCTCCCCCTCTCCACCACTCTCCGTTCATTGGCTGGAAGTCATCGGCGCACGGCATCGCAACCTGCGGAACGTGCATCTCAAGATTCCTCTAGGCACGCTGACGGTCGTGACTGGCGTCAGCGGATCGGGGAAGAGTTCACTGATTCAGGAGACGCTCGCGAAGGCGGTCGCAAGGAATTTGCATCGTTTGAACGAGACTCCCGGTCCACATGACGAATTGCGTGGGCTTCAGCACATCGACAAGCTGATCCTGGTCGATCAGCAGCCGATCGGGAACACGCCGAAGTCGAATCCGGGTACGTTCACCGGCGTGTTCGACGAGATCCGCGAACTGTTCGCGCAGTTGCCCGAATCGAAAGTCCGCGGTTGGCGAGCCGGCCGGTTCAGCTTTAATCGCGCGGGGGGACGATGCGAGCCGTGTGAAGGGAACGGGCAGAAACTGATCGAGATGCACTTCCTGCCCGACGTCTGGATCGAGTGCGATCAATGCCGCGGCAAGCGATACAACGCCGAAACGCTGGCGGCGAAGTATCGCGGACAGTCGATTGCCGATGTGCTCGACATGCCGATCGGCAAGTCGCTGGAACTGTTCGAGAACATCCCACGCATTCGCGGACCGTTGGCGACGCTGTGCGCGGTCGGGTTGGATTACCTGACGCTTGGCCAATCCGCACCGACGCTTTCAGGGGGCGAGGCGCAGCGAGTGAAACTGGCGGCGGAACTCGCCCGGCCACAGACCGGCAAGACGTTGTACATCCTCGACGAACCAACCACCGGACTGCACTTCGACGACATCGACAAGTTACTGAAGGTGCTCAACAGCTTGGTCGAGAAGGGAAACACCGTCGTCGTCATCGAGCACAATCTCGATGTCATCAAGACCGCCGACTGGTTGATCGACCTCGGCCCCGAAGCAGGCGACGGCGGCGGATGGATCGTCGCCGAAGGCACGCCAGAGGAAGTCGTTGCAAAGTTCCGAGTTCCGAGTTCCGAGTTCCGAGGAAAGAGGGCGCTTCACTCGGAACTCATTTCTCACACCGCCAACGCACTCGCTCCGATCCTCGCATCGGGCACACGCGGTGAGCGAGCCGTCTTCGATGCCGATGGCGTGCGCAAGAAAAAAGCGGGGGACGTCACACTCGCAGAACTCGGCCGCGACGCGAAGATGCCGTGGCAGGTCAACGGTCGCAGATGGCATCTCGTGGATCGCGTCGCACTCAACAGCAAGCCGTGTCGTTGGGAAAGTGCGGCACTGGAACGAGTCATTGATATTTTGGAGGCTGTCCCGGAAGCAATGGCTTCTCGCAAGGTGGCGAAGTCGCCAGCTCCGAAGCTTGCATCGCTGTCGAGCAAACTGCGCGGCAAGCTCACGACGGGCGCGGCGTTGAAGCAACAACAGGACGAACGAGGACCGGCGGCACTGCTCGACCCCGCCGCTCGGCTGACGACCAATTGGGACGAACGCAGTGTTGTTGAAGTCATCGGGCCTGACACCTCGCGCGGTTGGTTCCTGCATGCAATGACTGGCGACGAGTGGTTGCTGACACTGAAGTTTCGCGTCCCGGAAAACACGTTTCAGCAGAAGTCGTTGGCGGCGGCGTTGCAGCTCAAACCGGTGGACGACATTCGCGAGATCGAAGCCTACGGCCGAGCCGATCGCGTGCGTGTCAAAGAGGCGGGCGGCTCCTGGCAGGAAATCACGATCACCGTACATTGGCTACGCGAGATCGACTCCCCGGCGTTCTGGAATTTTCTGGACCAAGCCAAGCAAGCCTATCTGTTGAAAGCCGGCCGCCCCCGCAAGTTGGCACGCTGAGTGCCGACTTGTTTCGCGAGTGAGGCTGCGGTCGGTCTGACGTCAAAAGCATCAAACTGACGTCAGCCACATTCCACGTCGTGTGACGCATTTCGCGAGAGGGGTCCGCAAAGTGGCATTGCGGCTGGTTCGGATGAGCATTCCCCGGAGTTTGGCACATGGTTCGCCAACTCGAACACTGAGTCGCCAGATTTTTGGCGACGAGGTTCTGTCCCTCGCAAGTGCCAGGAGTCGATCATGTCCAAGGCTTGGTTTATCGTAGTGGTTCTGGGTCTGACCGGAGGAATCACACTGGCCAAGGACAAAGGCCCGGACCTGCGTGGCACTCAAAGGAACGCACCTCCGAAATCTCAGTCAGCACCGTCTGCGCCGAAGTCTGATCCGGCGCCCCGATCAGCACCGGCTCCGGTTCAACGATCAGCTCCGGTTCAACGATCAGCTCCGGTTCAGAGATCAGCTCCGGTTCAGAGATCGGCTCCAGTCCAACGATCGGCTCCGGCACCTGCTCCAGCTTCCAAGCCAGTTCCGGCGGCTACATCAAATCCGGCTCCAGCTCCGGCGCTCAAATCGACTCCGTCGGCTCCGTCGACTCCGTCGGCTCCGTCGGCTCCGTCGGCTCCGTCGTTGTCGAGTCCTTCGCGAACGTCTGGCCGGATGGAGAGTTCGCCACGTCGGAACGAAGCACGCACCAGTCAACCAGCGTTGCCAACACCGGCCTCCAGCACATCGGCTCCGGCAGCACCCAAAGCGGCGAGTCCCTCGCCGAGACTCGGAAGTGCCGCACCATTGGTTCCCGCTGGGAAGATCGGCAATTCGATTGGTCCTGTGCCAGCGACAAGCAATGCAAAAATTGATCCCGGCAAGCCGCTTCGTCCCGCGACGGAGAATCACAAGGACCACAAGCACTCGGCGAGCAAGCCCGCGTCTCGCGGCACGACCGCGACATCGCTGTTGCCAACGGCACCCAAGTTTGAAACGAACGGCAAGATTCCGCCGCTCGGATCATCGCTGGCGGGTTCTCCGAAATCGTCTTCAAAATCGTCAGCGCACAATCACGAGCACGATCACAAACCAAATACGTCATCGCGACTGCCGAGCAATTCCATTCCGACAACTCAGTCTACACGCAGAGATCGCGACAATGACCACGATCATCTCCACGCGAATGATCGCCGCCGCGATGACCACCACCACTCGCATCACTATGGGCACTCTTCTGGCTATCGTCGTTCCAGCGGCTTGTCGTGGTTCATCCTCGGCAGTTCGTTACTTGGTCCGCGCTCTTATGGATATGGCTACGGCTATGGACCCGGTTACTACGGCCCAACTTACATCTACACGGCACCGACGGAGGTGTATGTGCCGACGCCTGTGATCAACTCCAGCGTGAGCATCAATTCGGTTCCTGCGGAGGTCGTCGCGGCACCGCAACAGGAGCAGATCACTCCGGACGAATTCGCGGCGCTGCCGCTCGAACGTCAACGCGAACTGCTGCTGCAAGCGCTGAACGCATTGGAAGAGGATTTCACTCGTTCGCCAAACGGCGAGGATTGGTCACGCCATCTGCAACTGGCGACGATTGCCAAGCTGGTGACAGAGGGAGAACAACGTCCCGATGCGACGATCCGGGCTCGGTTGCGGAGCGTCGCGCAGCTCTTCGACGAAGTCGCCGCCAACGCCGACTACAAAGCGGTCTCGGACTTGACGAGCTTTCGAGTTTTGCACGCGGGCCTGCATGAATTCGCCGCCGAAGAGATCGACCGTTCGCGCCGTCAGCTTTCGATGGCTGTGGCGGGGCTTTCGAAAAGCCTGGAATCGTGGTCGAGCGGCGAACGCTGGCGCGATTATCTGCAACTCGGCTGGTTGATCGGAACGGAAGAGGAAATGCAGATTGACTTGGAGGTTCGTTTGGCCCGCTTTGAGAAACTGCTGGAGAAGTTCGACCGAGTGAAGTCGGATGACCAATTTCAAGTCGTGACGCAACCACGCGAGTTTGGCCTGACACACGAGGCACTGCGCCGATTCGTCGGCCACCTTCAGCAGTTCGTTGTGGAAGTGCGGCAGACGGAGCAACAACCTAAAGTGGAACTCGTCATTCCAGCGGCCCCGCGTTGAGTTCGATGATGACGAATCTAGTCATCATCCTTTCGCGAGCGATTCCATCCGCTTGAGTGCGTCCTTGTACTCGTAGTCGACGGCGAGAACTTCGCCGTAATGCTCTTCGGCTTTGTCGGGTTCTTTGGCCTCTTCGCACAAGCGGCCGAGGTAGTAGTGGCATTCAAGAAACGAGTCGCGGTGTTCTTGGGGATTGAGCTTCGGGACCGCCTTCTCCAACTGCTTCCGAGCCAGAACGCCTTTCTTCTCATTGATGAAGCACTTCGCCAGAAGTAGCAGTGCGGCCCCTTCCATGCGGGTGTCCTGGACCGAGGCTTGGAACATCGGGATCGCCTGCGAGTACATCTTCAGCTTGTAGAACCGCTCGCCGAGCGTGAATTTGAGCTTGAGGTCGTGCGGATGCCGTTCGACACGCGTGCGATAGCTCTCGATTTCGCGTTTCAGCAGTTCGGTCTCTTGAGCCTTCGCCATCGCGACCGCCTCTTTGTCGTCCGGCGACTTGCTGGCGTTGGTCCTGGCAATATCGACGCTCTTCCGCATCAGGTCGATTTCTACGTCTTCGAGTTGCTCGCGAATGTTTGGGTCGCCGCCGGAGAGTTCCAGTGCCTTCTGATACATCGCACCGGCGTCTTCGATTTTTCCGGCTCGGCGATAGAAGTCGGCCAGTTTGAGGTAGACGTGTTTGTTGTCCGGATCTTTGCGAATGGCTCGTTGCAGGTCGGCTTCCTCAGATTGTCCCGGTCCGTCGGCGTTGCCGGATGCGGAAGCCTGCTTTCCGATCGCCTTGCGGATCGCCTCAATCGAACGCTCCTTCTTGTCGCCCCCTTCCTCCTCGAATTCGCCTTTGTCGATCACCGAACTGGCGTTGAGCTGAGTGATCTTCGAGCGGGCTTCCATGTCGAGCGGGTCGAGCTTGAAGACTCGGTCCCAGTATTTGATCGCTTCGAGAAACTCACCCTTCTGTTCGAGGAGCGCTCCCAAAGCCTTGAGGGTGACTTTGTTATTCGGATCAGTCTCGATAGACCATTTGTAGCCCGTTACCGCGACGTCGTTGAAACCTTGATTGGCGGTGGCCTCGGCCATGTCGGCATTGAGTTCGGCGTCCCACGGAACGAGTATCAAACCTTCCTCTGCAGACAGGTCGAGGTTCGCCCAGTTCTTCGTCATGCGAGACTTCTTGATGCTCGCTTTGACTCCCATCAACCGCATACCGGCCATCTTGGCCCCGGTGCCTTTGGGGTATTTCTTCCGTTCGACTCCGCGCAGTGTCTGGCGAAACATTAAGTTGTCCGGGGCAAACTTTACGGACTGCCCGAACATCTCAATGGCATAGTCCCAGTTCTGTTTGACCATCGCCTCGGTCCCTTTTTTGAAGCAATCCTGGGCGATTTTTTTCTTCGGATCGTCAGCCATGTGTTAATCGATGTTGGAAATCAAATTCGACGCGCAAGCGCTCGATACGTCGATCCGCGCGGACCAAACCATCGCCTCGAGCTGCCACTATCACTCTACGCGGCGGAGTCTCAATTCGGAAGCGGCTGTCACGGGCGGGACGAGTCGGCGTTGGGTTATCGCAGGCCAGCGAGGTCTTGCAACGTGTGCCAGTTCGCTAGGCGGTCGGATTTTGCGTACAGCAGCGTTTCGGACGGGTTGCCGTCTTTGTCGAAATGCTTCGCGAAACGGCCTTCGCTGCGGGCGAAGTCGATGAAGTCCACGACCGCGCCGGTCTTGGGGTTCTTGAACCAGTCCTCTTTGACGGCGGGATTACCCTGCAGCGACATGCACTTTTTGATCGTGTCACCTTGACGCGGATCGAAAATCACCAGTGGGAAGGCTCGCGTATCGACCGCGAGGCGGGCTTGATCGGAAGCCATGTTGTCGGCGACGCCGTGTTCTGGCTGGCAAGTCGTGTAGCAATTGATGATTGCCGGACCATCGAATTCCAACGCGCCAAGCACCGCCTTGTAGAAGTGGTTCGTGTGGGCACACGTCGTTTGAGCGACGTACGTGCGCGGGTGCATCATGGCGATTTGAACGATCTC
>CAMDRI010000123.1 GCA_945906725.1 Candidatus Kuenenia stuttgartensis | reverse complement strand
CCGATGGGCCGCCGCACACCCAGAAGCCATCCGCGAATACCGCCGCGAAGAACGCCGCGACCGCTACGCCCGAAAAACCGCCCGCCGAGCTGAACGCCGAGCCGCCACGACCGGCCCAACTTAAGGCATGGTCCTGGAGGGCGCACACACGAAATCTTCTACCAACTGGTCGGCGAGCGGCGTCAGATTGCTGCGTTGCTCGGTGACACCGCCGACGCGCGTCTCGACCAGCGGTTGCCGCAGCGTCGTCTCGGCATCTTTCACGCGACCCCAGACGTATCGATAACTCTTGCCGAGTTGAACAGCCGCGTCCTTGATCGACCCCGCCTCTTGCACCGCTTGCAAGATTTCACAAATACCCCAACCAAGCGCATAGTCGCCACCGATCTCCAACCACACCTTCACACGCGGCAACAACGGTTGTGAATTCTTTCGGGATTTCATGTTTGAGCCTCGCTGCAGCGACTGAAAGCGGGAAGCGATGTTGTGACACATCGTTCCGAGAAGGCCACGACCTGCCAAGTCTCCACGGCATGCACGCCAGCGCTTTTATCAGGTGTCGGCGGCTACGGAAGGATTAGCTTGCCTCCCGCCAGAACCAGCAGCATTGCCAACAGTACATGAATCACCGGAACCGACAGGCGACGGCTGCCGAGATACGAGCCCAACGAACCTCCGACGATCACCGCGCCGATCATCGGCCACAAGAACGGCGGCAGCGTGATTCCCTTTTGCATCGCGCCGAGCAACCCCGACGCTGAGTTCACGAGGATGTAAACCACCGAGATCGCCGCCGCCTGCTTCGTCGTCGACCAGCGCAACAGGATCATCAGCGGAGTCAAAAAGATGCCCCCTCCTGTACCTGTCAGTCCTGCCAGAAATCCGAGCGATCCGCCAGTCACGAGCGCGATTGGCGTCGCTGGTGGACGAGTTTCCGTCGCCGGTTTCAACTGCACGAGCAAGCGCACCGCCGATGCCAGCAAGACAATGCCGATCAAAATGTTGAGCGTCCTTGTGGGCAGCGTCAGCTTTCCCCCGAAGTACGCCGCCGGGATCGACGCCAGCGCGAATGGCCAGAACAGCGACCATCGAAAATGGCCGGCTCGCCAGAACTGCACCGAACCAATCGTCGCCACGACGATGTTCAACACGAGCGCGGTCGGCCGGATCATCGGCGAAGCAACGCTCGCCAAAGCCATTACGGCGATGTATCCCGATGCTCCCGCATGGCCGACCGACGAATACAAGAATGCGACGATCAGCACCGCGAAACACAAGGCGATGTCCACGATCTCCATCACCGCATCTCCAGAACTTTCGCGACGGCAACATGCCGAGCTGCTTCTTCTGAGTTGCCCGACTGCCGCAGCACCTCGGCGAGGTGCGTGTGTGCCTCGGCCGAACTTGGTTGCAACGAGACTGCGTTGCGGAACGACGAGATCGCCTCGCTCCAATTTCCGAGCGCCGCGCTCGACACGCCCAAACCGATCCAACCGTCGAACGAACTGGCTTGGAACGACAGGCCGCGTTGAGATGCCAAGGCAGCCGCTGCGTGATCGCCGATGTCGCGCAGCCCGTCCGCCAGTCGAAACTGGATCGCGGCCACTCGCGGGCGAAGCTCCGCCGCGCGACGCAAATGCGGAATTGCGTCCGCCGATCGCCCCTGTTCCATGCACAGTTCGCCGAGATTCAGCAGAGCCTCGGCACTGTCCGGTTCGATCGACAACGCCAATTCGTACTGCGCGGCGGATTGGTCAAACTCTCTCCGCTCGCGAAAGAGGTTTCCCAAATTGAGCCGAGCTTGCCACGACTGCGGCGCGTCGAGCAACGCGGTTTGCAGACATGTTTCCGCAGCATCTAGGTCCCCTTGCTGAAGTCGCATGATCCCAAGATACGTCTGCGACTCGGCACAATGTGGATCGGCGGCGACAGCTCGCTCGAAATAGTCGGTCGCTTGGGCCACGTCACCGAGCGCATGCCAAGTGCTGCCGAGGTTCGTCAGGTACTTCACCGAGCGTTCCTCGATCTGAACTGCTCGATGAAAGTGTTTGACGGCGGCTTCGAAGTTGGACTTCTGAAACTCGATGACTCCCAGCAGATGCCACGCTTCCGCTTGCTGTGGATCGGAATTCACGACATCCACCAATCGCCGCTGAGCCTCGACGAATTGGCCGCTCTGATAGAGTTTCAACGCCGTGGAAAAAGAATTGGCCGGGGCCACCATCTCTGCAAACTCCTCTCAACGAAAACACCGCTGACGACTCGGGGTTGTCAGCGGCGTTTTGTAAGTGGCAATTCGTCCGGCGTCACGCCGCTTGATCGGCTTGCGGCAGACGGTCTTGGACTTGCTTGGCCAAGCCCAGCACCTTGAGCAGTCGGATCACCATGTAAGTGATGTCGATCTCCCACGGCTTGTGACCGTGGCGAGCGAGCCGCTGGTGAGCGTGATGGTTGTTGTGCCAGCCTTCACCGTAGCTGATCAACGCGACCCACCACAGATTGCGCGATCGGTCGGTCGTCTCGTAATTGCGATAGCCCCAGATGTGCGTCGCCGAGTTCACGAACCAAGTGCTGTGATATCCCAGCACCATTCGCAGGCACAGCCCCATCAGCAGGCAGGACCAGCCGAGTCCGAAGAAGTGCTCACCGCCGAAGTACAGCGCCGCACCAAACAGGATTGGAAACACCGGAAAGAAATTGTGGAAGAACCGTTGAACCGGGTCCTTGTACATGTCGGGAGCCCAGCGCTTGAGCAACGCTTCCAACTCACCCGGACCTTCCTTCGGCTTGAACCACAGCATGTGCGACCACCAGAAGCCGTCGTTGGGCGAATGCGGATCACCCTCTAGGTCAGAGAGCACATGGTGCTTGCGATGCGTCGCCACCCAGAACAAGGGACTCCCTTCGGCGGCGATCATACCACACATCGAAAAAAAGTATTTCAGCGGAGTCGACACAATCATGCTGCCGTGAGTCAACAGGCGGTGATAACCGAGCGTCACTCCCAAGCATGCCGTCACGAAGTGCATGACGACCAGGATCGCCAGCCCGACCCAACTGAGATGCCAAAATGCCGCGACCGCTCCCACGTTCATCAACGCCATCCAGCCGACGTTGTACCAGTTGACGCCGTGTGGAAATCGTTGCCAAAAGCTGCTGACCACCGGATGCGGGATATCGAGCCGAGCACGTTTGGCTATCACACTTGATTCGGTCACGCGATCATGAATCGGCAACCAACCGGTGGAATGGATTGACGTCGAACTTCGCAGGGACGTCACGTCGTCCGCGCTGATTGGTGCGGAGATTTCCGAAAGGGCAGAGTCGTGGTTCACAGCGGCACTCCGATGCATCAAGGATTTCGGCGGCAACCGAGCCCCCGAAACGGTGCGGGATTATAGAACTGCATCGGAAATTCGTGGGTCAGGGCGGGGTCAAACTTCTGTCATACTTGTGTCACGGCGGAAGGGGGAAGTCGGAATGCGGAGATTGCATCCGCTGACTTTCCGCCTTCCGAATTCCTTACCGGACTTGCGAGACATAATTCGCGAACTCGCGAAATGCCGCCGGATATTCCACGACTTCGGGAAGATCGGGGGACGTCTTCGAATCGGACGCTTGCAGCCACGTCAGGAATTCCTGGCTGGGCGGTTCGAGTTCCGGCAGCACGGCCGGCGGAACGATCTCTGCTAGTGCTGACGAAAACTCTTCTGCCGAGGCGTACCGATCGGCGGGATTCTTCGCGAGGGATTTGAGAATAGCTTCCTGCAATGCTTCCGGAACGCCTCGAACCAGGCTTACAAGCGGTGGCGGAGCGTCTTTTGCGTGTTGCAAAACTTGCCGAACTGGATCGGGGCTCGGAAACGGAACTTGACCCGTCAGGCAGTGATACAGCGTGCAACCCAGGCAATACAGGTCACTGGCGACATTGGCCGCGTGCGGATCGCGAGCTTGCTCGGCCGGCATGTAGTCGTAGCGGCCCAGCACCTGTGGCGGTTCGCTCGATTTCATCGCGTCCAGCGTCAGCCGGCCCCAGTCCTGTGCGTCGAGGTAGCTCATCGCATCGCGAGCGGCTCCGAATTCCATGATCTTCACGAGACCATGGTCCGTGACCCACAGATTCTCCGGACAGATGTCACGATGAATGATGAGCTGGGAGTGCAAGTATCCCAAACCCAGAGCGGCTTGTTGAATCAGTTGGCACGCTTCGATGTACGGCAGCTTGGTGTCTCGTTCGAGTCGTTGTTGCAGAGTGCCGCCCGTCAGTTCTTCAAACGCGATGAACGTCACTTCGCCGACACGCCCGACCTGAAACGCCTTCACGACGTGCAAGTGATCGACTTCCAGAGCAATCCGCGTTTCGCGACCCAAACGAGCCAGTCGTTCTCGGCTGCGGCCGAGAGCCGCTGGAAAAATCTTCAAACTGACTGGCTGCTGCGATTCGACATGCACGGCGCGAAACACATTCCCCAGCCGGCCGGCCAGCAGACGCCCCGTGACCCGAAACGGTCCCAGGCGGTACGGACCAGGAATGCCAGATCGCAGCGCGGCCGCTTGAAATACGGTGAGTTCACCAGACTCAGTCAATCCGCGCACGAAACCAACGCCATCGTCCACGGAACCGCCACCGGCCAACCACTGCCGACGGAGCTGATCGAATTGCTCGGCCGTGAACAGTTCGCCGTCGATGGCGATGTTCCGAATCTTGTCGATGTACATTCCGCAATCTTTCTGCCGGTCAACCAAGGATCGTCTGTTCGCGATCCGGCCCGACGCTGATGATCTCGACTTGCGAGCTCAGCAGTTCGGCAATCGTGTCGACGTAGCGCCGCGCGTTGGCGGGAAGATCAACGACTTTGCGAATGTGCGAGATCTCCGATTTCCAACCGGGCAACGTTCGATAGATCGGCTTCACTTGCGCGAGTCGTTCGACGTGACTGGGGAAGTCAGTCGTCCGCTCGCCGTTGATCTCGTAGGCCTCGCAGACTTTCAATTCGTCGAGTCCACTGAGCACGTCCAACAACATGACGCTGAGACAATCGATCCCGCTGATCCGCGCTCCGTAGCCAGCAGCAATCGCGTCGAACCAGCCACAGCGACGCGGGCGGCCGGTCACTGTGCCGTACTCGTGGCCGACGTCCCGAATGTGCTGGCCGATTTCGTTGTTCAACTCAGTGGGGAACGGCCCGCCGCCGACGCGAGTCGTGTACGCTTTCACGACGCCGATCATCCGCGTGATTGCCCGCTCGGGAACGCCGCTGCCGCTGTGAATGCCGCAACCGGAACTGCTCGACGAGGTGACGTACGGAAACGTCCCGTGATCGAGGTCGAGCAGACTCCCCTGAGCACCCTCGAACAACAGCCGCTTCTTGTCGGTAATCGCGTGATGCAAGAAGGCGGTCGTGTCGCAAATGTATGGCTTAAGCCGCTCGGTGTAGGCTTGGTACTCGGTGAAAATCGCGCCGGCGTCGAACGGTTTGAATTCGGGATCGAGCGTGGCCAGCATCCGGTTCTTGAACTCGACAATTTCGCTCAGCCGAGTCCGAAACTGACCGGGATACAACAAGTCGCCGATCCGAATGGCGTGTGAGCGTCCGGCTTTCTCGCGGTAGCAAGTGCCGATGCCGCGCATCGTCGTCCCGATTTTGTCTTCCTTTCGCGAGTTCTCCAGGACTGCCTCTTCCGCCATGTGGTACGGAAAGATGACGTGTGCTCGATCGCTGATTTTGAAACGTTCTGGAGCCACCGGCCCGCGCCGCGACACGATCCCGTCCAACTCGGCGAGAAATGCCTTCGGGTTGATCACGACACCTGTCGCCACGACGGACGTGATGCCGTCTCGCAAGATGCCGGCTGGCAGCAGCGAGAGCTTGTACGTCTGCCCGTCGAACTTCACCGTGTGCCCGGCGTTATTACCGCCTTGATAACGGACGACGATGTCATGCTCTGACGTCAGCAGATCGACGATCTTCCCCTTGGCCTCGTCACCCCACTGCAAACCGACGACTGCTGTTGCCGACACGATGATTCCTCAATCGAAAACAAAAATGGCTGCGCACAAACGCGGGGAGTGTAATGGCTCCCAGGACGGGAGACAGGGAACAGGCTAAGGGCTTCAGGCTACGGACTACAGGAAGGGCGCCACCCGATGTCAGTAACCTGCCGCCCGTAGCCCGCCCCCTCGCTTGCGGCCCCGCGTGGCCACGGCCAAGATGACGCCCCACTTTGATCCGGCAACCGCCTCTTGGCACGAAAGGTCTCTCCATGAGCGTTCGGCTGAAACTCTTCGCGATGATGTTTTTGGAGTTCTTCATCTGGGGTGCCTGGCTGCCGATGATCTTCGGATACCTGCCAAGTTTGAAATTTGAGCCGTGGCAGCAGACGCTGATTCTCAACGCCTTCCCGGCCTCCGCAATCCTGGCGATGTTCTTCAGCAATCAATTCGCCGACCGCAACTTCGCTGCTGAGAAATTTCTCGCAGTCAGCCATTTGATTGGCGGGCTGGCGATTCTGGGCTGTGCCTATGTGACCGACTTCTGGTCCTTCTTCATACTGATGTTGGTCCATTGCGTCTTTTATGTCCCGACGATTTCGATCACGAACTCGATCGCCTTCGCCAGCATGAAGGATGCTCAAGAGGAATTCGGCATCGTCCGCATGGGAGGCACGATCGGCTGGATCGCCGCCGCGTGGCCGTTCACGTTCATTCTCGTCGATTGGGAAGCGGTCACAGCCGCCAAACCTGAAGGCCTCGTCAGTTGGGTGGAAGCAGCGCTCAAGAATGGACTGGCGGGGGCCGCTTTGCAAGAAGGCACGAAATGGACCTACATCGTCGCGGGAGTGGCTTCACTCCTGCTGGCCGTTTTCAGTCTCGGCCTGCCGCACACACCGCCGAAGAAAGCGGCCGAAGGGGAATCGGGAAGCCTCGCTTGGCTCGAAGCGTTGCGACTGTTGAAGCACCCATTCGTGCTCGTGCTGTGGCTGGTGACGTTCGTCGATGCCTTCGTCCACAACTGCTACTTCAATTGGACCGGCAGCTTTCTCGGAGCGGCGACGACCGCCGGCGGCGTCGGCATTCCCGGTAACTGGATCATGCCCGTGATGAGCGTCGGCCAGATCGCGGAAATCCTGACCATGTTTGTCCTCGGCATGACTCTCAAGAATCTCGGCTGGCGAACCACCATGATTCTGGGTGTCCTCGGACATGCAGCACGCTTCGCGGTGTACTCGCTCTTTCCAGAGCATCCTTGGCTGATCGTCGCCGTCCAGGTGTTGCACGGAATCTGCTACGCCTTCTTTTTCGCGACGGTCTATATCTTCGTGGACGAGTTCTTTCCGAAAGACATGCGTTCGAGCGCTCAAGGCTTGTTCAACGTGATGATTCTTGGTGGCGGAGCACTCGTCGCCAATGCGGTCTGCCCAACGCTGATCCAGTCCACCTTTAAGACGGGTGACGTCACGGACTTCCGCGGTCTGTTCCTCGTGCCGCTCGTTTCGGCCGTCGTTGCTGCGGTCGCGTTGGCCTTGTTCTTCCATCCGCCAAAGATCAACAGCGACAAGACCGCGTGATCCAGGTGCCGGAATTCTCCCAACAAAAACGGCCCGCCGAATCTGAGGACTCGGCGGGCCGCGTGCGTTTGAGAAACGGATTGCTCCGCTATTCAAGAATCTTGGCGGTGCTCTCGACGACTTTCTTGACGCCGTCCTTGTCGAGCTTGCCCTTGGCGAAAGCGTGATTGACCACAGTTTTGCGACCCTTCCAGTGCAAGACCGTGACTTCCGCGTCTTCGGCGATCTTGTAGTTGGGAGGTCCGGCCACGCCGTCGAAGATCGTCAGCGGCACATGCTTGATGCCAGCCTTGGCGGCGAGCGCTTTGAGCTTCGCTTCGTCGCCGTCCGCATCATTGCTGAGCAGGACCACAAACGAGGCCATCTTCTTGTCTTCGTTCTTAGCGACTTGTTCGTCGATTTGCTTGACCAAACTGGTCAAGTCGTCCGTGATAGATCTGGTGAAGATCGTTACCACCGGACGGTCACCGTACCTTCAGCGATAGCAGAGCGTTTTGTCCTTGTTCGGTCCCGTGATGTCGCGGACGTTGAACACGCCTGCGGCATCACCGACCTGCAAACCAGACTTCAGCTCTGCAGCCATCAGGCTCGCCGTTGCGATGAGCAACGCGAGCACAGGGGCGCAGAATCGTCTCATCTGAGCAGTCTCCTTCTTTCGAGAAACAAACAACACTCCGACCGCACGCACGGCCGGATGGCACTTCATTCAACCAACACGGCCTCTACTTCTTCTCGGCCTTCTCAATTTTCAGTTCCGCCAACTTCTTGACGATCGCATCGGCGTGAGCGGCCGCCTTCACCTCTTTGTCGACGAACGCCACCTTCCCGCCCTTGTCGACGTACACGGTCCAGCGCTTCGGAAAGCCTTTGTCGTCTGCGACCAGGCCGTACTCTTTGGCGGTCTTGCGAGACGGATCGCTGAGCAGCGGGAAATCGAGCTTCAACTCGTCCGCGAACTCTTTGTTGTATTCCGGCGTGTCGCAACTGGCTCCGAAATAGGCCACGTTAAATTCACGCAGGGCTTTGCCGCTCTCACGGAGCGACTTGCATTCGGCCGTTCAGCCACCGGTCTTGGCTTTGGGATACCAAGCCACCACGACCGCCTTCTTGCCTTTGAATTCCGACAGCTTATAGGTCTTGCCGTCAGTCCCCTTCAGTTCCCAGTTGGGAGCATCATCCCCGACCTTCGGCTCAGCCGCGCCGGCGACCATCGTCACCGCCGCCAAGCCGAGACTCAGGCACATTGTCTGAAACCACTTCATCGTTGTGACTCCTTTAAAAGCCAGTTGCGTTTTGCCCGTCACTGCGAGCCTCCGTCACGATACCAAGCCCAACCTAAGTTCAGCCAGTCCGGCCGAAAGCGGACCGCCGACACCCGACCCCTTGGTCTGTTTTTTGGAACCAGAAAAATGGTATCTCGGCCATCGGCCGGTCCAAAGTGTTGATCATTACTCGGTGGGAATTCGATGCAGCGTCAAGAATCCGTAACCCGGCCAAAGCGGCTTGTCCGGCTCAGCGACCTCTCGACACGAGATGTCGTAAACATAGTTCGGCGTTTTGCGAGAATCGACTTTCAGCTTCGCTGACTTGCCATTGTCGCTCAACTCGATCGCCAGCACTTTGCAGCGATGCCGATCCGAATCGGGAGTCGCATACGTTCCGCCCCAGACGCGGGTGTAGCCGGAGATCGAATAGTTTTCACTGTTCGTCGCACGAACGCGATCGACCGGGGCAAAGAAGTCGATGTCGAAGCCGTCGTGAGTCGCTCTGATTTCGCGGATGCCGTTCGGACGCTGACCGTTCCCCTTGAGCTTCACGATGCTGCCGGTGTTCTGCCCGCCGGCCCAACCGCTGTCAGCGATGCTGCCAATGTAGATTTCCCCCTTCGGGCTGACGCCGCAGCAGAGCGGCCCTTCAAAGTTCGGAACGGTTCGCTGTCGCGGCGCGGCCGGTTTCCCGCCGCTGACTTCGATAGCATTCGTCGCTCCAAGCGGCGGGCCAGCTTTGTCGATTCCACGAACTAACTCGTCATCGGTCAGCGAAAACGGATAAACCGCTCCCTGCATCACGTCGCCAACACGCTGAGTCGTGAAGCGGATCAGGAACCGGCCGTTGTACTCGCACCCGATGCCGTGCCCCTTCAAATCGGGATAGCCTTCCTTGCCGGTGAGGAACACAATCCCATTCACGCTGCGAGTCCACGGATGCGGAATCTGAATCGCCGCCTTCGTCTCCGGCGCGTCCTTGTCTTCCTCGTGAGTGCTCGGCACGCCGTAATGCGCTCCCTCGACGAGATAGTTGATCTCGTTGAAGCAGTTCTGCACCCCCTGCTGATCCGAGACGAACACTTCGTCGCGGTCGTTGATCGCGATGCCCGTCGGATAACGAAAGGCGTGGCCAACGGGACTGATTGAGGTCTTAAAAAACGGACTGACCATCAGCACTTTGCCGCGCCATTTCGCTTTATTGGCAGGGCGATTCTTGTCCGTGTAGTCGCTCGCAAGTCCCACAAACAGTTGGCGTCTTGATGGCTCGAATACGGGGCCTGTCGTCCATTCATGATAGTCGTCGGTGAATCCCCACCCGCTCGCGAAAACCATCCGATGGTCGGCTCTCCCATCACCGTCCCGGTCCTGGAGCGAAACCAGTTCGGGCTTGTGCGCGACGATCCATTGCAATGGCTGATTCGGTCCACCGCCAGCGCCGACCAGTCCGTAGGGCGCGGTCAGCCCTTCTTCGACCAAATGCAAACGATCTTCGAATCCGTCGGCATCGGCATCGGTCAGAGTAAAGACATGACCTTTGAGCGATGTCATCGCCATTTGGTCAAATTGCCACGCGAATCCGGTGGGCATGATCGAGGTGTCGATCGGCAACTGGATTGCTTCGAATCCTGGAACGCTGGCGATGCTTAACTTTGCCGCAACAGCGAGCGGGCGGGCGGGGATCGCCAGCAGCGTGCGGTCGAGTGCCGCAGAATATCGAATCGTGAGGTGTTCGAGGGCGAACTTCGGTGACAGTGTTTCTTGTTCCAATCGAAGCGGGCCGTGAGTGATCGTCGGGCCGATGCTCGGACTTCCCACTTGATCGTCGATCCAAATCTCGAACTCCTCTGCCACCTGACGCGACGGCCAAATCAACTGCATCCTTCGTTCGATCCCGGATCGTTGTTGCCCATCGATTGATTCCGAGAGGCTTTGAAATTGGTCCCAAACGGTGACGGTGAGCGGAGCCCCATCGGCTGCCTTCGCGTCACTGCCGGGAAACTGCAAGACATAGTTCAACTTCACAACTTGGTCCTGCGATTCATACAGCACCACCTTCTGCAATTTACCATCAACCTTGGGTGAGTTTGCAGCGCCACGGCGACGTCGGAGTTGGACTTGGGTTGAAGTGAGTTGGCTGACCACATTCACTCCAGCCATCTCCCAGACCCAGCGCTTGCCAACAGTTTGTTGTCGTGCGAAGTCGCCGAAGGTCCAATGGCGGATCGAGGCCGTGTCGAGGTCGAACAAGAACGAGTGACCGTTGTCGAAGCCGACGGCGAAGGAACGCTGGACCGTGCCGCCACCGAGTTCTTTCGGAAGCTGAAACACGTCGCGAATGATGCGTGGCTGTTCGCCGGGATTGACAACCCAGAGTTGTTCGACGTTGGCGGGGTTCGTCGGCGGTTGGAAGTTCGGATCGTTGAGCGCTTGCCACAGCGCGGCGTGTTGTTTCGCGAGATCGCCGTTGAGCACTCCCGCGACCGGGCGGTTGTATTGCGGCATCTCGACGCCGGGGATGACTCGCAGCGGCGAGGCGATCCAGCGAAAGAAGAACTCCGGCCGCAGGTGTTTGCCCAGCATCTTCAAGTCCGACCCGCGAGCACCGAGCGCGACTTGCTTCGGCTCGTAGTCGCCGATCTTGTGACACGCGATGCAGCTCCAACCGCGCACGCCGGTGAGCGCTTGGCCGGCGAGGTGGGTGTGAGCGTCGGCTTTGTCGGTGACACGGTGAGGGGGTGACACGGTGAGGGGGTGAGTTTCGTCGGTGTTCTTTGTCACCTTGTCACCTTGCCACCTTGTCATCTCCGGAATCCGATCGTGCTCCACAAAGTACCGCGTCAACATCGCCAGCTCGTCTGGAGAGTGCTTGAACTTCGGCATCCGCACCTTGAGCCACGGCATCCGAATCGGCTGGCGTTCGCCGCGCACGGCGATGCTCAGCGCTTCGTCGAGCAGTTTGTCGCCGATCGCATTCAGCGACGGCGGAACCAGCGCCGGAGATTGACCGTTCAAATCTTTGTCGAGCTTCGCGACATGCGCCGCCATCTTGCCGATGCCGCCGACTCCGTGTCGCGAGTGACACGCCAAACAGCCCTTTTGTTCGAATGCTCGCTGACCGCGATCGAACGCGCTGAGCGGCGACAACTTCGTTCGTCGGCGCGATGCGAGGAATGCTTTGATTGCCTCGCGATTCAAATTCTCTCCGAAGATCGGGCGGTCTAACTGAGCATGGTCAGCTCGCTCAGCCAGACAGCTTTTCGACCAATCGAAGGCGATCGGCCGAAACAAATCGGACGCGGGCTTCTCGAAGCGCACGGCATCGTTGTCGGAGAATTGGTGGCACGCCGCACAACGCAGCTCAATGGCCAATTTGCGGCCCCGCTCGGTTTGGGCTTTGTACGCCCCCTTGGCTTTGTCGTCTTTGCTCGCCTGGAAGTCGTTGATGCTCTTCCAATTCTTCGAGTGCTCCTCGGCAGTCAGTCGCAGTGAATCCTTGGCATCGGGGTCCGAAGTCAGGTTCCACAACGCCAGCGCGAGTTGATTCCGTTCGGCGTCCGACAGATTGAAGACCGGCATCCGATGATCGGCATTCAATCGCTCCGGCTTCGCGAGCCACGTCACGAGCCACGGCAGTGTCCGCCGCTCGCCCACGTTGCTGAGATCGGGGCCAGCAAACGGCGACGGGCTCGTGCCGCCCAACTCGCCGATCCGATGGCACGCGAGGCAACCGGTCGAACGGAGCAAGACTTCGCCTTTTCGCCGTTCCGTTTCGAGGTCGGCTTCCTTTACCGACTTCGGCTTGTCGAGTTCCACCGGCTGCGACTGCTGATGCAAGAAGAGCTCGATCGCCTCGTAATCGGGATCGTGGCCGCCAAACGTCGGATAAACGCGACCGGTTTCGGGCGACTCCGCCAAATGCCGTCCCACAACATCATCAACAATTCCGCTCGCCGCGAAGTGCTTCAACGACGGCCCCGGCGGCGGTTGTTCTTCGCCCTCGCGCTGATGACAGCGTCCGCAGCGGAAGACATCAAACTGCTTGCGGCCGAGTTCGATGAGCGCGAGGTCGTCGTGCGGTTTGTCGTGAAACAGCAACTCCGGCGGCAGCGGTTCGAGGCTGAAGGCGTCCGACGACCAGAAGAGTTTCAATTGCGCAGCTGGTTCCGTTTTGCGGAACGTCACGACGAGCGGGCGTTCGCCGAAGCCCGGTGAAAACTCGTCGCCGCTGATCCACTGCGGCTGTTTCGCTGAGCCATGCAGCACGCGGCGGCCATCGAGTTCGACCGTAACTTCCCCTTGCACGAAGGCGTGCAGCCGATGCTGGGCCTCCTGCCTGACGAGCAAAAACCCGCGCCACGTCGCCGCAAACCGCTCGGCCGAGAGTCGCGCATCCGGAGCCGCCTCGTCCCAAGCAAACGCCACGTCCGAGTCGATTCGCGTGACGGCCCGCTCGCCCGCGAGATACTCGGCGACCAGTCCAGGACGGAACTCTTCGTCATCTTCGTCGGCGGGAGCGGCAAATGGAGCACTCGCGAAGGACAGGCAAGCCAGAACGATTAGCAACTTGCGAAGGTCGAGCATGATCACTCCCGCGTTTCTGAAGGACGGGCAAGAGTGCCCATCCTACTAGCCGAAGTATTCAATAGCGTTGCGGAAGAGTCGCATTCCAGCTCCTTCGCCGCGCAGGCCGAGGCGGGTCCAGTGGGGATGCTGTGTCGCAAACAGAAAACGTTCGGGGTGCGGCATCAGGCCGAGCACTCGGCCGCTGGGATCGCTCAGCCCGGCGAGGTTCGCTATCGAACCGTTCGGGTTGATCGGGAACGGTAATTGCGCAGGCGAGCGGGACGGCGTCTCCCCGATGTCTTCGTCGTCTGACCGGGGGGCTGACGCCGCCCCGCTCGCCTGAATATAAGTCAGTGCGCACTGGCCATTCTGTTGCCAGCGGTCGAGCGTCGCGGGATCGCGGACGACCAGCTTGCCTTCTCCGTGCGCGATCGGGACGTCGAGTTCGTCGATACCTCGCAGAAAGACGTTCTTCGAGCGGCCGACTTTCAGCCGCACCCACAGCGCGGTGTATTTGCCATTGTCGTTCCAGGTGAGCGTTGCATCGGCAGGCACGTCGGGCTTGGGTGGCCACTCACTGGCTCCGCCGGGAAGGATGCCGGCCTTGAGCAGCACTTGGAATCCGTTGCATATGCCGAGCATCAACGTGTCGCGCTGCAAGAACTCGCCGAGAGTCTCGGCCAGATGACTGCGGAGGTGGCTGGCGAAGATGACTCCGGAGCCGATGTCGTCGCCGTAGCTGAACCCGCCGGGAACGCACAGCGCTTGGTAGTTGGCAAGCGACTTCGGGTTCTCCAGAAGCTGGAAGAGATGCACGCGGTCGGCGGTCGCCCCGCAGGTCTCGAAGGCATAGGCCGTCTCGACATCGCAATTCGTTCCCGGAGCACGCAGCACACACACGCGAGGAGCAACCATAATTTGGAGTGCGGCGGGGCACCGCCGCTTTGGAGTGCTCCGGCCCGACGGAGCTTTCACAGATTTCAAAATCGAAATTTGGGAGAGCGGCGTCGGGCCGCCGCACTCCAAAGTTAGGCCGATTCGGCCTTGGCTTCGATCTCGCCGAGGACGTGGGCGTAGCCTCGCTTGATGAGCACTTGCTTGCGGAGTTCGACGAGGATGTCGGGGTTCTCTTCGAGGAACTGCCGAGCCTTGTCGCGGCCTTGGCCGATGCGGGTCTTACCGTAGTTGAACCAACTGCCGCTCTTCTCAATGAAGCCATCCGCGGCGGCGAGGTCGAGTAAGTCGCCGGAGTAGCTGATGCCGCTCGTGCCGAGCATGTCAAACTCGGTTTCGCGGAACGGCGGGGCGACCTTGTTCTTGACGATCTTGGCTTTCATACGGATGCCGATGGGGGTCTCGCCATCTTTCAAAGTCGCGATGCGACGGACGTCGACTCGGCAGGACGAATAGAACTTGAGCGCTCGGCCGCCGGGAGTCGTTTCCGGGCTGCCGAACATGACGCCGATCTTCTCGCGAATCTGGTTGATGAAGATCACGACCGTCTTCGCTTTCGAGATGATGCCGGTCAGCTTGCGCATGGCTTGGCTCATCATGCGAGCTTGTAGACCGACGTGGGACTGTCCCATCTCGCCGTCGAGTTCCGATTTCGGGACCAGTGCGGCGACCGAGTCAATGACGATGCAATCGACGGCGTTGGACTTGATGAGCATCTCGGCGATTGCCAGAGCCTCTTCGCCGTGACTCGGTTGGCTGACGAGCAACTCTTCCAGATTCACGCCGAGCTTCTTGGCCCAGGCGGGATCGAGGGCATGTTCCGCGTCGATGAACGCGGCCACGCCGCCTCGTCGTTGAGCGTTGGCGATGACGTGCAGGGCCAGCGTGGTCTTGCCGCTGGATTCCGGGCCGAAGAGTTCGATGATGCGGCCACGGGGGAATCCGAAGCCTCCCATCGCCAAATCGAGCGACAGCGCGCCGGTCGGGATACCGGAGATTTTGAGATCGGCCACTTTGTCGGACAGCTTCATGATCGAGCCTTTTCCGAAGGCTTTCTCGATCTGTCCAAGCGCATTGGTCAGCGTGGGATTTTGCTCGGCGGGGTCGTCGATCTTGGCAATTTTGGCTTTTAAGCTCATCGTCGGCTCCTTCGTGGAATGGCTCCTGACTGGGCCGAGAGAATAGCGGTTTGCACCCTCAAAACAATGCCCCCGCGAAGGCGTCCGCGGCAGCCTCAGGTTCGGCCATGCGACGGGCAAGAGTGTCCATCTTCCGGCTCGAATTACTTCTCGATGTGAAATTCGAGGGTGACGACCGCTTTAACCTTTTTATCGATGGTCGAGGTGTCGTACTCGCCGCCATCGGAGACATCCGTCGAATCGACTGGCGTAATCTGGAAGACCCCTTGCGAGGCGGAGTTCAACGCACCCACCTTGCCATGACTGTTCTCCGCGAGCGCCTTCGCGCGATCGTAAGCGTTCTTCGTCGCGCCCCCCAGCAACTCCAGTTTGAGCGCCTCCAGGCCAGAGAAAATGAACTGCGGCGGATGGCTCTGGATTTCGATCCCTTCCTGGATGAGTTCCGTGATGCTCTTTGAGACCGTCTCGATCAAGCGGACGTTTTTCGATTTGACTTCAACCCACTGACTGAGCACATAGCCGAAGACATCGTTGGTGGCGTGCCCACGCTCGTCCTGCTTGAATAGCGTCTGCGTCGTCAGTGCCGAGTAGGTACATTCGTCATCGGGGATTTTGGCGTCGCTCAAAAACTTCTTGACGATGCCGCGCTGCCTCTCCAGATCGGCGTAACCCTCTTTGAGCGTCGTCGAACGCACGGTCCAAGTCCCCGTCCAAGTGGCTGAGTCGGAGGTGATCACCTTATCGGCCATCCCTTTGACTTTGATCGTGTTCTGATGCTTGAAACTGACGATCGCCGACGACATCAAATGGGCCGAATACGTGAACCCCAAGGCCAACGTGGCTCCCAGCAGAAACATGGCCAAGCGACTGCCAGAGATGCTCGAAACGTACTGATTCATGCCAATCCTTCCGTGAATGAAGCCCGTCGCACATACCGATGCGGAGCCGATGTTAGACCAGCCTGGGATTTCGAGGGAGACGAATTCTCGCCGAGCACTCACCATTGGGCGAGACTTGACCATCGGATTGAGCCGCTCCCAAGATGCTTCTGTGTTTGGACACGATTCCTCGCTCGCGGAGTTTGCCATGATTCGACGATTGTTTTCATTGGGAATTTTCGGCTTACTTGCCGTGTTGGGAGTGGGATGCGAATCAAAATCGTCGTCGCTGCCAGACCCAGGGCCAACGCTCGTTGCCAAAACCGACTCCGAACCGAGCTCCTCCAGCAAAGAAGCCGACATGAACAAGACCGCCGCCGTGACTCG
>CAMDRI010000122.1 GCA_945906725.1 Candidatus Kuenenia stuttgartensis | reverse complement strand
TGTCAAACTGGCAAAGGTCGGCGTGGTCATCGTGGCGGACAATCCCTGCAACAAAACCGCAAAACTGGGTACAAGTTCCATCGTGAGCCTCCTTGCTCGATGCCTGAGAGTGATGTCCCAAGCATTGTCGTGGAGGCTCGCGCTTTTTCCGTAGATCAGTTCTCAACACTCTAAAAACTGCAAAAGTCGAAATTAGTGTCCATCGCCTGGAAGACACTGCGAATGCCGTCCGGAGCCTCTGGCTTCAAGTCCCACAAATCATTTTGCGACGGGCCGCCGCACAAAAAAATGAAGATGCAATGCTTAGCAGTCGCCATCGCCGGCAACTCGGTTTCAGAACGCACATCGCTGGGCAACGACAAACCGAACAGCCCCACCGAACTGAGCCGCAGCAACTCGCACCGGCTCACGCAACGGCTCGCTCGATGAGCAGTGACTAGTCAAATCATTCGCCAACCTTTTGCCGACAGTCTTTTGTTCGTCAAATCAATTCGCGAATCGGCAGTCCCTCGTCCAGCAAGTGCTGCGGGCGGCCTTGCGGGTCGGTGAGTACAGTGCGATGCGGGTCGATGCCGAGGTTGTGATAGATCGTGGCAAAGACTTCTTTGTAGTGGACCGGCCGAGCAATCACGGTGCTGGCGGTGCGGTCGGTTTCGCCGAGAGCGACTCCGCCGCGCAGGCCGCCGCCAGCGAGGATCGCGGGGCCAACTTGCGGCCAGTGATGCCGGCCGCCGCTCTTCGGATCGACGCGCGGCGTGCGGCCGAACTCGCCCCAGGCGACGATCGTCACGTCGCTCAACTGGCTGCGTTCTTCGAGGTCGGCGATCAGCGTCGCCAGGCCATGATCGACGATCGGCAACGTGTGTCGCATGCGCGGGAAGTTGTCCGAGTGCGTGTCGAAGTCGCTGATCGACAGGCTGACGCAACGGACTCCCGCGTCGATCAAGCGCCGTGCGAGCAAAAACTTCAGCGTCGCCGGGGCCGCATCCGACGTGAAGTTTGGATGGCCAGACGTTGCTCGCAGCGTGTAACGATCGAGCACTCGCGGGTCTTCTTTGCTGAAGTCGAGCGCGTCGGCGAATCGACCGGACGTCAGGATGCCGACCGCTTGCTGCGTGAAGCGATCCATCGCGGTCATCATGCCGGCGGCATCGACCTCACGGCGGAACGAATCGAACTGAGCCAGCAGCGTCGTCCGGTCACTCAGCCGATCCACGTTGATCGCGCCGTCGAGCTTCAAGCTGACCGAGTGGTTTGTTCCCAGCCGAGCCAGTTCGTTTTTCATGCCCGGTTCGAGTTCTCGCGCGAACATCTGCGAGATGTCCGGCCGAAACGGTTGATACGCCGGGCCAAGAAACCCCGGCCGAGCACTGTTCCGCACCAAGGCTCGGCCTTGCATCAAATCGACGAACGACGGAGCGGCGTCGGATGTCGAGCCGCGCAGCTTCGAGACCACCGAACCCAAAGCTGGGTGGCCGCCAAACGATTGCAATTCCTTGGCGACGAATCCGGACTGGCATTGAAACGCATCGTGGTCCCCCGCCGATCCGACCAGTGACCGCACGAACGCGACTCGATCCGCGATGCTCGCCAGCTTCGGCAGGAGTTCGCAAATCTGGATGCCGGGGACGGCCGTCGCGATCGGCTGAAACTCACCCCGAATTTCGACAGGAGCAAGCGGCTTGAGGTCAATCATGTCGAGCTGCGGCGGCCCACCGTCGAGATGCACGAAGAGGACCCCCTTCGACGGCGATCGCACGGCAGCTGAATCCTCGGCTCGCAGCAGTTGAGCCAACGCAGCGACCGCTCCGCCGAAGACGCTCGTCCGCAAAAAGTCGCGACGGCCCGAAGCGTTGTCGTGTTGAACGTCTGAATGTGTTTCCGAATTCATGAGCGTGTCACCTCAGTGCACAGATCAGCATCGGCTGAAACGTGGCAAACTCTATCGCCAAACTTGGTGATCGTCACGCGGGAACTTTGTGGTCGGTGCGAACGTAGACCGGACGCCTACGTCCGGTCATCCCATAATCCAGGCGTGGGCGTCCGGACTATGGGTCTGCATCACACTTGCCACAGGATCTGCTCGAAGTCGGGCGGCGGGACGGTCAGTTCGAGCGTCGTCTCGCGCGGGGCGCGGTCGCAGCTTTGACTGTTGGCAAACAGCTCGACGAAGAACTTGAGCACGCTGCCTGGCTGAATGTCGAGCGCGGACAACGTGACGCCGAGTTCAAAGACTTGGCCGAACGCGGCTTCGCCCGCGGACATCCCATCGTCGTCCAGCGTGACGCACAACGCAGCATCGCCGAAGCCGGTGACGGAAAGTTCTAAGCCTTCTGGTTCAACGAAGCGGATTCGCAACTCATCAATGCCAGCGCGTTCAAAGTCTTCACGAGCGCGGTTGGCCGTATCGATTCGCAACAGCAGGCGAGCCTGATCGAAGCCCAGATGAATGCGACGAACCACGCCATCGGTGACTTGAGCCATTGTGCCACGCTCGGTGCCAGCCTCGTAGATGCCGGCGCTGATCCACTCGAAAAAGGTGGCTCGGCCATCGACCTTCACGGGCAGAAAACCGGTCGGCAGCGTGTGCAGTCGGCGATGACCGTTGCGTTTGATCGGCTCATTCAAGTTTGCAGGGGCCGGCTCGCCCAGCAGCGAGTAGATGTTTTGCAGATGCGTGCGAAAGAGGCGATCGAAGAGTTTGTCCTGAGCCGAACCGAACTCCGGGCCGTACCACCAGAACCAATCGCTCCCTTCGGCGATGAAGAGTTCTTGCCAGGCTTGGGCGATTTTTTCTCGTGGGGCAGGTTTCCAACCTGCCAGTTCGGTGAGTGAAGGATCCGCTACCAGAGCGGTGGACGCTTCTTGGCCGGGCAGGTTGGAAACCTGCCCCACGGTGGCTGCCTTTAGCCGTTCGCGAGCGTCGTGCAGCAGATCCCAAGCAGTGCGGTCTTCGTGGTGGCCGATCCAGATCGCGAAGTTGTGCGAGATCCAACTGCCGGCGAACAGGCGATCGATGCGGTCGGTCGCGGGATGTTCGCGGAGATGTTCACCGATACAAACGGGATTGATCACTCCGCGTCGCGCGGCCTCGTGGTACAACGTGCGGAGAAACGCGACGCCGCCGTCGTGGTAGTACTCCCAGCAGTTTTCACCGTCGAGAATAATCGGCACGAGGGTCGGCTGTCCGCCGTTGACGGCCTGCGTCGCCCGGCCAATTTCTTCGACGCGGCCGAGCAAATCCATCGCGGCTATGACGTAGTCGGCTCGTTGATATTGGAAACCGATCAAGTCGGAAAGGCCGTGATCGCGGAAGATTAATTGCAGTCGCTTGTCGCCATCGGCCACCAGCCACGGGCGATACAGCAACTCCGGATGACGCAGATGCCCGTGCGGATCGCGGCTGACTCGGCCATCGGTCGAGGCCATCAGGATTTCTTCGTCGGTCGCGATCCATTCGATGCCGACGTCGGCGATCGCTCCGATGATTTCTTGCGCGACCGAGCCTTCGGATGGCCACATCCCGCGCGGCTTTTCGCCGAAGAGTTCGGCGTGAAACGCGACGGCGCGGCGAAGTTGTTCGTCCGCGTCCTCGCGGTAGCTATCGAGATGTTTGGGCAACTCGCAACCGGGCATCGCCTGGCGAGCCAATCGCTTGTCCCACAGCAGCGGCAGAATCGGGTGATAAAAAGGGGTGGTGGTGAGTTCGACTTGCCCACCTTCCGCGAGTTGCCGATGGAGTGGAATAATCTGTCGCAACACATCCAGTTGCTTGTCGAGTAGCCAGGCTTTATCGGCCTCGGAGTACGACTGCCCTTTGAGTTTGAATTCGCGCAGTTCGAGATCGACCTCGAACAAAATCGGGTGCATCCAGGCGAGGTTACTCCAGACTTGCAGATCACGTAGATCGCGAACGTTGAACCGCTGCAGTGCCGACTCCGCCGAGTCTGTTCCGACGCGCCGCTTCAGGAATAGCTCGTGATACCGTGGCGACGGGCGGATCATGCTGTCGCCGTTGGCCATAAAAAAATGGTCGAGCAAATACACTGCGTCAGCTCGCGACAAGCCATCGGCTGGCATCCGTGAGACGTCCAAGTGCCGATCGCTGCCGCCGCCGTCCGTGTACTTCAGCAACTGCACCAGCAAGCTGGGGACGAGATTGATCGTGCAGCGAAACTCCGGCACTTCCTGAATGTGCCGAGCCATCCCCCAGTAATCTTTCGTCCCGTGCAACCGCACCCACGGGAACTCATTCTCGCCCGTGAGGTCGTTCGGATAATACGGCTGATGCTGATGCCAATAGAACGCCAACGAAACCGGTTGCATGAACGCTCCGTCTGCAATGATGGTGGTGCGGGCGGCGGATTCTAGCTCATGCCAGCAACTTCTCCACGACACGCCCGGCGACTTCCGTCAGGCGGAAGCCGCGGCCTTGATCTCGGAAGGTCAACCGCTCGTGCTTCAGGCCGAGCAGATGCAGCAACGAATTGCTCGAAAAATCTGCCGCATTGAGATCGCGGTTCAGTATGGCAAAGCCTCCCAGGCCAACGCTTGACCGGCCCAACAACACGCGACGTGTCATGGAAGTGAGATTCGGCTTCCGCATACGATGCCTCGGAATCCCAAAGCGCACGACTATTGCACAGACGCAGCGTAGCACTCGTCGGTCTTGCGAGGGAGCGACCAAGAAACAATCGCATGCGCGCGACGTCCCCCGAAGACAGGTTTTGTACGCGGTTGGCCGAAGCTGTCCGCCACGCATGCGTGTTGGAAGCCTCGGCCGCGAAGCCAGGCAACGTGCATCCGCAGGCGTCCTTTGCGGATCTGACGTTTGATGATTTCGTGCGTTCGGCCGATGCCGCTTCACCGGCTCTGGTTCGCGCGGCACAAATGGGTGTCGGCCAATCCGTCTTCCAAGCTATTGAAGCGACGCATGCGGTAGTCTCGTCGAACACCAATCTTGGGATCGTGTTGTTGATCGCGCCGCTGGCCGCGGTTCCGTTGGATCGGCCTCTGCGAGAGGGTATCGGGGAAGTGCTCAGCCGTTTGACGCGGGACGATGCGGCATGGGTCTATCGCGCGATTCGATTGGCGCAGCCGGGAAGTCTCGGCACGGCGAACGAACAAGACATTGCGAACGAACCGACGGAAACGTTACTGGAGGTGATGAAACTGGCAGCCGATCGTGACGGCGTCGCGGCGCAGTACGCGAATGGCTTCGCCTGGGTCTTGGACGAAGGTCTGCCGTTCTTGTCTTCGGTGGGCCAGGACTTCGGGCAGCACTGGGAGGCAGCGGTCATCGAACTGCATTTGCGATTGTTGGCCGAACATCCCGACACATTGATCGCTCGCAAGTGCGGCGATTCGGTTGCGGCGGAAGCCTCGCGGCGTGCCCGTCGATGTTTGTCAGAACAGGTTGGGCTGCCGCTCGAATCGGCAGAGCGAACTCGCCGGATTGGCGAATTCGACCAGTGGTTGCGAGGCGATGGTCACCGCCGCAATCCAGGCACAACCGCCGATCTTGTCGCCGCGTGCCTCTTCGCCGCGATCCGCGAGCGAGCGATCGAAGTCCTGATGACTTGAACGCATCGGGGACTTCTCAATGTTGGTTGACGCGCCTTAGCATGATCAGCCCGGCGATCGCGACCAGAATATTTGCACTCCACATGGCCCAGACGGGATCGGCATTTCCAGTGCTCGAAAGATTCTTGGCCAGCAAGACCATCGGGTAATAGCCCAGCAGGATCGGCAGAAAGCAGATCATGAAGTTCGTCAGAAATTGCCGCTTGGCCTGCAGCACGGCGTACGGACTCCCCACCAGTACGAAGAAGAAGCAACTGCACGCCATTGCGAATCGTAATTGGACTTCGGTCTTTTGGTCGTTGTAGATTCGGCGATTGCGATTCAGTCGTTTGTCCAACTGAGTGAGCGAGCCGTTCTGAAGCACTTTGAAATCTCCGGTGGCGAGCGAGAATGCGGCTTCGATCTCCCGTCGGCATTGCAAGTCCTTGTGTTGAGCATCCAGTGAATCGAGTTCGTTGTGCAGCTCACGGACATTGATATGACGGGCTTTCGGAGCTTGGTTTCCAATCCGTAAAGGAAAGAAATGCTCGAACTCCTCAGCCCAACTTCGGCCTTGCCCCGGTACGTCGAGTTGCACACGGGAGAACCGCACCAAGACCTGCTGTTCCTCCAGATCGAACCGAGCGAGTTCAGCCTCTTGGGCCTGCGCCGTCAGCCGGTGCATTCCATTGGGCGCGAATCGAAAGGTCGGCCGAATGAGCTTACCTTCGGGACTGACGTCGCGGACCGAAATGGAATATCCATCGATCGTGATTTGATTCTGAGACCTTAACATATCGAGCACGATATCCTTCATGCCTGCAGCGACGATGTGTTGGATTTTCGATTCGGCCCAAGGGATGACTTGGTCGGTCAACAGCAACGAACCGACACTCATCACCGCTCCCAGAAATAGCGACGGTGCCAACAGCGACATGACGCTGATTCCTGCTGCTTTGGCGGCTGTGATTTCCTGATCTCCGGCCATCCGGCCATAGACCACGCACACACTCAGCAGCAGCGTCGCTGGAATCGTGTACGGTACGAGGCTGGGGATCAGATACGGCAGCACTTGCAACACTTGCAGCGGCCCCAGCCCGCGTTCAGTGATTTGCTGAAACACTCCCAGAAAGCCCAACAGCACGGTCAAGACGCTGAGCACAAAGACGAACACGCTCAGCAACTCACTCAAAATGTAGCGTTGTAACAACCGCATCGAAGTCTCCGCCCTCCCGCGCGGCCGTATAGGCCAGCCCCCGCGAGAGGGTCAAGGCGTGTTGGCACCAGGCAGTCGCCGATCGTCAGCCTAGTCCGCTGTATCCGCCGCCGCTGGAGCATGCTTGTTCTGGTTGTTAGCCTTATTGACGTCGAGTTTTCTCTCACTCTCGTCTCAGGAGACATGTCATGGTCGCGACTGCCGAAGCCAAATTTACTCCCCCGACAATTCGTCAAACCAACATGCTGATCAACGGCAAGTGGGTCGAGTCCCGCAGTGGTAAGCGGTTCAAGACGATCAACCCCGTGAACGAAACCGTGATCGCTGAAGTCGCCGAGGGCGACCCCTCCGACGTCGACGCCGCCGTGAAGGCCGCGCGAACGGCGTTTGAATCCGGGCCGTGGTCGAAGATGGATGCTCGCGACCGCGGCCGCTTGATGAACAAACTGGCCGATTTGATAGAGGCGAATCTGGATGAGTTGGCCGCGCTCGAATCGCTCGACAACGGCAAGCCGATCAGCGACGCGCGCGCCGCCGACTTGCCGCTGTCGATCGACTGCATCCGCTACTACGCCGGCTGGGCCGACAAGCTCACCGGAGACACAATTCCGATTCGCGGCAACTATTTTTGCTACACGCGGCGCGAGCCAGTCGGTGTCGTCGGCCAAATCATCCCGTGGAATTTCCCGCTGCTCATGGCCGCCTGGAAGTGGGGACCAGCTCTAGCCGCCGGCTGCACGATCATTATGAAGCCGGCCGAACAAACGCCGCTCACCTGTTTGCGATTGGCCGAACTCGCTCAAGAGGCGGGCATCCCCGATGGCGTCATCAACGTCATCCCCGGTTTCGGAGCGACCGGAGCCGCGATGGTGAAGCATCCGGGGATCGACAAGATCGCCTTCACTGGCCACTACGAGACCGCTCAGAAGATCATGGTCGATGCCTCCGCCACGTTGAAGCGGCTGACGTTTGAACTGGGAGGCAAAAGCCCGAACGTCGTCTTCGCCGACGCCGACCTAGACGCGGCCGTTGCCGGGGCTGAGTTCGGTTTGTTCTTCAATCAAGGCCAGTGCTGCTGCGCCGGCTCGCGGCTGTTTGTCGAGCAATCAGTCCACGACAAGTTTGTCGAAAAGATGCTCACCAGTGCGAAGGCTCGACGGCTCGGCGACCCGTTCGATCCGAACACGACGCAAGGCCCGCAGGTCGATTCGGATCAGTTCAATAAAATCATGTCGTACATCGACAAGGGCAAATCGGAAGGCGCAAAGTGTCTGACCGGCGGCAACCGATTCGGCAACAAGGGCTACTTCATCGAACCGACGATCTTCACCGGCGTGACCGACGAGATGACGATTGCGAAGGACGAAATCTTTGGCCCCGTGATGAGCATTCTGCCGTTCAACGGGATGGACGAGATCATCACTCGGGCAAACAGTACGCACTACGGCCTCGCCGCCGCCGTCTGGACGAAGGACGTTCAGAAGGCTCACCGATTTGCCGCCAGCGTCCGAGCCGGCACCGTGTGGGTGAACTGCTACGACGTCTTTGACGCGGCCGCCCCCTTCGGCGGCTTCAAAATGAGCGGCATCGGCCGCGAACTCGGAGCCGCCGCGCTGGCCAACTACACCGAATCAAAGACGGTGACAGTGAACTTGGGCTGAGATCGGCTGATAGTCAACTTTGGGAGGCGACCACGATGGCACACCAGGAAATTGAAAGTTTTCATTAGTTCGCCGCGAATCAATTGAATCACGAAGAGTCCTCGGAGGTTTGTTTGGATGAGGCCTTCGACCTTTGGCGAATTGTCAATCCTAGCTCCCAAGAAATGGCGGAAAGCCTCGCGTCATTGGGGCGAGGCTTGGCCGACATCGAAGCGAGGCATGTTTTTTCGGCGCGAGCGGTGTTTGACGAACTTCGTGACAAGTTCGCAGCGGGACTGCGATCGTGACGGAATTTCAGGGCGAGATGTTCCGCGAGGCTCCTACCGAAGGACGCCACGCGTCGCTCGCAAAGCTCGCTTTGGTCGAGTCCGAGTACCGAGATCGAGAATTGCTTCTGGGGTAATCTGGCGGAACAGGAGTCTGTCGGCATCGCGCGCTGTTGTTCAAAGTCCTGGGAGAAGAAGCGGGGCTGAAGGTCGCGCTGGTGCGAGGTAATTACGGGGCCGCGGAAAAGGCAGCCGGCCATGTCCGGAATGAGCTGATCCTCGACGATGGGAAAACGCTGATCGTGGATTGCATGAACCCTCAAGGCGGTTTTGATTTTTCCGAAACGACCGCGGATGTCGCAGCGAAGCACTTCACGGTCGAGAACGAGGTCTTCTATTTAGCCAAGCAGGGATCGCTCACCTTCCGGTTTTTCAGAATCGACAGACGTGCTTGTGACGGGAGTTGCTGGAGTCCTACAATCTTCTGCGAAATCGTTCATGGTTTTCGACGGCTCGTCTCGGACTGGCGGAATCGTGAGCGATTGATCGCAGAGGGTGGATGATGGACTTGCGCGGCAGCGGTGCCGTTCTGCTGATCTCGTGCTACGAGCTAGGGCACCAACCAATTGGTGTCGCCATGCCGATGGGATTTCTGCGGCGCGCGGGCTATTTGCCGGTCGCGAACGATATTGCCGTCGAGAAGTTTGACGCGGACATTGCGGCACGGGCGCGTTTCGTCGGCATCTCCGTCCCCATGCACACAGCGATGCGACTGGGCGTGCGGGTCATCGAGCGGTTACGCGAGATCAATCCGCATTGCCACATTTGTTGCTACGGACTCTATGCCGCTTTGAACTCCGAATACCTGCTGATTCACGGCGCGGATTCGTGCATCGGTGGGGAATACGAAGGTCCGCTGGTCGCGCTGGTCGAGTCGCTGGAATCCAATTCTGATGCTCCCGTCGCGGGAGTGATTCATCGCCAGCAACCGGGGGGCCCGAATCTCGTGCGGTTGCCGTTTGCGTTCCCCGAACGAGATGCTCTGCCTTCTCTCGATCAGTATGCGCAATTGGAACACAACGGCCAGCGTCGGACGGCCGGGTACGTCGAGGCCAGTCGCGGCTGTTTGCATTTGTGTACGCACTGCCCGATTCCGCCGGTGTACGAAGGCCGATTCTTCACGGTGCCGCCTGAGGTTGTGCTGGAAGACATTCGCCGCCAGGTGCATGCCGGAGCCACTCACATCACGTTTGGCGATCCCGACTTTTTGAACGGCCCCAAGCATTCGCTGCGCGTGGTCCGCGCGATGCACGCCGAGTTTCCGACGCTCACCTTCGACTTCACGGCCAAGGTTGAACACCTCTTGCATCGCGGCGAGGACTTGCCGGAAGTCGCCGCCGCCGGGTGCTTATTCATCATCTCGGCCGTGGAAGCACTCAGCGAAAAAGTGCTGCGGATATTCGACAAGCAACACACGCGAGAAGACGTCACCACCGCTCTGAGCATCGTCCGTGACGCGGGCATCGCGCTGCGACCGACCTGGGTCGTGTTTACACCTTGGACGACGCGCAACGACTACTGCCAAGTGCTCGACTTCATCGAATCCAACGGCCTGATCGATCACGTTGATCCAGTGCAGTACGCGATCCGGTTGCTGATCCCGCCCGGTTCCTGGTTGGCAGAACATCCGGAGACTTTGCCGCATCGCGGGCCGCTGGACGAAGCCGCATTCAGCTATCGCTGGACGCATCCCGATCCGCAAATGGACTCGTTGCAAAAAGCAGTGGCACGACTAGTGGAAGAAGCCACTCGCTCGGGCGAGGACACCGCGACGACGTTTTACCGCGTGTCGGATTTGGCTTACGAACGACAACCCCCGGTCGTCGTTCGCTCGCTGCCGCTGGATCGCCGGAAGGCTCCCAGACTGACCGAATCCTGGTTCTGCTGAGCGGAACCCACCGAGGGTCAGTTGGACCCTCTCAGCAACAACACGACAAATATGTTTTAAGTCCCTGGAGTGCTGCGGTTCGACGCAGCCCTCTATTCGATTGAAATAGCGACAATCAAAGTCTAGAAATCGTTGATACGAATGCGACCAAACAGCCGCGAAGTTGGGCTATCAACGTCTTCCATTCCAACGGAATAGAGGGCTGCGTCGAACCGCAGCACTCCAAGGTTTTTTATGAGCACAGCAACACAATTGATTGAGTTACTTGCTCTGCGGTCAAAGCCGGTAGCGATCAAGTTCCAAGACTCGGCACCGGACGGCGTGCTGCGGATCGAGTCGGCCGCGCTAGCCGGCTGCACTTATTGGAAAACGGCGGCTGATGGGCACACTTTCTTCACGGAAGCGTCGGACCACTTCGGCTGCCCGATCGGCTCGTACACGCACGGCATCGACTTGCCTGTGGAAACCGCGAAGGAATTGGAGGGGTTGGTCGGCACAATGGTGCAACTCGAGTACATCAACTTGGCCGAAGTTCCCGGGATACCACGGCGAGGAGAGCCGTTTGGCGTCGCCATCTATGCCCCGCTGACAACTGCGGCGTTTGCTCCCGATGTCGTCTTGGTGTCTGGCAACGCGAAACAAATGATGTTGCTCGCCGAAGCGGCACACTTGGCGGGGCTCGATTGCGACTCGTCGATGGTCGGCCGTCCCACTTGTGCGGCGATCCCGGCCGTCATGCAATCCGGACGCACCGCCACGAACCTGGGTTGCATCGGCAACCGCGTTTACACCGAGTTGCCGGACGACGAATTGTACTTCGCCATCGCCGGGACACAGCTTGAAAAGATCGTCGAAACACTTGTGACCATCGCACACGCCAATTGCGAATTAGAAAAGTTCCATCGCGGGCGCGTGGCATAACGAAGTCCAGGACGGGCAAGAGTGCCCGTCCTACAAAACCTCAATCAAGGGGATCAAACCATTTCCATCGAACTTTGGCTCGCAGCTTTTGCGTGTTTACTGCTGATGGCGTCCACCGCAAACGCCCAAGTGCTCAGCGGAGTAATGACCATGACCGGGACAACAATGGTTCCCGCACTCTTGGCGACCGCCTTCGGAATTCCCTTTGGAACGCTGCTGTTGATTTGATTTCTTTGGATGATGATGAAACAGCAGCAGGGCGGATCTGGCGGTGGTTCCTACACGTCCGCAAATACGATGGACGTGAAGCTGCGTAACGAACCCGGAGACGAAGTAATTCAGTTTCAACACCGAATATTGCGGCACATGAATCGTCAGCGGTCACGCTGGCGACTTAATCTCGAGTTGGGTGAATTGTCCAAATCACCACGGACGATG
Source organism: Candidatus Kuenenia stuttgartensis (assembly GCA_945906725.1). Lineage (GTDB taxonomy): Bacteria > Planctomycetota > Planctomycetia > Planctomycetales > Planctomycetaceae > SXKJ01. Next base: position 5,121 of record CAMDRI010000122.1, on the reverse strand, counting down.
GGCAATTGCGGCGTTCAGGTCGGAGTCGGATGTTCCCAAGGTTTAATCGAGGAAGTGTGATGCGTGCCAACTCCCGTGCGTGCCGAGATCACGGTCGGCCAAGGCTGCAAGAAGAAATCGCTGCACCGCATGCTGGAAGCCGGAAGTTTCTAGGTGTTCGACCGGGGCTACGAGAAACTCCAACTGTTCCAGGACATCGTCGATGCCGATTCGTCGTTCGTAGATTCGGTGCGCGGGCAGATGACCTGGACCGTGCTCCGCGAACGAGAACTCTCGGACGAAACGCGACAGGCCGGAGTGGTCTCCGACGCCGAAGTGAACCTGGGAAGCCAGAAGGTCGCGGGAGTCCTGACGTAGCCGTACCGCGTGTTGATCCTGGAACGCTCGTCGGCCCGTCCTGGCGAAGAGACACGCCTCGTGCTGGTCACCAACCGGATGGACTTGGACGCTCAGATGATCGCGCTGGCCGATCGTTACCGTTGGCAAATCGTGCTGTTCTCCCGCTGGCTGAAGTGCCTCTTGGGCTGCCAGCACCTGCTCTCGACCAGCCAGAACGGCGTGGCGTTGCAGGTCTATGCCGCGCTGATCGCGAGTCTGCTGATCACGCTCTGGAACGGCCGCAAACCGACCAAATGGAATTACGAAACGCCGTGTTTCAACTTCCAAGGCTGAGCCAGTCTGGACGAACTGACGGCGCATCTGAACTCGCTGAAGTTTGTCGATCCAATCGATTCTTAAGGCCGCACCGCGAAGCCGCACCTTCCGAGTCTGAGTCGCTTCAGGCTGCGCGGATCTCCATCCACAGAGCCTTCGACCGACATCAAAAAACTTTTTACGGACATTTCAAATCCTCAAACGGACTCGGTAACCATCACAACCACTCACGAACAAGCCTTGAGCCGAACAAACTTGGGACAAGCTCGGTGGGTTTTGTGGCGATGTCACCCGCGTTCGGTAGAACACCATAAATCTCATGAGCCTCTCCTGGAAATGGGAAGCGATTGCCGCCACTGTGGTGGTCGTTCCGTTGCTTGTCAGCGTGGCGTTCATGGTGACGAGCGTCACGTCACGGCGACCGAAGACGCTGGGGGTTTGCGACGAGCGGTTGGCTCCGTGCCCCGATTCGCCAAATTGCGTTTCGACCCAAGCCGACCGAGATCATCAGCGGATGGACGCGATCCCGCTGATGATCGAACCCGCTGACGCGATGGCCGCACTCAAGCGAGTTGTGTCGGCAATGCCTCGAGCGGAAATCATTTCGACCGACGAAAACTATCTGCACGCCGAATTCACCAGCGCGATGTTCCGCTTCGTGGACGACGTCGAGTTCTGCCTCGATCACCAGCAACGCACAATCCACTTTCGATCGGCCTCGCGTACCGGCCATTCAGACTTCGGAGTGAATCGAAAGCGGATGCAAGCCATTGTCGCTGCCTTCCAGCGCGAGACGAATCGTCACGATGGTTCGCCGAAGATCGAACGATAAGTTTCCTCGTGAAACCCAACGACAAGCGTCCGGCCGACTCGAAACGTTGGTGCTCGCAGATTGCCGGTCGGGCCGAGCAGCACGGACAGCAGCGATCCGGCGTCCGGCTTGTCCTTTTTCAAGTCGAGCGCGACGACCTTCGAGCCTTTCGCAGCCACAATCCGATCGACCTGCTTGGCCAAGGCCAGCGCGTCGGCGGCTGGCATCTTCTTCTTCCTCGCGTCGATCTGCTCGACGGTCGCGACCGTCGTTTTTCCCAAGAACTCCTGGGCTTTGACACACGACGTTCAGCCAGGGCGGTGATAGCTCCAGTCGATTTGCGGCATCATTTTCTTTCTGTGAATTACCGGCTGCCGGGGGAGATCAAACCGACTTCCGGGCTCGACGCGGTCGCGTACAGCTTCTTCGGGATGCGGCCGGACAAAAATGCTTGCCGTCCCGCCTGGCAGGCCCATTTCATTGCGTGAGCCATCCGGAGTGCGTCAGTGGCTCCGGCGATGCCAGTGTTGAGCAGCACGCCGTCGCAGCCGAGTTCCATGCCGAACGCGACATCGCTAGCCGTACCAACTCCGGCGTCGATGATGACCGGATAATCGGGATCGTTCTCTTTGAGGTATTCGAGACAGATGCGGATGTTGTTCGGGTTAAGTACTCCCTGTCCGCTGCCGATCGGACTGCCAGCCGGCATGACCGACGTGGCTCCGGCCGACTTCAACCGCTTCGCGGTGATCGGGTCGTCGGTCGTATAGACGAGGACTTGAAAGCCGTCGGCGACGAGTTGCTCGGTCGCGTGCAGCGTCGCGATCGGATCGGGAAGCAGCGTCTTCTTGTCGCCGAGTACTTCCAGCTTGACCCAATCGGCTCCAGGGTTTTCCAAGCCTTCGAGAATCTCGCGTCCCAGCCGAGCCGTTCGCACGGCGTCCTCGGCGTTAAAACATCCCGCCGTATTCGGCAGGATCGTGTATTTTTTGAGGTCAATGAAATCCAGGATGTTGCGTCCGGCCGCGTCAATCAACCGCTCGCGCCGCACGGCCACGGTGATGACGTCCGATCCGCTGGCTTCAAGGCACTGCTGCATCAACTCGAAGGTCGCGTACTTGCCAGTGCCGACGATCAGCCGCGACTGCAAGACATGCTTGCCGAGCACCAGCGGTTTGTCGGAGGTCGGTGACGAAGTGGATTTGGACTGCGACACGTCGGGATACCTTCTGCAAGAGTCGGGAACAAAACGGGAGTCTGAAGGCTGACGCCGGAAATCTCAAATCACAGGTTCGGGAGCAATCGTCAATCGGTACCACTACCAGAAACTCGCAGCCCGGATCATCATCCCACCGCTCTGTCGAAATCGAGTCCATGAAGATGAGGACATCATGCAAACGATTCGTGTCGCCGCCGTCAGTATGAACGCGACCTTTGAACGGCTCAACAAGATCCTCGTGGACGTGGAAAGCTGGTGTCGCCGCTGCGTGGAGGCCGGAGCGGAACTAGTACTCTTTCCGGAACTGCTGGTGCATGGGCACTGCACGCCGAACACTTGGGAACTGGCGGAGTCGATCCCCGACGGCCCGAGCACTCGCCGGTTGATCGAACTCGCCAAGAAATATCGACTCGTACTGTCCATCGGACTGAGCGAAAAGGAGCACGACATCGTCTACAATGCGCAGGTGCTGGTGGGGCCGGAGGGCTACATCGGCAAGCAACGTAAGCTGCACATGTCGCGAGACGAAACTCTGTTCTACAAGGGAGGCCGCGACATCCCGGTGTTCGATATCGGCAAGTGCAAAGTCGGTTCGATCATCTGCTACGACAATCAGTTTCCTGAGGCCGCTCGGATTCTGGCTCTGCGCGGAGCCGATATTCTGCTGATGCCGCACGCCGCGCGACTCAAGATGTGGGACGAAACTCCAGGCTCGGCGGCGGCGTCGCGGCAGTACGCGCTCGACTATTTTATCTCCTGCTACGCGATGCGTGCTCGCGAGAACGCATGCTTCGCCCTGTTCACGAATCAGTCCGGCCGCGCGGGACAAGTTTCGATGTACCCACCCGATTCGCCAGCTCAGCCGCATCACGCGGGAGGAGCGTTGGCCTTCGGACCGGACGGCGACCTGCTGGCTTCGACGCAGCGCGACGAGATTCGTGACGAGATGATCGTGCTCGATTTCGATGCGGCTCTGCTGGCGAAAGAACGCAGCCTGCCGAACTACACTCTGCGAACTCGCCGGCCAGAGTTGTACGGCGAACTGGTCCGCGATCAGGTCTCGTCGTAGGCTGGTGACGTGCGACGGAGAAACTCATGGACGACGCCAGGAACGACGACAGCCCAGACAACACTCCGGAGCGGCTCAAAGAGTTGCTGCCGTCGTCGGGGTTCGCGTTTCGTGGGTTCGATCAGTCCAACCTCGGCAAGACGCCCGAACTCTTGGCTCATCAGATTTACGGGCCGACGGTCGAAAAGCATTTGCTCGGAGCGTCGGAGATTGCCGGCGATGTGCTCGGCCGTGAAGTGGACTTGGTGGCTCGAGTCCGCGAGCGCCGCTCAGAAACACTGGCAGATTACGGGGACGCGATCGCGCTGATCGTCGCCGTCGAGATGGCGCAGCTCGAACTGTTGCGCGAGTTCTTCGGCATCGAGTATCGGTCGGCTCCATTGGCGCTCGGCTACAGCTTGGGCGAGGTCGCTGCGCTGGTTGCGTCGGGCGTGTACACGATCGACGCGGTGCTGACTCCGCTGCTCGCGCTGTCGGACGACATGGTCTCGCAGGCCGATGACGTGCGCATGGGAATTGTCTTCTCACGCGGGCCGGAGATGGAATTCGAGGCCGTCGAGCGGCTCTGCTTGGAGATCACCAACCAGGGGCACGGGACGATCTCCATCTCGTCGTACCTCTCGCCGAACACGGTGCTGGTGCTGGGCCAGCGCGGCACGCTGGACGAACTGAAAACCGCCGTGAAAGGCCGTTTCGCCAAAGGGACGAACGTCAAAGAGAACCCACACCGTTGGCCGCCGATCCACACGCACATTACTCGGCAGAAGCACATTCCCGACCGAGCCGCCGTGATGATGGAACGGATGCCCGGCGGTTTCGTCGCGCCGCATCCCAACATCTTGTCCTGCGTGACCGGCTCAATGGGCTACACCGACATCAACAGCCGCAACATCCTGAACCGCTGGGTCGATGAGCCGCAACGCTTGTGGGACGTCGTCGAACAGACAATCTCATCCGGTGTCGAACTGCTGATCCACGTCGGTCCGCATCCGAACATCATCCCAGTGACGATGCAGCGCATCAGCCAGAACGTGCAGCAGCAACTCGCGGCGAAGACCTGGGGAGGACTCGGACTGCGGGCCGTCTCACGCATGGTCCGACGCCCGTGGCTGACGAAAGTCATGTCGTCGAAGACCAACCTGCTGCGAGCGCCGTTCATCCAGGAAGTCATCCTCGAAGATTGGCTGCTGTCGCAGATGCCGTGACCCTGGAGTGCGGAGGCTGTCGTTTATACACAACTCTGACAATTCCAACGGCGATGGGCCGACCCACGGCATGAGATTTGCGCCAGAGCTTGAGGCAGAGATTGATCTGCCAAACAAGCATGGAGCGAGCTGATGTGCGAAGGGATTGTCGAGGAGCTGCGGG
>CAMDRI010000121.1 GCA_945906725.1 Candidatus Kuenenia stuttgartensis | reverse complement strand
TCAAAACCGACCCGCAAATCCTCGTTTTTCGCGTCACCCATTGGGTTCCCCTATCACCTTGACACATCTTGGCAGCAAACCCCTGTTTTTCAGGTGTGTGGCGCAAATCGCATGCCAAGGCGAGGGAAGTCATCTGGGAAATGTGGGTTAATCATTCTGATCGCGGAATGATCAGCGACAAATTTCCGCGCCAGTTCTCAGGTGGTGCGATACGATGTGATCTGGATCTCTGCCATCCGTTTTGAGTCATCATCCATGAGCGTCAGCACACAACAGCGCGCCGATTCGCCCGGTTTCGGAAACGACTTTCCTCCGTTCGTCGCCATTTCAATTCACATCGCGTTTCAATCGCTAGGTCAAACATGAAATTGGAAGACCTAGCCCGGTCGCTGTGACCCCTTGCCGCGCAACGTGCAGTCGGCTCCCGGCTGAGGTATCCTGCTTGGCGTTCAGGGAGTGTGTCTGGTGAGTCCGCCATGTTTGCACTCGCAGAGATCGGAAGGAGATCAATCGTGGATTTGGATGCACTGGCTCCGCACTGCGGAGAATGGTTGCGCGGCACCGGTCCGGAATCGGACATCATCATGTCCAGCCGCATTCGGCTGGCTCGCAACTTGGCCGACTTCCCGTTTCCCAGCAAAGCCGATGACACCGCGAAGTCCGAGATCGTCGGACTGTTGCGCGATCGAGTGGCCGCTTTGCCGTTGGCGCAGGGCTTGGAATTCCTCCTGGTCAGCGAGATGGACTCGCTGGATCGGCAGTTTCTGGTCGAACGGCAACTCATCAGCCGCGAGCACTCCGAAGCGGACGGCCCACGCGGCGTCGCTGTCAGCCACGAGGAGAACATCAGTCTGATGGTCAACGAAGAGGATCATCTGCGGATGCAAGTGATTCACAGCGGCTTCGCGCTCGATGATTGTTGGCGCGAAATCAATCGCATCGACGACCTGCTGAGCCGAGAAGTGACGTTCGCCTTTGACGATCGCTTGGGCTATTTGACGGCCTGTCCAACCAACGTCGGCACAGGAATACGAGTCAGCGTGATGCTGCACCTGCCGGGATTGGTGCTCACGAAGGAACTGCAAAAAGTCTTCCAGGCGTTGCAGCGACTGCGACTGGCTGTGCGCGGTTTGTACGGAGAGGGGAGCCAGGCAATGGGGGACTTTTATCAGGTCTCCAATCAAGTCACGCTCGGCCACAGCGAGGAGTCGCTGATTCAAACCGTGCAGGAAGTCATCCCGTCAATCCTGAAGTACGAACGCAAGGCCCGCGAGAGTCTGCTCAACGACAACCGCGAGGGACTGCACGATCAAATCTCGCGCGCGTTCGGCATCCTCAGCAGTGCCCAGACCATCACGTCGGAAGAGACATTGCATCTGCTGTCGAGCGTGCGGTTGGGAATCAACCTCGGTCTGATCGGCAAGCTGGAGATTCCCACGATCAACGAACTGCTGATCACGACTCAACCGGCGCATCTGCAAAAAGTCCGAAAGCGACCACTCGAATCGGCGGAACGGAATGTGGCGCGCGCCGCATTGCTGCGACAGCGTTTGGGGTCACGACCGCACGAGCAAAACTGACTTTGCGTGATTTGTATGGCCGGCCAGAGATACCAGCACGACGCGCCAGCGAGTGGTTGCTCTCGGACAACCACTCGCTGGCGCGTCGTGCTGGTATGTGAGCGGCGATTGAAGCCCTGCCCGATCCTCACTCCGCCGGTTGGCCGGTGAAGTAGTTGGGTTCGTTGCCGGGCTTCCACTTGATATTGCAGCCGATGCTCGGCTGATGACCATCTTCGATGGCTTTGTCAGCGAGAACCGCGTCGCTTGCGGCGCGCAGATGCGAGCCTGTGACTGGGACTCCGTTCGTTGGCCGGCTGTCGTCGAATTGGCCGCGGTAGACCAGCTTCTGATGGCCGTCGAACAGGAACAGGTCTGGCGTGCAGGCAGCTCGATAGGCTTTTGCGACCGACTGCGTTTCGTCGAACAAGTATGGGAATGAATAGCCGGCGGATACGGCTTCGGCCTTCATCTTGTCGGGGCCGTCGGCCGGGAACGCGGCGGCGTCGTTGGAGCTGATGCCGATGATCGCGATCCCCTTGGCTTGGTACTCGCGAGCGAACTTCGCGAACTCCGACCGGATGTGAATGACAAACGGGCAGTGATTGCAGATGAACGCGACCAGCAGCCCCTTCGATCCTTGGAAGTCTTTCAGTGAGACGACTCGCCCGTCGACGTTTGGCAACGAGAAATCGGGAGCCGCTGTTCCCAGCGGCAACATTGTCGAAGCGGTTTTGACCATGAGAGATTCTCCTTCTGTTTCAGTCCGTCAGCGAGTGGCTGGCGGAGAGAGGTTATCGATCGGAATACTTCGCCAGCAGCGGTGCAATGATCTCGAACGGCAAAAACGATTTGAGCTGCTCCGCCGTGTTGCCTCGACCCAGGCTGGCGATCTGTTTGATGAGGCTGCTGGAGATGTGCGAATACTTTTCACTGGCCATCAGAAAGACGGTCTCGATGGCCGGATCGAGCGCTCGGTTGGCGAGAGTCAGCGTGAATTCGAGTTCGATGTCCGTCAGCGTGCGGACTCCTCGGAGCATTACGGCCGATCCGCAGTCGCGCACGAAGTTGACCGTCAGCCCCTCGAAGCATTTCACATCCACGTTGGGTAGCGGTGCGAGGACTTGTCGGCACATCGACTCGCGCTCGTCCGGGGCGAGCAGCGGTTGCTTGTCCGGATTGAGGCCGATGCCGACCGTCAGCTTGTCGAACAGCGCAGCTCCTCGGCGAATGATGTCGAGATGCCCCAGCGTCAGCGGATCGAAACTGCCAACATAAACGGCGTGATGTGGATTCAATTCGGCCATGGTCGCCTTTCGTGATCGGGACGAGATTTTGGAGTCAGCTTATCCAATGCCACCGCGCCGAGCGAATCCGGCAGCCGATCCGAATAAGCTACTCTCGCTGCAACCTTGGCAGCCGATCCACCGACCGCTCAATTTGCAGCGGAGACCGCTAACTGCTCATCCGAAAAGGGCTTGAGAGCCGCTCGCGAGTGGTGCGAATCACTCGGCACACTCTTTGCCTTGTGAGAGATCGCTTCGTCAGTCTGTCATTCGGAGAACGATCATGGCTCTCTTCCGTTGGGGACACAGTTGGGATGCGTTCCACGATTTAGAACGGGAAGTCGATCGGCTGCTGCAAAGCGTCAACCTGTCATTCCAGGGAATTCGCTTCGGTCGCCAGTACCCGCCGGTCAACTTGTACGAGTTACCGTCGGAGTACCTGATCACGGCCGAACTGCCCGGCGTCAAATCGGAAGAGTTGGAGCTGACGATTGCCAACGGCGTGCTGTCGATGACCGGACGTCACGTCAGTCCCAATGGTGCCGCCGAGGAGCGCTACCGCCGTCAAGAACGCCCGCGCGGAGTTTGGCAACGCTCGATCTCACTCCCCGACCGAGTGAAGTCAGAGAACCTCTCGGCCGAGTTCGTCAACGGCATCTTGAAGATTCATTTGCCCAAAGCGGAAGAAGTGAAGCCGCGCCAAATCCCAGTCGCGTTTGGAACGTAACGCCACTCAATCCTCAAAGGCCTCGCCATGACTACCGAATTGGCTCACACCGCCAAGAACGGAAACACCCCGGCCCCGCATCCGCCGGTTGAGCGGCATGTCTTCACGCCGCCAATCGACATCTACGAAACCGACGAAGGACTGATCCTGCGAGCCGACTTGCCCGGCGTGTCGCTCGATACGTTGGAGTTGCAAGTCCAGGACAACAAGCTGACGCTGTTCGGCCGCATGGAACAGATCGTTCCCGACAACGCACGACTGCTGCACCAAGAGTACGAGACCGGTGACTTCCTGCGGTCGTTTATTCTCAGCGATGAGGTCGATCACCAGCATATCGCCGCGAAGCTCAACAACGGTGTGCTGGAAGTCGTCCTGCCCAAAGCCGACAAGCCGGAACCGCGCCGCATCCAAGTGCAGACAACGTAGATCAGGCTTTCTAGCCTGACCCGGATCGTCGATCGACGTGGAACGACTGTGGAGCGTTCCGGTCAGCCTGGAAAGGCTGACCTACGCGCCGTTGAGCACGCTCAAATGCAGTGCGACACAGTCGGCCAGCGCGGCGACGTTGTAGCCCCCTTCCAGCAGGCTCACGACTTTGCCGCCGCAATATTCCTTCGCGACGTCGAGCACCAGTTTGCTGAGCGTCGCGAAGTCGTCGGTTTCCAGAAGAAGCGAGCCAATTGGGTCTTGAGCGTGCGCGTCGAAGCCAGCGCTAATCAGAACTAATTCTGGCCGGCAGCGTTTTGCCACGTCGTTCAACATCGTTTCGAACCGCGTGAGATACTCACGGCGTGCCGTGCCGAACTTTATCGGTAAATTGAAGATCGCACCCAAGCCTTTGCCTTTGCCCGTTTCGTCGGCATCTCCCGTGCCGGGATAAAACGGCGAGCGATGCGCCGAGAAGAAATGGATTTCGCCGTCCTCGTAAAAAATGTCCTGCGTGCCGTTGCCGTGATGCACATCCCAATCGACGATCAGCACGCGACGCAGTCCATGTGTCTGAGCTTGTCGGGCCGCAATTGCGACATTGTTGAACAGACAGAACCCCATCGGGTCATTCGCCAGCGCGTGATGTCCCGGAGGCCGGATGAGGCACAACGCTCGGCGATGCTTCGCGTCGGCTTTCAAAACCTGATCGACGGCGGCGCAGGCTGCGCCTGCGGCTCGTTGCGCCACCTCGAACGAACGGCGGCTGCACACCGTGTCGGCTTCGATCCGCCCACCGCCGTCTTTACAGAAGCGTTCGACTCGGCCGATATGACCGGCTGAGTGGACTCGCTGAAGTTGCTCGCGAGTGGCAACTGCGATCACACCCTTCGCGCACGCCTGATCGAGTTTTTGCTCGGTGAGTTTGGCGGTGATGCTGCGGAGTCGCTCCGGTTTTTCCGGATGCTGGCCGGTTTCGTGTTCGAGGAAAATCGGGTCGGTGAAGAGGAGTGTCATCGCAACCTCGCGTAGCACAGACGGCTCGCCTGTGATTCTTGTGGGACAGGCGAGCCACCTGTTACCACGTTCGGCTGGGATTGTGGCAAACTCGTCGCTGCTCGACCACGTTTCGGGGACGGCTATACTCCTCCGCCGTTGTCCGTTTGAGTCCGAAATTCACTGTCCCGTCGAGAGTCTCATGCAGATTGTGCAGTACAGCCATCCCGTTTTGCGTTGGAAGGCGAAGCCGATCCAGTCGATTAACGAAAAGCTTCGCTCCGTCGTGCGCGAGATGTTTGATTTGATGTACTCGGCGAAGGGAATCGGCCTCGCGGCCAATCAAGTCGGGCTGCCGCTGCGATTCTTTATCGTCAACGTGACGGCTGACCCGGCAGAGAAGGACGAGGAGATTGTGTTCCTCAACCCTCGCATCCGCCGACGCAAGGGGACCACGACTGGCGAAGAAGGTTGTCTCAGTCTGCCGGGCCTGTACGCCAACGTGGACCGTGCCGAAGAGATTGTGGTCGAGGCGTTTGACCTCGAAGGTGAAGGATTTGAGATGGACCTCGACGATTTGCCGGCTCGCGTTGTGCAGCACGAGACCGATCATCTCGACGGCGTGCTGTTTGTCGATCGGCTCGCGCCCGATGATCGCTTGAGGGTTGAGCCAAGGTTGCTCGGATTCGAATCTGATTTTCGCAAGCAACAATCGGCGGGTCTGTTCCCCTCCGACGACGAAATCAAACGGCAACTGAAGTCGTTGGAAAAGGGACTGTAGGCCAAGTCATTGGCGGGCCAGTTGAGGAGTCACTCGTGACGTTACGGATCGCGATGTTGGGGACCGGATCGTTCGCGCTGCCGACGTTTCAGAGTTTGCTCGATTCGCGGCACTCCATCGTGGGGCTGGTGACGCAGCCGGATCGGATCGGAGCGGGTCATCATCAGCATCGCAATCCGCTGAAAGAGTTGGCGATCGCTCGCGAGTTGCCCGTGTTTCAGCCAGTGAAAGCGAGCGCTCCCGAATCTCTCGACGCGCTGGCCAGTTGGCAGGCCGATTTGTACGTCGTGGCGGCCTACGGGCAGATTCTGTCGACCAAGTTGCTGAGCCTGCCGAGACTCGGCGCGATCAATGTTCACGCTTCGATTCTTCCCAAGCATCGGGGTGCGTCGCCGATTCAACACGCGGTTTGGGTTGGCGACACAGAGACCGGCATCACAGTTTTTCAGATCGTTCGCGAATTGGATGCCGGCCCGGTGCTGGCCATCGAGCGGACACCGATGGGGCCGGACGAAACGTCGGGAGTTTTGGAAGAGCGACTCGCCTCATTCGCCGTGCCGGTGCTGCTGGACGTCGTCGAGCAGCTTGATGCCGGTACGGCGACTCCGCAGCCGCAGGATCACTCGCAAGCCACGTACGCGCGGCGGCTCAGCAAGCCGGATGGCGAGATTGACTGGACTCAAACCGCAGCGGAGATCGCGTGCCACGTTCGAGCAATGCAACCGTGGCCCAAAGCTTACTCGCACTGGCATCGGCCCGGTCAATCGCCGGTGCGCGTGATTATCCCACAGGTCCGTATCATTGCGGACACGGTCCCAGCAGCGAGTGGCACGGTGTTGTCGTCAGCTCCGGGTTGCTTGGTTGTGAAGGCCGGCCGCGATGCCATATTGCTGGAATCGGTGCAACCAGAAGGCAAGCGTCCGATGTCCGCGGGAGACTTTCTACGTGGCTACCCGGTTCAACCGGGACAGAAATTTGGCGACGGATAATCCCTGACTTTTGACGGTTTGAACCGAGCAATTTGGTCGAATCGAGCCGCTTCTGATTGATGGCCTGGGACATCGCGGGCATACTCTCGCAGCTTCCGCGAGCGGCCATTGATCACTTCGACCGAGTCGCCAATTCGTTTCGGTCTGGACCGCGATCCGGCAGTCGTTTTCACGGTGCGGCATGGCGCATGACATTCTTCAATCTGGTGATCTTGGTGCGCAACGCGCGACTGTTCGCTACATCATGGTGGTGGATGACGACGCTGAGTCCGCGCTGGAAACGAAGGCGATTCTGGATCAGGCCGGCTTTGAGGCCAAGGTTTTCAAGGATGGAGGTCAGGTGCATGGCGGCATCGCAATGGACCGCCCTGACGTCGTTTTGTTGAAGCTGATTCTTCCCGGCGAGAGCGGTTTTGAAATCTGCGAACGACTGAAAAAACAGGATCGATTTCTGCCGGTCGTGATTTACTCCGAGATCGAGCTGGAAGCCGCTCAGAATTTGGCATCGAAGCTGGGAGCAGACGGCTACATCACCAAGCCATGTCAGCCCGAATCACTCATCGCGGCGATTCGCGAGGTAGCCAACGCGGTCTGGGGTCGTCAGGCCGACGAACGCGACGGCAAAGAAAAGGGAGAAATTCAATTCCGATGCAGGTGCGGGTATCGAATGCGGGAAAAGCTGGAAAACCGCGGAAAACTTGTGCACTGTTCGCAGTGCCAAGGCTCCGTACAGATCCCCGAACGCAGGGTCCATCAGATGATCGTCAAGCTGGCGGATTCCTCTGTCGCCAATGCAATGGACGATCCGATGCGCTTCCTGTCGGTCAAATGTCAGCACTGTGGGACATTTTACAAGCTCTTTTCGTCCGACCTCGAAAAAGCGCGGACTTGTCCTAAATGTCAGAAGCGACAAATCGGTGCGCTGTCGATCATCGGCGCGCCGCTCTCACGAGCGGCACTTGCCAGCTCATTGCGAGTGCTCCGCATTCTGGCGGGCCCGCTCAAGGGCAAGAAACTGATGCTGCCCGATCACGAAATCACTCTCGGCGCCGACCGCTCGTGCCAGCTCAGGCAGACTGGCGAAGGCATTGCTCCCAAACATTGCACGCTCAAGCCAACTCCGTTGGGGATGCTCGTCAAGGACCTCGGTAGCGAAATTGGCACAATGATTGACAACGAGCGCATCGCCGGCGAAGTGCTGCTCGAACCCGGCGGCCTGCTCAAAGTCGGCTCGATGCTGTTTCGGTTGGTCGGACAGAATCGCGACGTCAACTCCACATCCTTCTACAATCCCAAGCAAGCGAAAGCCCAGGAAAAGGCCGACCGCAAAGGGGTCGCTCTCTTCCTCTCGGACAAGCCCACCACCCACGAAGCGGCCGACGTCATCCAAGCCCATTGGGACATCGTTCGCAAAAAGTCTGCCATGCAGAACCAATCGGATGCACTCGATGAGTAAACCCGGTTTCGACGGGCCGCTGATTCGGCTCAGCGACTGCTGCTGGAAGATTCCCAAGTCGTACAAGTCCGGCATGCTCGTCGACGGCTTGATCTACGCCAGCGACGAACTGATCGAGCAGGTGCGCCACGATCAGGCTCCCGAACAAGTCGCCAACGTCGCGACGCTGCCGGGAATTCAAGTCGCCAGTCTCGCGATGCCCGACATCCATTGGGGCTACGGCTTCACGATCGGCGGCGTATGTGCGACAGATCCCGATCAGGGGGGCGTCATCTCGCCCGGCGGTGTCGGCTACGACATCAACTGCGGAGTGCGGCTGATTCGCACGAACTTGACACACGAGGATGTCAAGCCGCATCTGACTCGGCTGATCGACGAACTCTTCAAGAACGTACCGACCGGCGTTGGTCGCTCAGGCAAATACCACTTCAACATGACCGAACTGCGCGAACTGATGGGTGAAGGTGTCGGCTACTTGAAACGCCGCGACCTCGCGACAGCTGACGACATCGAAAACACGGAAGCTCGCGGCCGCATCGACGGAGCAGAACCCGGCAATGTCTCGGACCGAGCCATCCAGCGCGGCGCGAGCCAGTGCGGCACGCTCGGCTCTGGCAATCACTTTCTGGAGGTGCAAATCGTCGAGTCGATCTTCGACGAACAGGCTGCCGACGTGCTCGGCCTGAGGCAGGACCAAGTCTGCGTGATGATTCACTCCGGATCGCGCGGCTTGGGCTATCAAGTTTGTGACGATGCGCTCCTGCATCTGCGTGGCGTCCCGGAGAAATACGGCATCGCGATCCCCGATCGACAACTGGCGTGTGCCCCGGTGCTCAGCCCCGAAGGACAGCACTACCTGGGCGCGATGCGGGCCGCCGCGAACTTTGGTTTTTGCAATCGACAGCTACTGATGTGGCAAGCTCGCGAAGTGTTCGAGTCGGTCTTCAACCGCCCGTGGCAAGAATTGCAGATGAGCCTGATGTACGACGTCGCTCACAACATCGCCAAGTTTGAAGAGCACACCGTCGGCCGCGAGCAACGCAAAGTCTGGGTGCATCGCAAAGGGGCGACGCGCGCGTTCCCGCCGGGTCATCCCGAAATCCCGACGCACTACCGAGCGGTCGGGCAGCCTGTGATCATCCCCGGCGACATGGGCCGTGCCAGTTGGGTACTCGTCGGCCAGCAAGGCAGCATGGATCAAACCTTCGGCACGACTTGTCACGGAGCCGGACGAGTTCTCAGCCGGACCAAAGCGGTCGCATTGTCCCAAGGACGACGCATCGACAACGAATTGCTCAGCCGAGGCGTCGTGGCCCGCGCTCAAAGCTGGAAGGGTCTCGCCGAAGAGCAACCGGAAGCCTACAAGGACGTCAACATGGTCGTGGATGTCGTCCATCGAGCCGGCTTATCGAAGAAAGTCGCTCGCATGAAACCGATCGGCGTCATCAAGGGCTAACAGCCTGTTGAAAAAACCGTCGTTGGCTTGACGTGTGTGACAGGGCGCTATGATCTGCGACCTTGAGGGACTCGCGAGCCGGAGGAGTTGGGAATGGCGATGGGACATTGGCGGACGGAGCAGCAGCAAGAGTTTTGGATTGCGACCGAGGAGTTGTCGCAGACGCCTCGGCATGTGTTTTATGAGCGGGTGAATGAACTGCTCGCAGAGGCCGGGTTCGACGCGTGGTTGGAGCAACTCTGCCGGCCACACTACTCCCAGAAGGGCCGTGGATCGATTGCTCCAGGGCACTATTTTCGGATGCTGATGATCGGCTACTTCGAGGACATCGACTCGCAACGCGGGATCGCCTGGCGGTGTTCTGAAAGTTTGTCGCTGAAGAAAGTGTTGAAATAGAAAAGATGGGAAAAGAGTGCTGGTTTTCGTACCCGATCAGAAAGCACTCAGGATTGGCATAACAGCAGTCTGGAGCGCGCCACCGGTGACATGCACCTTGCCCTGCGGATCGACGAAGACGTTGATTTCCGACCGCACGCCGAACTCCGGCAAGTAGATGCCCGGCTCGACCGAAAAGCACGTTCGGGGCAGGATGAGTCGTTCCTCGTGAGTTTCGAGGTTGTCCATGTTGGCTCCGTTGCCGTGGACTTCCTGCCCGATGCTGTGACCTGTGCGGTGCACG
This sequence comes from Candidatus Kuenenia stuttgartensis, assembly GCA_945906725.1. Taxonomy (GTDB): domain Bacteria; phylum Planctomycetota; class Planctomycetia; order Planctomycetales; family Planctomycetaceae; genus SXKJ01. The sequence continues at coordinate 6,972 of CAMDRI010000121.1, read as the reverse complement.
AAGCGGTCGCCGTAGCCGGCCGAGACAATGACCGCTCGGCAGGCGTCGTCAACTTCCCAACCTTGCAGCGGTCGCTTGGCATCGAACGCCGACTTCACGCAAGCGATCGCCGCATCGCGAGCCTTCGCCACGATGGCGAACACTTCCGCGATGTGCTGCGGAACAGTTTCGCCGACAAACCCGGTGCGGGTCAGATCGCTGTAAACCGATCGCGGTTGATCGAGCTTGCCCCACAAATCAATCAGCACGAAGTCGCCGCTTCGAATCGTCGTGTTCGTACCAGTGCCGGTCTCGTAATGCGGATCGCCGGAGTTTGGGCCGACGCCGACGATCGGTGGGTGATACGTCGTCACACCATGCTTGGCGAAATGTCCCATGATGACGTCTCGCACCGCGAGTTCATTTGTCTCACCGCGCGATCGCACTTCGTCGGCGATGAACTTCCAGGCGACACCGTACGCACTGTCGGTGACTTTCTCAGCCTCGAAGTGCGAGCGGATTTGATCGTCGTCCCACGCTGCCTCGAAAAGCTGGATCAAGTCACCTGACGAGGCGACTTCAACGCCCAATGACCGCACGACCTCGACCAATCCGGCATCGATGCGCGAAACGTACGGGTTACCGTTTCTTGGTGAGTATTCCATCGCGACTCGATTCATGCCGCCGAGCAATTTTGCGATCCCCGCTTCAAGTTCCTGCCACTTGAGGTACACCGTCTTCGATCCCGGTAGATGATCAAGAGCACCGGTCTCGATGCGATGCACTAACCGCAGCGGTTCGCCGTGAGCGGGCACGCAGAAAAACCAGCGCCGCGATGTGACCGGCAGTTCTCCCAGATCGAGCACTCGTCGAGCCAGCATGTTGCTGCCACGGAAGTCGTACAGCAGCCAGCCATCAAATCCGAATTTCCGCAACGCCTGCTGCACCGCATCCAAGGCAAACATCTCGACCTCCGTAGGTCAGGCTTTCCAGCCTGACTCGAACTGGCAATACCACGTCAACCGCTGATCCGGTCAGCCTAGAAAGGTTGACGTACGTCGCGCAACTCAGAATTTCCGCTCGACATCTTTAACGATTGCCGGATCACGTTCGCGGAGCTTGTCGAGATTCTTGCGAGCCTGCAACTTCACCTCGGCCGACTTCGACTTCGAGGCGACCACAAAATAGCCGGCGATCGCCTGTCGCGTATGTCGGTCGTCAAAGTCTTTCGCTCCGTAGAGCGACATCAGGCGGTCCTGGAGGGACCAATCCTCCCAGCGAGCGAGGTCGGTGATCGCCTTCGCGGCTGTTTCCGGTTGGTTGAGGCAGAGCCGCATCGATTGTCGCAAACGCTCGCGCGGGATGCGGTCACCACCATCAGTCCACATGACTCGCAGTGCCGCCATGATCGAGGAGAGTTCGTTCGAGCCTGTGGTCAGCGGACGCAGTTTGATCCTGTCGAGTCTGTCCAGCCCGTCAGTCTTCGTTAGGAGGAGATACCCGAAGGTGATGCCATCAAGTCCGAACGGAAACTCGGATTTCGGAGATTCAATCAGCGAACATAGGAATTCCGCATCCTCCGCCGTTCCGCAGAGGCCCAACATCATGCCGTAAAGACCAAGCCGATTGGGGACGGTCTGCTCGTCACTCAACCAGATGCGGATTTTTTCGCGAGGCAGCTTCGAGGAGATTGGCACCACGTCCGAAAACGGCACGACTGCGAATTCGGCCATCGCGTCCATCGCGACGACGGTGTCCTTCGATTCCAGGTACTGCACGAAGTGCTCCAGTCGTTTCGCCACGGGATCATCGGCAGTTGGCAACTTCCGTAAATAACGTTCGGCTTCGGCGGAGAGCGGCACCGGAGACTCCCATGAGATCTCGTCTTCCTTGCGTCCGAAGAGCAGACATCGCTGGCCACGAACGCCTTTCAATTCGCGCGGCAGGGTGATTGTGTCTCCCTTGAAAAACGTCAACTTTCCCTCCGGACCGCGCAGCCGTTCGATGGTTCGGAAGCGAGATTCCCCGCCGAAGCCATCCTTGCCGGCAGTGGTTTCGAGAAACTCGGCAATCACGGTGACATCGTTTTTCGACAGCCGCTCACTCAGCCGAGTCTGCGGAGGCCCACAAAACGGACAGGCCCGTGTCTCGCGCATTGGCCAGACAGCCAACAGCAGAAGCACACCCACTCCGAAGCCGACAAATGGACTTCGCATGACGGTCCCAAGCTTACTGCAAGAAGAAAAATCGTTCCGCTTCTTTCACCGTCTTCGGATCCATCTCGCGGAGCTTTTCGAGGTTTGCGCGGGCCTGCAGCGCGGAGGCAGGGAGGGCTTCCGGTTTCGGCTTGGGTGCCGCTGGATCCTCATTCTTGAGATCTTCTTTTTTAGGCTCTTCGGCTTTTGGGGGCTGCACCTTCGCTGCGGTGAGCAGGTAGCGAACGATGGCACGCTTGATCGATGGGATCGAGTACTCGCCCTGGCCGTAAAGATTCATCAGCCGCTGTTGCACGGACCAATCCTCCCAGCGGGCGAGGTCGGCGACGACGAGGTCGGCGAGTTCCGGCCGGTCGAGCAACTCGCGCATCGACTGTCGCAAGCGTTCCTTGCTGACACGACCGTTGCCGTAGGTCCACATGAATCGCAACGCTTGCATCGCAGCGTACGTCTCGCTGAACGGAGCCTTCTTGTCGCGGAGCTTGCTCCTGTCGATTGTTTCCATCCCCTTCTCGCCGGTCAGCAGCAGGTAGCCGGAGATCAGGCCGTCGATGCCCAATCGAAAATCTTGAACCTGTTCTTCGATCTTCTTCTCCATCATTTTTGCATCGTCGTCATTGCCGCACAGGCCGAGCAGCAACCCGTACAATCCCATCCGCGTCGGCGAGGTCTCTTTGCTGGTGACCCACTTGGCGATCTTGGCTCGGTCCATTTTGTCTTTGATTTTGACGATGTCTTCGTAAGGAGCGTTCGCGAACTCGCCATAGGCGTCATTCGAGACGAGCTGGTCGGAGAACTCCAAGAACTTCAGAAAGTATTCCAGACGTTTCGCCGTCGGCGATTCGGGGGAAGGAGCCTGCACGATGTATTGGTAGGTCACCTCAGTGACTTCCAGCGGACTGGACCAGTCAATCTCTTTGTCCTTCGTTCCGAAGAGCAGGAAGAGGTCATCCTTCTTGCCGGCTCGGTAGCGCGGCACCGTCAGCTTGTCGTTGACTTTCAGCGTCTCCTTGGAGCCGCGCGAGATTTGAACGATCGAGTACGTCGTCGTGCCGGCGGACTTCTCGGTCGGCGATTTGCCATCGACCCACTTCACGAGCACCGTCGCGTCGGCCTGAGTCAATTGCTCGCTGAGTGTCAGCGACGGTGCCGAACAAAACGGACAAGCCAAAGCGACTTGTGATGCGAGCAACGTGACGGCAAGAACGATCAGCAAGTGGGATTTCATGGCGAGGCTCCAGGAGGATGGGCACTCTTGCCCGTCCCTTGTTCCGATAAAGACGACGGGCAGGAGTGCCCATCCTTTAAGTTACTTTTCAATGACAACCGCGTCTTCCAGTTCGTACATCGCGGTGTATTTCTCAATCTCCGACTTGATGCGGAAGACGCCGACGACGTCGAATGGACGGTTCTGAATGTAGTGCGTCGTGACTCCCTTGCGGAGGAAGGTCTCGACAAGGTCGTATTCTTTCGGAGTCCGGCCAAAGCAGCAAATCTGGTTGTCGCGAGCCAGGACAAAGCCGCGAATGTCGGTGTCTTGGAACGGCGGAAACATGAAACCGCGAACGCGAATCCGTTTGCCGTCGAGTTCCTTCAGCCACTTCGGCAAGCGCTCGGGAGCATCCGCCGGCACCGGGTCGAGGTTCATCACCTTGAGCAGATCGACATCGTCAAAGCTGACTCGAATCGCGCTCTCCGGCCCTTCGACTTTGAACGTGCGAGACTCGTCAGCCGCGGCAGGTGTCAGTGTGGCGTCCGCTGCTGGCTTCTCATCAGGCGACTTCGAGTCCGCGGTCTCCACGATCGCGCTGCCGTTAGCGGAAACAGGGATGACCTCGGAAGGTGTTGCCTTTGTTGTCGGGGATTCGGGAATCTCACCGGTGGTTCCGAGCGTGATGGTCGAATTCGACGCTTTCCCTTCGGAGTATCCGCAGCCCGCCGCCAGCGTCGCCGAAGCCATTGCCAGCAGCATCGCAGCCATTCGGGGACCGAGCGTCATCATCAGGCTCCGGGATTCGATTCCATTCAGTACGACGTTTTGGCCGGGCCAAAGTGCATCGCTTCCAATTCAAATGCGGGTTCCAGGTTGCCGGATTGTCGCAAATCACGCAACCTGAAAACGCCCGCGACCGAAACCATGTGGTCGCTGAACCGCGCGGTCTGGCCTTTGGTCATCTTCACTTTGATCATATCGGTCAGTTGGGGTTGGCCACCGAAACAGCACTGGCCGTTGTCTCGACAAAGAATGAAGGACGAGATGCCATCCGGCCGCCCTTCCGGATACATGTAGCCCTTTAAGAAGAGCGGCTTGCCTTCCAAAGCGGCGATGTCAGGATGAGCTCGCCCTTCGCCGTCTTCGGCGACAAACCCCTTCTTCGAGATGTCTGCTCCGAAACTGATTCGCTGATACCCTTCGGGCACTTCGGTTTGATACCAGTAGATGTGCAGAGCCGTGCTGCTCACGAGCAGGACCGCCGAGATCGTCACACCCAGCGTGGCGATTTTGCGTCCGCCGAGACCCCCCTCGGCTCGCTGAATTTGTCGCAGGCCGATGAACCCCAACACCAGCCCGAACACGGCGAAGACCAGTCCCAATGGACTGAGAAGCCCCGACAACGCACAGACCCCGAACAGCGCCGAAACCGGAGCCAGTGGCGGAATCGGCTTGTAGTCAAATTCGTTGAAACCAGGCTCCATCGAGGCGGGGAGGACACCGGGAGGTTCCAATTGGTCGAGAGTCTGAGACATCATGCACCTTGCGGCGAAAGAATCGTGGGCGGAATTCGCGGCCCAATACGCCTGCTTGCCGGAAAACGACGGAAGCGACCGACTATGATACCACTCCGACGGGTTGTGGCCACTCCCGGCCGGTCTCGCGTCACTCACCGTCCGCCGAACAGGCCGGTAATATCGAGTAGGTTGGGCACTCCTGCCCGACCGAATGACGGTCAAGAGTGCCTGTCCTTCGAAACGAAAGCCGTCCGATGACCGCGTTCAGTGCGAACCTCAACAAAGTCGCCTTACTGCGAAACACCCGCGACAACGGCCTGCCCGATGTCCGACGATTCGCTCGGTTATGCGTCGCCTCTGGAGCCGCAGGGATCACTGTGCATCCCCGGCCGGACGAACGCCACACACGCCCCTGCGACGTGCATGAGCTACGGCAACTCACCCGCGAGCTCCACGTCGAGTTCAACATCGAAGGCTACCCAACTGACGGTTTTCTGAAGCTCGTCCACGAAGTTCGCCCGGAGCAATGCACGCTGGTCCCCGACGCTCCCGATCAACGCACCTCGGATCACGGCTGGGACGTTGTGGTTCAGGCCAATCTCCTCAAGCGAGTCGTCCCGCCTCTACGAGACGCCGGCATTCGCGTGTCGATCTTCATGGACCCGACCCCCGAAGCGATGCCGCTTGTCCCCGCAACTGGAGCGCATCGCATCGAGCTTTACACCGAGCCGTATGCTCGCGAATTTCCAACCAAGCAACGAGACGCATCACTCGCGCAATACGCCGCCGCTGCGCGAGCCGCTCAACAAGCCGGTCTCGGAGTGAATGCCGGACACGATCTGAATCTCGACAACCTTGGACCGTTCCTGCGAGCCGTCCCGCACATCGAAGAAGTTTCGATCGGTCACGCCCTGATCGCCGACGCACTCGAACTGGGCATGTCCGAAGCCGTGCGGCGTTACATCGCGATCTGCGACAACCAGTGATCCGGAGGCGGGCATGCTCGACAACTCGACTCGCCGAGAATGGCTGAAACGATCTGGACTCGGCTTCGGTGCGACCGCGCTCACCACGATGCTTGCTAACGACGGGTTTGCCTCAGCGTCGCAGCCGCATCGCATTCCGAAAGCCCGCAGCATCATCTCGCTGTTCATGCACGGTGGGCCTTCGCAGGTGGACCTGCTGGATCACAAGCCGAAGCTCCGCGAATGGCACGGACAGGAACTGCCCGCGTCGGTGCGAGGCACTCAGCGACTGACCGGCATGACGTCGGGGCAGGCGAGCCTGCCGCTCACCGCGTCGGCTTTCCGATTCGCTCAGCACGGCGACTGCGGCACCTGGGTCAGCGAGTTGTTGCCCTTCACGGCCGGCGTTGTTGATCACCTGTGCGTGATCCGCAGCGTCACGACGGAAGCGATCAATCACGATCCGGCCGTGACGTACTTGCAGACCGGACACCAACAGCCGGGCCGGCCGAGCTTCGGAGCCTGGATCAGCCACGGGCTTGGCCGAGCCAGCGACAACCTGCCGGCCTTCATCGTGCTGCTGTCGCGAGGCAGTGCCGCTCGACCGGCCGATCCTTTGTACGCGCGGCTGTGGGGTGCCGAATTCCTGCCGTCGCAGCATCAAGGCGTGCAGTTCCGCACCGACGGCGAGCCGGTCCTGTTCCTCAAGAACCCGCCCGGCCTGTCGGCCGATTCGCGGCGACGGATGCTCGACACGCTTGCCGAACTCAATCAACAGCGGTTTGAAAAACTTGGCGACACCGAGATTGAAACGCGCATCGCGCAGTACGAGACCGCGTTTCGCATGCAGACCGCCGTCCCGGAACTGACCGACCTGTCTCGCGAGAGCGAATCCACGTTTGAGTTGTACGGCAAGGACGCTCGCCGCCCCGGATCGTTCGCGGCGAATTGTCTGCTGGCTCGGCGGTTGGTCGAGCGGGGCGTGCGGTTCGTGCAGCTTTATCATCGCGGTTGGGATCAGCATTACGACTTGCCGTCGGACCTGCGTCTGCAATGCGGCGACGTCGATCAAGCGTGTGCCG
>CAMDRI010000120.1 GCA_945906725.1 Candidatus Kuenenia stuttgartensis | reverse complement strand
AAGAGGCAGACGCCGCGTCTTTGCGGGCAGCCTTCCAGCACCGGAGTCTTGGACCGCGACTTTTGAATGGTTCGAGGTTTACGAACCAATTGATTGATGGTCGGCATTCATTCACTCGCAATGGAAAAAGAAAACTTCGTCGTTCATTCTTTGAAAGGCACACTTACCAAGACCAAGTTACCGTAAGGCTGGGACTGCACCGCCGGTTCCGCCATCGGAACCACCTTCTTTGCCGCCTTCGCCAACAGCACCCTCTTTGAGGAGCTCCAGACGAGCCGCCATGATGCGATCATGTTCGGCCTTCAGTTCTTGCAACGCTTCGACTCGCACCCGCACCTGCGCCGCCTGATGGGTTTTGAATCCCGTGCCAGCCGGAATGAGGTGCCCCAAGATAACGTTCTCTTTCAAGCCGACCAAGTGATCGACCTTCCCGGCAATGGCGGCTTCAGTCAAAACCTTGGTGGTTTCTTGGAAGCTGGCTGCCGAGATAAAGCTTTCGCTCTGAACTGCGGCCTTGGTGATTCCCAACAACTGGACCGCCGCAGTGGCTGCTCGCGGCTTCTGGAAAGCAGCGGGCCTACCGCCGTCCGCTTCGACGGCCGGGTTAACTTCATCGAAGGTTTTGCGCGGCACGATGTCGCCAGGCTGAAATTCCGTGTCGCCGGATGTTGTGATCTTCACCGAATTCGTCAACGAGGTGTTCAGTTTTCGGAATTCGAACTTGTCGAGCACAATTCCGGGCAGCAAATCGGTGTCTCCGACGTCCGTCACGCGGACCTTGCGAAGCATCTGCGACACGACAATTTCAATGTGCTTGTCGTCCACATCCACTCGCTGTGAGCGGTACACGTTCTGAATTTCGTGGAGCAGGTATTGCTGCACGGCCTCGACGCCGCTGACTCTCAAAATATCGTGCGGAACCAGAGGCCCGCGGACGAGCGCGTCGCCAGCACGAACGGCATCCTTCGCGTGGACCATCAGGGGTTTGCCGTGCGGAATGATGTGCTCGACCTCGGTGCCGTCGGAACCACGGACGATGATGACTCGCTTGCCGCGTTTCTTTTCGGCACTCAGTTCGATTTCGCCGTCGATTTCGGCGACCACCGCCGGATCTTTTGGCTTGCGCGCCTCGAACAACTCTGTGATGCGCGGCAGACCGCCCGTAATGTCTTGAGTTCCGCCGCTCTCGCGTGGGTTCTTAGCGACGATCGTACCGGCGGCGATCTGTTGAGCTTCTTCAACTTCGATGCTCGCCTTCTCAGGCAGGTAGTAAAAATCGAGAATCTTTCCGGTCGAATCTTCGATGACGACCTGCGGATGCAAGTCCCCCTTGTGCTCGATGATCGTCTTCCGAACTTTGCCGCTGGCTTCTGTCTCGGTGCGGATCGACTGACCTTCAAGGCAGTCCTCGAATCGCACTCGACCGCCGACTTCCGACAGAATAGGAACCGAGTGCGGATCCCACTGGCAGACGATCGCTCCGGCCCGAATATCTTGGTTCTCGGTTACGAACAAAACGGCCCCGTTCGGGATCGTGTATTTCTCCAGTTCACGATCTTTCGGGTCGACGATGATGACTTCGCCGTTTCGGGCAAGCACCACATTTTCTCCGGAAACGTTGACCACGCTGCGAATGCGGGTGAACTTCACACGGCCAGCACGACGTGACTTGATTTCCTTCTCTTCGACGTCCGTCTGAGCGGCACCACCGATGTGAAACGTTCGCATGGTGAGCTGCGTGCCTGGTTCGCCGATGCTTTGAGCAGCGATGATTCCGGCCGCCAAGCCCTCTTCCACCATCGACCCGGTCGAAAGATCCATGCCGTAGCACAGCCTGCACATCCCTAATACGGCTTCGCAGGTGAGCGGGCTGCGGACCTGAATCTTGTCGACTCCCAGCTCCTCGATCTTGTGAGCGATCGCGACAGTGATCAATTCACCTTCCCGGACGACGATTTCGTCTGTGATCGGGTTGACGATATTTGTTCTGCTGACTCGGCCACGGATACTTTCCGCTAAGCTGAGTACCACTTTCTCACCCTGATAGATGACTCCCTTGGTGATCCCCTTGGTTGTGCCGCAATCGTGTGTTGTGACAACGACGTTTTGACAAACGTCCGCCAACTTACGGGTGAGATACCCAGAGTCGGCCGTCTTGAGAGCCGTATCCGCCAAGCCTTTGCGAGCACCGTGCGTTGAACTGAAGTACTCCAGTACGGTCAAACCTTCGCGGAAGTTCGCCTTGATCGGAGTCTCGATAATTTCGCCACTGGGCTTAGCCATCAGTCCGCGCATGCCTGCCAACTGGCGAATCTGCTCGACACCACCGCGAGCACCGGAGTGCGCCATTAAATAAATCGGGTTCACATACGCGCCGCCGTCCCGTTTGTCGTCGTGTTCCAATTCGTGCATCATCGTCTTGGTGATCTGCTCGCGTGCATGAGTCCAGTGATCGAGCACTTGGTTGTACCGCTCCTGATCGGTAATCACGCCGCGGTCGTACAGCTTCTGAGCCTTTAAGACGAGGGCTTCAGCGTCAGCGATGATCTTTGGTTTGTCGGGAGAAGTCTTGAGATCGCTGGCCCCGAACGACAAACCAGACCGAGTCGATTCTCGGAATCCAAGTTCCTTCATACGGTCGAGCAACGCGATCGTCTCGCGACGGCCGAGTTCCAGATAGCAGTCGGAGATCACACGCTGCAAATCTTTGCTGCGCATCGTCATGTTGTAGTAAGCCGACTTGTCGTTCAGGATGTCGTTGAACATCACACGGCCCGGTGTCGTCACGATCAATCCACCAGGCTTATGGGTTTCAGCTCCTTCACCAATAACTCGTTTGTCCCGCGGCAGACGCAGCTTGACTTCGGCATGTCGAGAAACTTTGCCATGTGCGAACGCAAGGTGCAATTCCGCGACTGAACCCAACGTCAGACCTTCGCCTGGCCGCCCCGAGCGACTCAGCGTCGCATAGTAGCAACCCATGACGATGTCCTGAGAAGGGCTGATGATGGGAGAACCGTTCGCCGGACTGAAGACGTTGTTCGTCGACATCAACAAGGTCGTCGCTTCGACCTGAGCCTCAATCGACAATGGGAGATGTACGGCCATTTGATCGCCGTCGAAGTCGGCATTGAAACCTTTGCAGACCAGCGGGTGGATACGGATCGCGTTGCCTTCGACGAGCACTGGCTCGAACGCCTGAATTCCCATGCGATGCAAAGTCGGCGCGCGATTCAACAACACCGGATGGTTTGTTATGACTTCATCCAGAATATCCCAGACGTTTTCGTCCTTGCGTTCGAGCATCCGTTTGGCCGACTTGATTGTGTCGGCTTGACCAAGTTCCTTCAGGCGGCGAATGACGAAAGGCTGAAAGAGTTCCAGCGCGATTTTTTTCGGCAGGCCGCATTGATGCAGCAACAATTCCGGGCCGACCACAATGACCGACCGGGCCGAGTAATCCACCCGCTTGCCAAGCAGGTTTTCGCGGAATCGACCTTGCTTGCCCTTGATCATGTCGGTGAGCGACTTCAACGGCCGGTTGGACGAGCCAAGCACCGGGCGTTTGCAACGGTTGTTATCGAACAACGCATCGACCGCCTGCTGCAACATGCGCTTTTCGTTGCGGACGATCACTTCGGGAGCGTTCAGATCGACCAGTTTTTTCAACCGGTTGTTGCGGTTGATGATGCGGCGGTAGAGGTCGTTCAAATCGCTCGTCGCGAAATTACCTGAATCAAGCAGCACCAGCGGACGCAGATCGGGCGGAATGACCGGGATCACATCCAGCACCATCCAGTCCGGATGATTGCCGCTGTCCCGCAACGCCTCGGCGATCTTCAATCGCTTGATCAGATCTTTCATCTTTTGTTGGCTGCCGGTCTCTGCCAACTCGATACGGAGTGTCCTCGACAGGCTTTCCAAGTCCAGCGCATTGAGCAGTTTCTTGACGGCTTCGGCCCCCATGTCGACTGTGAAAGTGCCGGCTCCGTATTTCTTTTTTGCGTCGCGCAGATCTTCTTCGGTCAGTAATTGTCCTTGGCGCAGCGGTGTGTCACCCGGATCGATGCAGACGTAATCCTGGAAGTAGATGACCTTTTCCAGGTGCGTCGTCTTCAGATTCAGTAGTGCTCCCAATCGGCTGGGCATCGACTTGAAGAACCAAATATGCACAACAGGCGCAGCCAGTTCGATGTGCCCCATGCGCTTGCGGCGCACTCGGCTGTGCGTCACTTTGACACCGCAACGATCGCAGATCATCCCCTTGTACTTCATGCCGCGATATTTTCCACAAGCGCATTCCCAGTCTTTTTCTGGGCCAAAAATGCGCTCGCAGAACAGGCCATCTCGCTCGGGGCGATACGTGCGGTAGTTGATCGTTTCTGGCTTTTTCACTTCGCCGAACGACCAACTGCGGATGTCATGCGGGCTGGCGAGCCTGATGGTCACGGCCGAAAAATCATTCACTCGGTCGTAGACAGCGGATTCAGTCGCTGCCGGATTCGCGGGTCGTTGCCCTTCCATATTCAAACTCCCGTAATTGGTCGGCCATCCTGTTGAGGCTGACCCGGTTGGAAACAAGTTGACGGAACGCAGAGCCAAGCTCAGAACCTGATCTACACCGTCACCACCTTCTCCAATTGCATATTGAGCGCGAGGCCGCGGATTTCGTTCGTGAGCACATCAAAGCTGGCAGGTGTGCCAGCTTCGAGTGTGTTCTCGCCCTTGACCATTGACTCGTAAATCTTCGTGCGGCCTTCAACGTCGTCACTCTTGACCGTCAACAGTTCTTGCAGGATGTATGCCGCCCCGTAGGCCTCCAGCGCCCAGACTTCCATTTCTCCGAAGCGCTGACCGCCGAATCGAGCCTTGCCACCCAACGGTTGCTGAGTGATGAGCGAGTAGGGCCCGGTCGCTCGTGCGTGAACTTTGTCATCGACGAGGTGATGCAGCTTGAGCATGTAGAGGAATCCGACGGTGACCTTCTGCTCGAACGCATCGCCGGTGCGGCCATCGAACAGTACGGTCTTGCCGTCTTCCGGCAGACCGGCTTCGATCAGGCAGTCGCGGATTTCTTCTTCGGTCGCCCCGTTAAACACTGGACAGATGGCCGAGAAGCTCAATTTCGAGGCGGCCCATCCCAGATGCGTCTCTAGGATTTGGCCCACGTTCATGCGGCTCGGAACGCCCAGCGGGTTAAGGATGATGTCAACCGGTGTGCCATCCGCGAGAAATGGCATATCGGCCTCCTGCAGCACCTTCGAGATGACCCCCTTGTTTCCGTGGCGGCCAGCCATCTTGTCGCCGACAGAAATCTGACGTTTCGACGCGACATAGACCTTCACCATCTGCAGCACACCGGTAGGCAATTCGTCGCCTCGCCTCAGCGAATTGAGCGCCCGCTCGCGTGCGTCAAGAGCCTCTTCCACCAAGCCCCAACTGTCCTTGAAGACCTTTGTGCAATCGGCCTTCTTCTGGGGGCTTCGAATCTCGACTGTGTCCCACAACTTCGGGAAGCCGGCGGCGATTTCGCATAATTGTTTGTCGTCGGTAATTGAGGCGATGTTCGTGCCATCTTCGATCGGAATTTTTCGCTCGAGCGCATGTTCCAGTTCGGACAGGAAAGTCTTGAAGATGTCGGCAACAACCTTGGACTGAGTCGCTTCGGTCTCTTTGACGTCCGAATCGAAACGTTTGCGTTCAGTCTCCGAGAGCGACATGCGACGAGAGAACCGTTCCGTGTGGATGACAATTCCTTCCACACCGCTCGGAACTTCGAGCGATTCGTTTTTTACGTCTTCGCCCGCGCGACCGAAGATCGCATGCAGCAGTTTTTCTTCGGGAGTGAGCTCGGTTTTCGCCTTCGGAGAGACTTTGCCGACCAGAGTGTCTCCCGGTCGAACGCGTGTGCCGACTTGGACAACGCCCAATTCGTCCAGATGCCGCAACATCTTTTCGCTGACGTTTGGAATGTCGCGTGTGAACTCTTCTCGACCCAACTTTGTTTCGCGGATTTCAACGTCGTACTCGTCGATATGAATCGACGTGTAAACGTCTTCCTTCACCAACCGCTCGGATAAAATGATCGCGTCTTCGTAGTTGTAGCCCTCCCACGACATGAACGCGACGAGCACATTGCGACCAAGCGACAAGACACCGTTGTGCGTCGCGGCCGAATCCGCCAGCAAGTCTCCTTTTTTCACGCGCTGGCCGACCTGAACCAGCGGCTTCTGGTTCAGGCAAGTGCGTTCATTGAGGCCCGTGAATTTTCGGAGCGGATACTTGCGGCCATCGATCTCGATCCGCGAGCCGTCCACATAGGTGACTTTGCCCGTTCGATCGGCTCGCAACAGCATTCCAGAGTTGAGTGCGACCGTGGATTCCATACCCGTGCCGACAATCGGCGGTTCGGTGATCAGCAGCGGCACGCCTTGCCGCTGCATGTTCGAACCCATCAGGGCACGGTTCGCGTCGTCATGTTCCAGAAACGGAATCAACGCCGCCGAAATACCGACCATCTGGCAAGCCGCGATGTCGATGAATTCGGCTTCGTTCGTGTCGATCCACATCACGTCGTTGCGATGCCGAGCCAGAACTCGCGCATCGGGAATCTTGTTGTTGTGCAGCGGAGTATCTGCCGGGACAACATATGCATCCGATTCCTCGTCGGCTCGCAGCCAGGTGACTTCATCCGTCACCTTGCCGTTCTTTACGCGACGGTAAGGTGAAATGAGGAAACCCATGCCATCGACCGATGCGAAGATCGCCAGACTGGAGATCAAGCCGATATTCGTGCCTTCGGGCGTTTCGATGGGACAGATGCGGCCATAGTGCGATATATGAACGTCGCGAACCTCGAATCCCGCTCGCTTGCGGTTCAAGCCGCCAGGGCCGAGGGCACTCAACCGTCGCTCGTGCGTGATCATCGAAAGCGGATTGGTTTGATCAACGACCTGCGACAATTCGCTGCGCCCGAAGAAGAAATCAACGGCGGCGGCAACGCTTTTGGGATTCACAAGCGAGCGAGGGCTAATGTCTTCCGCGTCTTTGATACTCATCCGCTCCTGCACCGTGCGGCGCAGCTTGAGGAATCCTTTGCGGAGTTCGTCGGTGGCCAATTCGTCAATCGTGCGCAACCGTCGATTGGCCAAGTTGTCGATGTCATCGGTGTAAGCGGACGAGTCCGTGCCTCGCAAACGCAGAATGTACTTAATCGCGTTGACGTAATCCTCGGCACGTAACGCCATCTCATCGTCGCTGGTCACTTGATGAAATTTGCGATTGATGCGGAAGCGGCCCACTTGACCCAAACGATACCGGTTCGGGTCCGAGAATCGCTCCTTGAATAGTTCGACCGCCTTCTCTAATTGGGGCGGGTTTCCGGGACGCAGACGCTGATAAATCTTGAGCAGCGCCTCTTCGTGCGAAAGCGACGTGTCGTCGCGCAAACTATTCAGCACGCAACGGTCAATCGGCAGATCAAAAACATCCAGCGATTTAACACCAGACTCGCTGATCGCATGCGCCGCTTCCGGAGAAATCGGTTGAGCGGCATCAACAATAATCTCCCCCACGCGAGCATGTTTGAGGGGGTAAACAACGTCATCTACCGCAATTTTGCCTTTAAGACTCTCTACCGCATCCTTGTTGATTTTCACCGATTGAATCTGCTCCGCGAAGAACAAGCGCAGGATTGCCGACGTCGATGAATATTTCGTGTCCATCGCTCGCAGCAAAGTCATTGAAGAAAACTTGCCGCTTTGATCGATGCGGACCGCCAGCGCGTCCTTGCGAGTCGTCGCTAACTCCACCCAACTGCCACGCTCAGGAATGATGCGGCAGGAGTAGCCGTCATAGCCGACTGTATCGGACAACTCCATGAAATCCACGCCGGGGGATCGATGCAACTGGCTGACGACCACGCGTTCAGACCCGTTGATGATGAACTCACCGCCGCCCAACATGATCGGTAGATCGCAGAGGTAAACCTCTTCCTCGATCGGCTGTTCCTTCTTCAACCGGAAGTAGACTCGCAGCGGTCGACCATAAGTCAGCCGTAACTGCCGGCATTCATCGGGGGTGTAACGAGGCTTTCCCAATTCGTATCGCAGATATTCCAACTCAAATTGGTTGTCATAACTGGCGATCGGGAAGATCTCTTTGAAGATTCCTTCAACTCCGATCGGCAGCCGACGATCAGATTCAATCTCTGCTTGCAGAAATCGCACATACGATTCAGTTTGGATTTTGGTCAGGTCAGGAATTTCGTACTCGAACTGTCCATGTCCAAATTTACGAACGTTCTGCAGTTGCAGTCGCCGTTGTTCCGAGATGGCCATATTTCATCTCCGCCTTGACCACCAAATCGTTCGCGAAATCCAACCGCCCATATCACAGTCCCGGTACACATCCGAACCGAACTTGTGAGCTAGGCTGCAGTCGCTACTGAATTTGAATGATTGCGATTGGTTCTGTCTGAAACTCGACCATGACGTCGCGATCGATTCCGCACTTCCGCCGATACCAAAGCACTCACCATTAAAAGAAATAGCTCCCCTACGAAGAGGGAGCTACGAAAGTGCATTATGCGACACACAGTCGATGGCCGAAGCCCTGTCAACCAGCATCAAATACACCTGCGATGGGGACCGGAGGAAAGGGTTTCGATTAGAACGCCAGACACCAATTTGCCACGATCCGCCACCTTGTTGGAGGCGAATTCATACCACAGCCACTCACGAATTGCGAGCAGCCAATGCCAGACGAAAAGATCTGGCCTCAACTCGCGACAATTACTTGATCTCGGCCTTGCCGCCTGCCCCCTCGATTTCCTTCGCGATCTTCTCAGCCTCTTCCTTGGACAAGCCTTGCTTCACAGCCTTGGGCGCAGCTTCGACCAAATCCTTGGCCTCTTTCAAACCGAGACTCGTGATCGCTCGGACGACCTTGATGACCCCGATCTTGTTCTCTCCAAAGTTCGTCAAAATCACGTCGAACTCTGTCTTCTCGGCTGGTTTCGCCTCGCCACCCCCACCGGCCGGAGCCGCCATCATTACCGCTCCGCCGGCTGCCGGCTTAATGCCGTAGACAGCTTCGAGGTAGTCGGCCAACGACTTTGCCTGCAAAACGGTCAGGCCCACCAAACTGTCCCCCAGCGTTTTGATCGCCGGATCAACTTCAGTCGCAGACATCGCAGTTTACCCTTTCTTAAAGTTCGCAGTGCAGGTCAAGTACCTGCTTTTTCCGAAATTACACTTGCAGGCCCAAGTCCTGCCCAACGAGTCACTAAGCCGCTTGCTCCTTTTCGGAGATTTGCTTGATCTGAGAAGCGAGATTCGAGGCCGGCGCATTGATCGCACCAAGCGCGGCTGTTGCTGCCGACATGAGTCCTCCAATAATCATTGCGATCAATTCTTCCTTGCTCGGACTCTCGCTCAACACTTTGACTTCTTCAGGAGTGACGGTCTGACCGCCAACGTAACCTCCCTTGACGACTGTCCCAGGGAATTCTTTTTCCCACTTAATCGCCTGTTTGGCGAGACCGACCACATCCGGTCCCCAGGCAATAGTGGTCGGTCCTCCGGAGACACCATCAATCTTCCAACCCATGTCCAACAACGTACGTCGAGCCAAAGAGAATTTCGCAGCCAAGACTTCGATGGATTGCTTTCGCGAAGCCGCTCGAAGTCTGTTATTGGAGACACCATCGAGTTTTGAAATGTCGACAAACACGACATCTTCCGCTCTCTGAAGCTGTTCGGATAGGTCCTTCATCATCAAGGACTTGACTGCCTTGCTCATGTCAACACCGTCGCCTTGAAAACTGTTCGTCGAGCCCGTCCACCAAACTGCAACACGCGCGGGCGAGCATTGTGATGCGTTACGCGGAAATCGCAATGGACGGCATCATAGTTGCCGTCAAATAGACACTGCGGACATACACGCCCTTGGAAGTATTGGGCTTGAGTGCGATCAAGTGCTTCAGCATGGCATCGACGTTTTCCGCTAACTGCTGCTCGCCGAACGACAACTTTCCGACCACGCAATGCACAATCCCGGCGGCGTCCACGCGAAACTCGACTTTACCCGCCTTGTATTCTTTGACGGCTGTCGAGAGATCGTTCGTCACCGTGCCTGCGCGCGGAGAGGGCATCAAGCCTCGTGGGCCGAGCACCTTTCCAAGCGGGCCTACGACGCCCATCATGTCGGGCGTCGCGATTGCCACGTCAAAATCTAGCCAACCGCCCTTGATCTGATCGGCCAGGTCTTTTCCGCCGACGAAGTCAGCCCCGGCACTCTTCGCGACCTCGAAGTTATTGCCTTGGCAAAACACGAGCACTCGCTTGGACTTGCCAATCCCATGCGGCAGCACGATCGAGCCACGCACGATCTGATCCGCCTGTTTGGGGTCAACACCCAGTCGCACGGCAATTTCGACGCTGTGGTCGAACTTACTACGCTTAATGTTTGCCGGCAGCCCAGCGTCTAGCCCCTTCAGGGCCTTGACGCCGTCCGTCACCGTCAACGGCGCGGTGCCCAACTTCAATGCAGCCTCGCTTAAGGCGGCCATTCGCTTTGATCCAGTTCTCATCGCACACCACCTGAAAATGTTCAGTTCGTAGTTCCGGCTCACAGTGAGACGGTGCGACCGGCAAAACGCCGTACTACGGTCGTTCGGAAATCGAATTTCTCACTAATCCGCGATCGTGATCCCCATGCTGCGTGCCGTCCCTTCAATGATCCGGCAGGCTGCGTCGAGATCCGTCGTGTTGAGATCCACCATTTTCTCTTTGGCGATGGCAACGACTTGTTCTTTCGTCACGATGCCCACCTTCTCAGTGTTTGGACGCTGAGACCCCTTGGCGATTCCAGCAACCTTTTTGAGGATGATGGATGCAGGAGGCGTTTTGACAATGAACTCGAAAGAACGGTCACTGTAGACGGTCACAATGACCGGCACGATTGTTCCCGCGATGTCCTTCGTCTTGGCGTTGAATTCCTGCACGAACTTGCCAAGGTTGATGCCGTGCGGACCCAGAGCCGTACCCACCGGAGGAGCCGGTGTCGCCTGGCCACCCGTGATCTGAACCTTGACTTGTGCAACGACCGCCTTGGCCATGTCAAACTCTCAATCTACGCTGTCACTGTTTACGGCTTTTCAACCTGCCAGTATTCCAATTCCACCGGTGTCGAACGTCCGAAGATTTCGATCAGGACGCTGATCTTGCCACTGCTCTCGTCAATCGCATCCACACTACCTTCGAAGTTCTCAAACGTCCCTTCCTTGATCTTCACCAAGTCCCCACGCGAGAGCGGGATTTTGATCTTCGCCGGCTCATTGACGGCCTCTTCCTGGCGAATCAACCGGCTAATCTCGTCTTCTTCCATCGCAGTCGGAACGCCACCCGCCCCTGTGAAATCACCCACTCCACTTGTATCGCGGACCAAGTACCACGTCTCGTCGTTCAGAAGCATCTGAATGAACAAGTAGCCGGGATACAGCTTTCGCTCAATGACTCGCTTTTTGCCGCTCTTAGTCTCCATCACTTTTTCGGTCGCGATCACGATCTGACCGAACGAAGGTTCCATTCCGTCGCGATTGATTCGACGTTGTAGAGCCTCTCGAATGGACTTCTCGCGGTTCGTTTGAACCTTCAAAACGTACCACTTCAGTTCCGGGTTGGCCGGCGCGGGCTGTTCAGTCGGGGCTGTCATGGAGGACTCCAAGGACACGGGCACAGCTCGCTACTCCGGCTTCACATCGACAAGGAACCCTATGGTTCGGAAGACCCACATCCAGACAATATCGAACCCGAAAACGATGACCGACATCGACACCAACAACATCAAAACGACGATGGTGTGCTTATGCACTTCCGCCTTCGATGGCCAAGTGACTTTGTCAATTTCGGCTTGAACCGAGATCAAAAAATCCGCCCATCGAGGTCGGTTTAGAATCGCTACCGAAATCACTGCCGCTAGACCTATCACCGCGATGCAAATACTCAACCAACCAATGCCAACTTGACGCCGAACGAATAACGCCGCTGTGGAAATCAACAACCAAGACAAAGATGCAACCACCACGCAGAGTGCGATCTGGCGCGTCGGCCTCCCTTGCGACTTTTTGTAATTCGTCAGCCCCATCGCCGAACCAATCTCCTCAAACAAACTCGCTGCTCAATCCCAGACACCGGTCAAACACGGGCGGAGGGACTTGAACCCCCAACCGCTGGATTTGGAATCCAGTGCTCTGCCAATTGAGCTACACCCGTAGTTTTCTTCCCGCGATGAGTTCAAATACCTCTTCGCGAGACCTCCCCGCGAGGCCCAGGATTCAAGTCCAAGACTCGCGAGAAACCACGGCAGCGGCTATTTCTTCCGCGACTCTTTGTGCAGAGTGTGCTTCCGCAGCCGAGGACAGTATTTCTTCAATTCCAAACGCTCGGTCCCTCGTGTCTCCTTCGAGACGCGATAGTTCCGGTCGCCTGATTCCGTGCATTCCAGCCACACAAACTCGCGAGGCATTTTTCAATTACTCCGTGATCAGAGTCACGATACCTGAACCGACCGTACGGCCACCTTCGCGGATGGCGAAACGACTGCCGACATCCATCGCGATCGGCTTACCAAGCTCCACCGCCAACTTAACGTTGTCACCAGGCATACACATTTCGGCCCCGCCGAGCAGATTCGCCCCGCCGGTCACGTCCGTCGTGCGGAAGTAGAACTGCGGCTTGTACCCATTAAAGAACGGCGTGTGTCGGCCACCTTCTTCTTTACTGAGGACATAAACCTCGCACTCGAACTTGGTATGCGGCTTGATGGCCTTCGGGGCAGACAGCACCTGACCGCGCTGCACATCTTCCTTCTTTGTGCCACGCAGCAGAATGCCGACATTGTCGCCAGCTTCGCCTCGATCCAACGTCTTGTTAAACATTTCGACGCCGGTGCAAGTCGTTTCAGTCGTCGGCTTGAGTCCGATAATCTCGATCTTCTCGCCAGTCTTCACCACGCCCTGCTCGATACGGCCCGTCACGACGGTTCCGCGACCTTCGATCGAGAACACGTCTTCAATCGCCATCAAGAACGGCTTGTCGGTGATGCGCTGCGGCTCAGGAATATGATTATCCAGAGCATCCATCAACTCGCCGATGCATGCATTCCATTTCGGATCGGCAGGATCACTCAAGGCCATATTGGATTGACCGCGAACGATCGGAATCGTCTCCCCAGGAAAGCCGTACTTGGTAAGCAAGTCGCGGATTTCCATCTCGACCAATTCGAGCAATTCTGGGTCATCAACCAAGTCGATTTTGTTGAGGAACACAACCAGCGCCGGCACATTCACCTGCCGAGCCAGCAGAATGTGTTCGCGAGTTTGCGGCATCGGACCGTCAGCGGCCGAGACCACCAAGCACGCGCCGTCCATCTGGGCCGCGCCGGTGATCATGTTCTTGATGTAGTCCGCGTGGCCCGGACAGTCGATGTGGGCATAGTGACGCTTGGGTGATTCATATTCGACGTGACTGACCGCGATTGTCACAGTCTTGTTCTCGTCACGAACCGTACCGCCTTTGGCGATGTCCTTGTACGACTTCATGACCGCCAAACCCTTGGCGGCCTGCACTGCCAAAATCGCAGCGGTCAAAGTTGTTTTGCCGTGATCGATGTGCCCGATCGTCCCCACGTTGACGTGCGGTTTCTTGCGTTCAAAAACTGCCTTGGCCATGTTGACTCCCTAAACTGAAACTGACTTGGGTTAAACTTTCTTTATTAATGAACAAGCCGAACCATCCTGGCTCAGACACCGACGCACTGGTGACTCGGAGAGCTGCTGCTGGGATTTGAACCCAGGACCTCGTCCTTACCAAGGACGCGCTCTACCACTGAGCTACAGCAGCACGAACGACAACCAGTCGAATCCCTTCTTCGTGTTTGCCATGCTGCTTGGAAGCCCTTGTTGTTGATTGACTCGGCACTCAGGAGCGGGTGATGGGAATCGAACCCACGTGTCCAGCTTGGAAGGCTGGCGCTCTACCATTGAGCTACACCCGCGGACGCTTGTTTTGTGAATCTTTGCGGAATTGGTTTCTTCTGAATCGTGTTGAGTTTGAAATTCTTGGCCTGTCTTGCGGCTGGCGTTGCGTTTTCAATTCAAATCTAGTGGGGGAAGGAGGATTCGAACCTCCGAAGGCTGAGCCACCAGATTTACAGTCTGGCCCATTTGGCCGCTCTGGAATTCCCCCCGGTGGAAGCCTCTTCCCGCCATTCGCCAGAGCGTAAATCCCTGGCTCAAAGGTGTTTGAACCGGAGATCTCTGGAAGCTAGCGGAGGGACTCGAACCCACAACCCCCGGTTTACAAAACCGGAGCTCTGCCAATTGAGCTACGCTAGCGGTCAAGCCGGCTCGATGGGGAGCGGGGCAATATAACGGTCTCCAAAAGTAATACAAGTCAGAGACACACGCTGAACTTACAAGATGCGCAGCTGTCGAAAACTAACCTCAAAATCTGACTAAAACTACTTGTCGAAGAACGGGAACAGCCGGCGAAGTTCGTCGCCACTCGGCCGAGAACCGTATTCGCACAGTTCAAAGGTTTCCGCATGCTTGACCGCCTTGCCGCGTTCCTCGCCGTACAACCGGACGAGGACTTCGCGGGACTTATTCGCCTCGGCACTTTGGCGGTTTGACCAACGCTCCTTAAGCCAGGCCTTTCGAGCGGCGGGGTCCGATTCCGGCGGGATGCTGCGGACGAGCTCCTCGCTGCCGTTGGCTCCACCCTCGTAGGCCTGCGACGGGAGTTCATGGATCGCAGCGATCTTGGTCTCAAAGACATCGTCGACTGACACGGCGACGTCTGGGTCAAACGGGTACGGCTTGCGGAATCCGTCGCTGGAATACAAGAACACCGGGTTTTTCTTGAGCGGGGCGACGTCCGGACAGAAGAACGGGACCGTGACCATGAATGCGGCGTCCTGCACGAGCACGCCGACGTAGCGGTGGTCGGGATGATAGTCCCAGGGCCGATGCGAAATCACGATGTCGGCCTTCCATTCGCGAATCAGGGTCGTGATGAGCTTGCGGTGTTCGAGCGTCGGCAACAATTCGCCGTCGTGCATGTCGAGCACTTGCGAAGTGACGCCGAGGATCTTTGCAGCCGCTTTGACTTCGGCCGTGCGTCGTTGAGCCAGCGGCCCTCCCGCAGTCTGCCAATGACCAATGTCCCCGTTGGTCACCGAGACCAACTTCACCTGATGTCCGAGCTTCGCCCATTTGGCGGCGGTGCCGCCGGCTTTGTACTCGGCGTCATCGGGATGTGCTCCGAAAACGATGATCCGCAGTTTGCTGTCCGGCTTGGGAGGGACATCCTCCGCGAAGGAAGCGGAGCCGACAAGAAATAACACGAGACACATCAAGTCGCGCATGAGGAGTCACCTTCAAAACAAGAGTGGTTGTTCGCCAACGCCGGGACGATGCGAGGAATCGTCGTGCCTCACCGGTCCACTGTCATCTCGTAAGGCGTTTGCTCGACTGGAATGACGCGAAGCCAATCACGATGACGGAGTCGAGCCACAACAACCCGCATTCCCACGAACTCCAAGGTCCGGTTCCCAAGAACCAATGCAGCCCTGCCATTTGCTCTCGCACTTGGCGAGGCTGTGGAAATGTGGGAGTCGCCGAGGCGATCAGACGATCCGCGACGACCAAAACCAGCATCAATCTGGCCGTTGCACTCCAGGCGATCCAGCGTTGGCAAGGAGTTGTCGGAATGCCGCGGTCGCTGGAGATCGGCGCCGGGCTGGGTGTGTCTTCCTCAGCGGTCTGATCCCGCCTTGCGGTGCGTGCTCCCGAAGTACGGTCAGTTCGAGTCGAAGGTGCTGTATCATTGCGAGTCGGCAGAGAACCCGCAGTGGGCTCGAGTTGGCGGAAAGTCGCTCGCAATTCAACGCACTTGCTCCCCACAGTCCAGACATCCTCGATGTCGCGACGCACGAGATCGCCACGATCGAGCGTTCCCGACAACTCCAGTTCCTGGAGTTCGTCGAAGTCCGAAGTCCATCGGACCGAATTCTTCGTGAAGGATTCGGCAAAACCATTGCGTGTTCATGGTTGTTCCCCGGAGGACGCCGAGCGTTGGTCAAGTCGTCCGAGATGCGTTGCAGGACGTAAACGTATTTCGTTCGTCCTCTCCAGCCGCTGACAAAAGGATACTGTCGAATTTCGTGAAATTTCGGACGGTCGTGTTGCCCACCGCCATGAACTCCGCCGCTCAATGGGCCAAGGCCGTGGAGGCCGAGTTTCGGCGAAGAAACCGAAATCACATAATCGACTTCTCCTGGTGGATGCACCGGCCCGTCCACCAAGCCGCTTCGGGAGAATTCAGCATCGTCTCGGAAGACCAATTCCAGGAGTTCAAATCACTCCAAATTCCTCGACCACCCCACCACGTTGGTAACGGCCGCACGGGGACCGGGCCTGGATGCGTCTCATGCAAATGCAATCCGTCGAATGCATATCCGCTTGCCGCGTCGCCAGAAGCCTTCCGCAAACAGCTCAGTCGCGCTCGGCGGAAGTTCGGCGAACTGCTGATCGACAAAGTGGCTCGCACGATGAGAAACGCAACGCCGGAAGAACAGGAAGAAGAACTCTCCAGCTTGGACCTGTTAAAATATGTCCGCTGGCAGTCGTGATGTTTGTGGCCGAAGCGTTTCGCGTCGGTCGGATGCGAGACGCATCCACCACGTCACCCCAGCCGGTGCCGCTTGTCGAGGTACGCGGCGAGGTGCTTCGAGTAGCCTTCTTTCGTGTTGGCGAGGTTGTAGCTGATCTTCCGCTCGTGGCAGTCGTCTTCGAGTCGCTGCGTGAAGGCCTTCATTCGTTCGAGGTATTTCTTTCGCAACGAATTCGGGTTCACGACAACTCGGCCAGACCCCTCCATGTCTTGGAAGCGAGTGATCCGCTCGAACGGAAAGTTCAGCTCCGCATCATCGAGCGTGTGAAACGCGATCACTTCGTGGTTGTTGTGGCGGAAGTGTTGAAGTCCGCTGGCGACGCTGTCCTCGTTGTCGATCAAGTCGCTGATGACGATGACCAATCCACGCCGTTTCATCCGCTCGGCCGCTTCGTGCAGGACGCTGCCGCAGTCGGTTTCGCCGCCGCATTCGACGCCATCGAGCGCGTCGAGGATGCGGCGGTACTGCGTTGGATGGGCTTTTGGGGGGATGTAGGTGCGGACTTTGGTGTCGAACAGCATCAGTCCGACCGCGTCGTTTTGACGAATCAGCAAGTACGCGAGCGCCGCCGCCAGATAGCTGCCCCACTGCAACTTGCTCAGCCCTTGATCGCTGGCTTC
>CAMDRI010000119.1 GCA_945906725.1 Candidatus Kuenenia stuttgartensis | reverse complement strand
TCTCAACCGCATCGGGCTCACACTCTTGAAAGCCGACCAGACGGTCAAAGCCGGCATCGCCTGCAAACGCAAAACCGCCGGCTGGGACAACAACTACCTCATCCAACTTCTACTCAACACTCCATCCATTTAGCTGCGTATGCCCTGACCGCCGGGGTCGTCAACCCACAAGAACATTCTTCCCACCAGAGTCTCCCAAAGGTTGCGCGACAGAAGATCAGGCACGATTATGTTGCGGCGGTTTTCGATCCGCAATCAGTCGCAAACAATCTTAGGAAACGGACTCGGAGGGTGCTGAGCAGTCACTTCCTCACCGCCGCTGCCGTCAGCGGATCGTCGGGCCACGAGTGGCGCGGGTAGCGGCGGCGGAGTTCGCCGCGGATGATTGGGTAGGCGTTGGCCCAGAAGCTTGGCAGGTCATCGGTCACTTGCTGCGGGCGGTAGTTGGGAGCCAGCAGATGCAACAGCACGGGGACTCGGCCGTGAGCGACTCGCGGGGTCTCGCGCAGGCCAAAGACTTCTTGGATGCGGACGGCCAAGATTGGCGAGCGACCAGGTTCGTACTCCAGCGCGATGCGGCTGCCGCTGGGGACGGTGATGTGCGTCGGAGCTTCTCGCTCGACCGCCTGCCATTGCGCGGGCGTCAACGTGGCTTGAATCGTCTCCACCCACGGAGCGTTTCGCAGATCGGCGAGTGATCGGCGTCCGAGACACAGGCTCGGCAATAACGACTGCAATTGCGCGTCGTCGAAGGCGGGGAGGTTCAGCTCCGGCAACCAATCGCGTAGGCAGCGAACGCGCGCGAGGAATCGCGCGGCGGGCGAATCGTCTTTCGGCCGCACGTCATCCCAATGTGTCGTCGCGGCCTCGGCCAGCATTCGCGCGACCGAGTCGTCATCCGGTAGCGGGCCAGGGGACTCTTCCAGAATGAGGTCGTCCCAAGTGACTCGCCGTCGAGCCTGCACTCGGCCGGACGACTCGTCGAAGAAAACGTCCGTGCCGATGGTCAGCAGTTCGTCCGGCAGCCAATCGCGTTCGATGGCCGACGCGGATCGGACAAGGGCTTCACTGCCGCTCCCTTCGATGTCCAGGCACAGGAACAACTCGGCCTGCGTGACTCGGCTGCCCGGAGCAAGCTTCACCCCGCGACCGCCGACCATCACGGCACGCGGACTGTTTGGCTCTCGCCGCTTCGCCAAACGATCGGGGAACGCAGCGAGGAGCGCGCGGAGCAACGGATCGTCGTTCGGCATTTGGGGTGCTGAGTGGCGTAAGCTCCCGGACAAGATTGCGTCGCCTTCAGATCTTGTCCGGGGGCTGACGCCACCCGGCTCGCCAGCGGTGGTGCGAGTCAGCCGCAGTAACTGTTCCTTCGTCTGCACGACAAACTGTGCCGCTCCGCGATTGAGCCGACCGTGTGTCGTGGCCTCGCGGCCGGTTCGCTCAAACTCCTCCAACGCTTCCACTCGGTCGAGCACATCCGACTGACTTGCCACCTTGTGGTGCGGGCGTCCCGCCTGCGCATCAAACGGATCACGTTCTGACAGCAACGCCGCCGCCAGTGCCGCGCGTTCCGACTGTCCGAGGCGGGTCCCCTCGATCAACAGCCTGCCCAATCGTGGATGCACCGGCAGCTTCGCGAGCGTCTTTCCCAACTCCGTCACCGTGCCGGTGGAATCGAGCGCGCCGAGTCGTCGCAAGACCGACTCGGCGTGTGCGAGGGATTCCGCTCGCGGCCGTTCGAACCACGGAAACGCGAGCACATCACTTTCGCCCCACGCTTTCAGTTGCAGGACCGGCCCCGCCAGATCGACTCGCTGGATCTCCGGAGACGTGTGTTCCGGCCGCGCTCGATGCGAGGCTTCGCTCCACAGGCGTAGACAGACGCCGGGCTGTTGTCGTCCCGCTCGGCCGGCACGTTGCTCCGCGCTGGCTCGCGAGATCGGCAACAGTTCGAGCCGATCCAATCCCACGTTCGGATCAAATCGCAGTTGGCGGCTGAGTCCCGTGTCGATGACCGTCGTGACACCATCGACCGTGACCGATGTCTCGGCGACGTTTGTAGCGAGCACAATTTTGCGTTTGGATTGCCGCTGCAGCGCCGCATCCTGTTGTTCTGGAGGCAACTCGCCGAACAGTGGCATGACCAGCAAGTCGTGCTGTCGCGCAAGCGGTTCCAACTCGCGCGCCATCTCGCGAATCTCGCGTTGACCGGGCAGGAAGACGAGGATGTCTTGGCCGATGGGGCTCGCATCGGACTCGGACGCGAGACGCGTCCGCCACGACAGGCAGCGTTCCACCGCGCGGGCTACAGCGACTCCCAATCGGATGTTTTCTCCCGGTGGTTCGAACGAGATCTCGACGGGGAACAACCGCCCCTCGCTGTTGACGATCGGAGCATTTCCCAAGAACTCCGACACCGCTTCCACGCCTAGCGTCGCCGACATCACGACCATTTTCAGATCGGGCCGTACCGTCTGTTGAACTCGTCGAACCATGCCGAGCGACAAATCGGTGTCAAGGCTTCGCTCGTGGAACTCATCGAAGACGACGACCGCCACCGAATCCAGAAACGGATCGTCCTGCAGCATCCGCACCAGCGTCCCTTCGGTCACGACCAGGATGCGCGTCCGCTCGCACCATTTTCGATCGAAGCGCACTTGATAGCCGACCTCCTCTCCTAGTTGTCCTCTGCGCTCAAATGCCATTCGCCGCGCGGCGGCGCGCGCCGCGACTCGCCGAGGTTCCAGCACGATCACTTGCCGTTCATCGAGCAACCCCGCATCCAGCAGCGCCGGCGGAACGCGGGTGGTCTTGCCGGCTCCCGTCGGAGCACGCAGCACGACCGACGAGTTGGCGCGCAACGCCGCGATCACTTGCGGCAAGACCTCGTCAATCGGCAGAGTCTCAAGCATTCGCGGAGTGTAGGCGGCTCCGGCCGATCGCCGTGAGCCGACAGCCGATGGCCGTTATTCCATTCGGAAAAGTGAGACAACGATGATCGGCATTTAGCCGGCCAGTTTTCGGAGGATTGCGATATCATCGTCACTCCTCCTGAATTCGATTCTGAAAGAGCTTTCGATGCGACATCTGCTTTTTGCCGCTTGCTGTATGACATCACTGATCGAAGTTTCGATCATCTCGGCGGCCGACGTCGACTTCGCTCACGACGTGCAGCCGATTCTCAGCAAGCGATGTGCGAAATGTCATTCGGGGACACAACGCAAAGGGGGCCTCTCAATCAACTCGCGGCAATCGCTGCTGACCGGTGGCGAGAGCGGCCGAGTCGTCCTGCCCGGCAAGAGTGGCGACAGCAAACTCATCGCACGCATCACGGCGGCGGACGAGTCCGAACGGATGCCACCCGAAGGGGAGTCGCTCACGAAGCCGCAAGTCGAAACGCTTCGGCGTTGGATCGATGCCGGCTTGCCGTGGGAAGACGGCTTCGCGTTCGGCAAAACGTTCGCCCGCGCACCGCTCGCGCCGCGTCGTCCCGTGGTTCCGGCTGGAGACGGAAACCCGATTGACCGATTCCTCATGGCTGGCCCTCGCCCCTCCGCCCTCGCCCCTCCGCCCATCAGTGATCGCAGCTTCGCTCGTCGAGCGTTCCTCGACCTCATCGGACTTCTGCCGACTCCAGCCGAGCTCGATGAGTTCGTCAACGACACCGCACCAGACAAGAGGGCCAAACTGATCGGCCGCTTGCTGGCGGATCGACGCAACTACGCCGATCACTGGCTGACCTTCTGGAATGATCTGCTGCGGAACGCCTACCAGGGGACCGGATTCATCGACGGCGGTCGCAAGCAAATCACCGGCTGGCTGTACGAGTCGCTGCTCACCAACAAGCCCTACGACCAATTCGTTCGCGAGTTGATCGAGGCCGCTCCCGGTGCCGAGGGATTCACGTTCGGCATCAAATGGCGCGGTACCGTCAACGAAAGTCAGCGGCGAGAAATCCAAGCCGCGCAGTCGATCAGCCAGGTGTTCCTCGGCACGAACCTGAAGTGCGCGAGCTGCCATGACAGCTTCGTCAACGATTGGAAACTGACGGACGCGTACGCGCTGGCCTCGGTCTTCGCCGATACACCGCTGGAACTGCATCGTTGCGACAAGCCGACTGGAAAACCGGCGACGGTCGGGTTTCTGTATCCGGAACTCGGCCAGATCGAAGCCGCTGTTCGGCCGGAACGGCAAAGGCAACTTGCCACGCTGCTGACAAAATCGGAGAACGGTCGGTTCTCTCGCGTGATCGTCAATCGCCTGTGGGCCAAGCTGATGGGACGGGGCTTGATCGAACCGCTCGACAACCTCGACGCCGAACCGTGGCATCGCGACTTGCTCGATTGGCTGGCCAGCGATTTCGTCGAGCACGGCCACGACATGCAGCACACGTTGCGACTGATCGCGACCTCGCAGGCGTACCAGCTTCCGTCCGTCGGAATCGATGACGAGTTTTCGTCCGATGAGCCGTTCGAATTTCGCGGTCCGCTCGTCAAACGCCTCTCGTCCGAGCAATTCGTGGATGCGGTGACGTCGCTGACCAACACTTGGCGACCAGTCTCACTGCCGCTGCTGCGAATCGATGGACGCGGGCAAGCGGGACAACTCGGCGCGATCGCGCGAGCGATTCACAACGTGGGGCACGTTTCCAACGTGCCCGGCTCGAATGCCAAGAAGCACGAGCACGTTGGAAACGTGCTCCACCATGCCAAATGGCTTTGGTCAAACGCCGACGCCCAGCAAGCGCCGGCAAACAAAGCGGTCTTCTTTCGCAAGACACTGAAAAATGACCGCGACATGCCGTTCGTCTTTCTGACCATCTCTGCTGACAACGAGTGCGATTTCTACATCAACGGCCAAAAGGTCGCCGACGCGAACAACTGGCAACAACCGACTCAAGCGTTGGTCGGTGGTCCGCTGAAGGTCGGAGAGAACGTGCTGGCCGCGAGAGTTGTCAACAAGGGCACCGGCCCCAACCCCGCCGGCTTCATCGCCGAGATGTTCGCCTTCGATGCCCGAATGCACTTGAAGTGGACTCTGACCACCGACGATTCGTGGCTCGTGTCCGAAACGGAATCCGAAAATTGGGAGAAACCGGCGTTCGACGACTCCGGTTGGCACTCCGCAGTGGTGCTCGGTGACGCCAAACTGGCTCCGTGGAACATCGCCGATGTCGCTGCTGCGAACACGTCACTGACGACTCCGTCCACGCTGGCCGCGCTGCAAGGTGTCCGCCTGCGAGCTTCGCTGCTACCACAGGATCAACTGCAATCCGCGCTCGGCCGGCCGCACCGCGAGCAAATTGTCTCACGCCGCGAGTCGTTCGCCACGATGCTTGAAGTCCTGGAATTGACCAACGGCTCCGCTCTCGACGAGCAGCTCCAACGCGGGGCCGAGAATTGGCTCCGTGAGACGGCCGCCGATCCGAGACGTCTCATCTCGTCGATCTCGCTCGCAGCCCTTGGCCGAGAACCCACTTCCCGCGAACGCGACCTCGCGGCAGAATTGGTTGGCAGCCCTGCGACGAAAGAAGGTGTCGCGGACTACCTCTGGACGATCATCCTGCTCCCCGAATTCCAATTGGTGCCGTGATGGAACTGACTCAGACCAAATTTGATCGTGCATCCCGCCGCGAGTTTCTCGCCCGCATTGCCGGTGGCACGCTGGCCGCTGGGGCTGCGGGTCGCGTGTTCGCGGAGTCAGCCGAATTATCGAATCCGCAGCCGAAGAAGCCCGCGTTTCCAGCGACGGCCGATACCCTGATCGTGCTCTGGATGGCCGGCGGCATGGCGCACACCGAGACATTCGATCCGAAAAAGTATGTTCCCTTCGAGCCGGGAATGAAGGCCGACGACGTGCTCTGCACATTCCCCGCGATCAAGACTGCGGTGGACGGGATCGAAATCACGAAAGGATTTGAGAAAGTCGCAAGCGTGCTCGATCGTGGGACGCTGATTCGGTCGCATGTGCTCGGTGACTTGGGCACGATTCTGCATTCGCGGCATCAGTACCACTGGCACACCGGCTACGAGCCACCGCAGAACGTCGCGGCTCCGCATCTCGGTGCGTGGATCGCTCACGCACTGGGGCCGAAGAACCCGGCGATTCCGGCATTCATCGACATCGGCCAAGGCTACGAAGGGAACGGCGAGGCCGAGGAGCTTAAAGCCTTCCAAACCGGTGGCTGTCTCGGTGCGGAGTTCAATCCGTTCCGAGTGCCCGACCCACGGCAAGCGGTCAACATTGTGAAGCCACCGGCCGGAATGAGTCTCGAACGGTTTCGTCGTCGTTACGACGCGTTTCGCAAGCTGGTGGCCGATGGCGTCGGCTCCGACGGCAAGGCGCTGAGCGACGCGCAACGTGACGCATTGCTGCGTTCGGTTGAGCAAGCACATCGGCTGATGGATTCTTCCGCGGCGAAAGCGTTCGACCTCTCGTTGGAACCGAAACAGTCCTTTGACACATACAACACTTGCAAGTTCGGCCTCGGCTGTTTGCTGGCGAGACGATTGGTTGAGGAAGGCGCGCGGTTCATCGAAGTGACCACCGAGTACGGCCCATTCCTGCAATGGGACACGCATGACAACGGGCACTCTCGACTCGCGAAGCTGAAGTCCGAGATCGACGCTCCGATTGCTCAACTGGTGCTCGATCTGGAACAACGCGGGCTGCTCGATCGCACGCTGATCGTCTTGGCGAGCGAATTCAGCCGCGACTGTTTACTCGAAGGCAAACCCGAAAAGCCAGTTGGCAATCAAGTCGAACAACCCGCAGTCCTCAACGAACTCAAGCACTACGGCATGCACCGCCACTTCACTGGCGCGTCGAGTGTTTTGATGTTCGGCGGCGGCGTCAAACGCGGTTTTCTCTACGGCAAGACAGCGGCTGAGCGCCCCTGCACGACGATCGAGAATCCGATCAACGTCACCGACCTGCACGCCACGATGTTGTACATGCTCGGAATCGCATCCGATTACCACGTTGTCGTGGAACAACGACCGTTTTATGCGACTCAGGATGGTCGGGGGATCGCCCGAGTGGCGTTACTCGGTTGAATTGACACGGGCGGCAGACGACTCCGATGCGACCGCTGAGAATCACTCGTTGGAAATGAGTGAGTGTTGGGAAAACTACATTGCGTTCATCGGCAGTTTCGTCGAAAGGCAGAGAAGACGAAAAAACCCCTCGAAACTTGGTTTCGAGGGGTCCTGTATTGACCCAATGACAGATCCTTCGAACGCCGATTAGAAGTCATCCCCGGCTTCGCCACCAGCCATCGTGCCCAAAGCACCCCACAAACCGAACGGGCTTTGGCCCTTGCAGCTGAAAGAACTGACATTGTTCTGGGCAGGAGATTGGAAACCAAGGGAAACGTCGCAGGGCGGGGAGGACGAAACATTGTTAATGGTTTCGTTCACGAATTTCACGGCACCGTCGGCCATCAGCACTTGGACTCCGCCGGTGTGGCGGCTGCTGGGTGTAACCCAAATGTTCCCCTCGGCGAGGAGGCCAGCCGCCGTCCAAGTCGTGTCGATCCTGTCCATGCAAGATCCGCTATTGGGAGCCGCGGCAATATGCACGGCATTGTGATAAGGGTGCCCGCAGGACCAGCGCTCGCTCATCATCGGATTGGTGGGACTTGTGGGAACCGCATTTGTTGGGGTGTATTGGCCTTGGACCACACCTGCCTGACAACTAGACGGACCAATGCTTGCATTTTGTTTTTGGATTCGCCCGATAACGTCGTTGGCATTGCCCGGATTGCCGAGATCACGTTCGGCCATCGCGATGGTGTTGCTTGTGCCATCCAGAATGTCTCTAACCCCGAAGCAACGGCCGATCGTGAAAGGCCCACGCATCTCTTGTTGAGCGGGCGTCAAAGAGGTCAACAGATTCAAATACGGAATGCCAGTGGGAACTCCGCCACCTCCCGAGGGGACCGTCTGGTCTGTCCACACCTGCAGGGCATTGGTGGCTGTCGTGTTGGTACCGGGAGCGTTAACACCCATGCGGTCACCCATATTGAAGCAATAGCTTTTCTGAACTGGAGCGCCCGGAGACTTCGTCGAAGAGGGACATTCAAAAACTTCGATCGCACCCGGTGCATGAAAACCAAAAGGAGCCCAACTTTGGTTGAGTGGCGTAGTTGCCGTTGGCGTACAAGGATCACCACCTTGAAAAACCGGTCCCGCCGCTGCATCGTTCGTTGCGGCCCCGCCAGCTTGTGTGTTTTTGACGATCGTTAGCCACAACGGTTCTTGCTCAAAAAATGGCAGGAGCATCACAATACCGCTCATGGCACCTTGATTTGTGCCTGCAGAAACCATATTCGTTCCACCCGACAACGGGCAGAAACCTTTGTTAGTGTCGTGGTAGTTGTGCAGCGCCAATCCAAATTGCTTGAGATTGTTCTTGCACTGGGTCCGGCGAGCCGCTTCACGCGCCTGCTGAACGGCAGGCAGCAAGAGAGCGATGAGCACGGCGATGATCGCGATCACCACCAACAGCTCGATCAATGTAAAACCGCGTCGTTTCATCATGACTGGACTCCTAAAAAAGAATTGAAAAAACACCATTGGGGAAACAGAACGGGGAACAAGAAATGAAAAACTGCCCTGACGTCTGCCCTCTTCTCCCTGAAAACCGCAAACGAACGTCGTTTGACGGAGACCTGCATGGGTGGCTCGTGGGTATCGGAACGAAAACTTAACGGCCTCCAGAAAACTTAATTTACCATGAAGAAGCCATGTTGGGGGAATGAAAATGAAACTCGAATTTGACGATTCACCACATCCCAAGCTATTTGACTTCGGATCGCATTGTGAATTATTTCGTCACCGGATTCCAAAAATCAACAACAAAGCCACTGGATTTCGAACTTTTTGGAATGTCCGGCCCACGGTTCAGCGGGGGTTCGAAGGCAATGCCTGCATTTGGTGAAGCCGAGGATCAGTGAGCGACAAACGATTCGGCATCCCTGCAGCGTGACTGTTTTGCACAGTCAATCGAATTTGCTTACAACAACACAGGGTCAAAGGTCGCCTGTGAACAGGTATTTTACTTCTTTTTCGTGGTGGATGAACGCTCTGAAAGCTTGAAATGTCAAAGAATGAGATTGGCTTGATTGGTTTGGCCGTGATGGGGCAGAACCTAGTTCTCAACATGGCGAATCACGGCTTTTCGGTCGGGGTCTACAACCGGACGACATCCACAACCGACGACTTCGTCAACAAATTGAAGTGCGAGCCGGCAGACAAAGTGCATCCCGGTACGGCCGAACGGATCAGCAGCTATCACTCGGTTGAAGATTTCGTGGCTAATCTGAAGGCTCCACGACGTGTGATGATCATGGTCAAAGCTGGTGCTCCAGTGGATGCCGTGATTCAACAGCTTCGCCCGTTGCTCTCGCACGGTGACATCATCATTGACGGCGGAAATTCGGATTTTCGCGACACGAATCGACGACATGAGGAGCTGAAGGCGGCTGGCCTCCGATTCATCGGGACTGGTGTTTCCGGGGGCGAGGAAGGGGCACTGAAGGGGCCGAGCATCATGCCTGGCGGGCATGTGGAAGCCTGGCCGTTCGTGAAGGACGTGTTCCAAAAAATTTCCGCGAAGGTGGGGCCAAACAACGACATGCCTTGCTGTGATTGGGTTGGCGAAGCCGGAGCGGGTCATTACGTCAAGATGGTCCACAACGGCATCGAGTACGGAGACATGCAGCTCATTTGCGAGGCGTATTTCATTTTGAAAAACGCTCTCGGTCTGACGAACGACGAGCTGTATTACGTCTTTAAGGATTGGAATGACGGTGAGCTCGAAAGCTATCTCATCGAGATCACTCGCGACATCTTCTCGGTGAAGGATCGCGAGACTGGGGAACATCTCGTGGACAAGTTGCTCGACACGGCTCAGCAAAAGGGAACCGGAAAATTGATGAGCCAGCACGCCTTGGATCTGGGAGTCCCGACGACGCTCATCACGGAGTCCGTGTACGCCCGCTGTTTGTCAGCTCAGAAGGACGCTCGGGTTCGGGCATCACGGGTGCTCAAGGGGCCGGGCGATGTGAAGTTCACCGGTGACAAGCAACAGTTCATTGAGGATGTTCGGCAGGCGTTGTATGCCTCGAAGCTCTGCAGTTACGCGCAGGGGTACGTGCAGCTTGATGCGGCGGCCAAGGAGTTTGGCTGGACGCTCAACAACGGCAATATCGCATTGTTGTGGCGAGGTGGTTGCATCATCCGTTCGCGATTTCTCGGGGACATCAAGGCGGCGTTCGACAAGAACCCGAAGCTCGAGAATTTGTTGCTCGATGACTTCTTTAAAGCTGCGGTTGAGAAGGCACAGCCGAGCTGGCGTCGAGTGATTTCCACGTCGGTGCAGATGGGTTTTCCAGTGCCGGTCTTCAGTGCGGCTCTGAGCTATTACGACGGATATCGCCAGGCTCGGCTGCCGGCGAATCTATTACAGGCTCAACGAGATTATTTCGGAGCGCACACCTACGAACGCACTGACAAGCCGCGAGGACAAGTCTTCCATACCGATTGGATACGCGAACGAGTGTCGAAGTAATTGCTGCGAGGAGACGTTGATCGTTGAATCGCATACAGCCCCGACCCCGCAGAGTGGCCGGGGTTTTTGCTGCGCTGAGATTTGCATCGATGCCGACTCGACAAACGCCGCGTCCGATAGAACCGTTGTGACCGTTGCCGTTTCACGCTGGAGAGCGGCGACTTTCGCGGGTAGTTTTCGCCGCGTGTCAGGCAGTGGACTGCGGTTTTTCGGACGTTGTCTTCGGGCGTGGGCGACCGAATTCTTCGCAAGGAATTGAAGCTGGACGAAGACGAGTTCGAGCAAATCAGGAAGCATCCCGAAATTGGTGTCAGATTCTCGCGGTCACTGATTCGTACGATGCGATGGGCAGCGATCGTCCGTAACGAGCCGGGGTGCCGTTGGAGCGGATCGAAGCGACCTTCCGCGATAACGCTGGGGCGCAATGGGATCCACGGGACATCAAAGGCTAATTTGCCGGCCGCGTGAACATTCGCAAGCTCTGGTCGGCGCATTGTCTCACCGACTTGCAGGCGCCGGCATTCAATTCCGCGATCAATCGAGCCATTTCTCGCAACGTTGAGCCAGTCATTGGAAGGCACTCGGTCCCGTCGAGTCCCTTCGAATGGGGCTAGAGACATTGATTGTCTAGGCGGTCAATTCTTTGTCAAACATTTTGGAAATCAGTTTCTGATCCGGAGGCGTTGTCAGCAGGCTCGCAAGGACGCTGCACA
Organism: Candidatus Kuenenia stuttgartensis; assembly: GCA_945906725.1. Lineage (GTDB taxonomy): Bacteria > Planctomycetota > Planctomycetia > Planctomycetales > Planctomycetaceae > SXKJ01. Next base: position 6,218 of record CAMDRI010000119.1, on the reverse strand, counting down.
GGCCGGAGACCAATACGCCCCACACGAACGGATCGACTTCGCACAGATAATACGGGCGAAAGCTGGTGAGTTGTCCGATGCGTTGCTCGGGCGTCTTCTCGAGGATGCCGAGCAAGTACAGAGACAGCACCGTCGAGGCACCACCAATCATGCCGGCGAGCGCACCGGCCACTGTGGCTCGTCGCCAGTAGCAGGCCATGATGGCGGGGATCAGAAACGTCGCAGCCGAGCCGGTCGCGCTGAAGACGATGAAGGCTTGCAGATACGCGACCGGGCTGATGTTCACAGCGACCGCGACGGCTCCGACGAAGATCATCGAGAGGTACGCCGCATTGCGAAGTTCGCCGGGTGTCGCCTGAGGCCGAATAAAGCGTTGATAAATGTCGCGGACGAGGCCCGATGACAGCACCACCAAATACGAACTGACCGTGGACATCACCGCTCCGAACGGAGCCGCCAGAATCATCCCGGCGATCAGCGAACCTCCCGGCCAATCTGCGGTTGCCAGCAATGCCATGCGCGGGACGATCTCGTCGGTCTGGCCCGGCAATTCAGGAATCAACGCTCGGCCGCAGATGCAGATCACGATCAGCGGCAGATAGATCCCCAAGTTGTAGACGCTCAGGAGGTAGATCGAGCGGCGAATGACCTGCGTGTTTTGGCTGGCCATCAGCCGCACCAAGCTCGCGGGCGAACCGACACCGCTCCAGACCCACACACAAAAGAACGACAGAGCTAACGACAGCGGTAGAAACTCGCGCGGGACCGCGGCGTCGTAAGCCATGCGCGGTGCGGTCTTCGCATTCGGCGCGGCTTTCGGTCCTTCAAACCGATCGTCGTAGCCGGGGCCGTAGACGTAGCCCGGCCCCGTGTTCTTCAAGGCCGTGCGAGTCGCGTTGTCCAAGCCACCCGCCTGATGCAACGACGCGAACAGTAGCACCATCACGCCGAAGAACATCAGCACGCTTTGAAACATGTCGGTCCACACGGCCGCGAGAAAGCCACCCATCAGCGTATAGGCCACGACCGTCAGCGAGAAAATTGCCAAGCCGTAGAGATACAACCGGTCCAATTGCTTGGACCGTTTGACGATGCGGTCTTTGGATTCGGTGTACTCGTCGGCGCTGAGCAACGACTTGAGTTGCGCGGTCATTTCTCGCTCGGTGGAAAAGCCGTGGCCAACCAACGGTGCCAGCTTTTCGACGACAGCGGCGGAGACTTGGTCGTCGCTCAACGCCACCAAGTCTTTTTCGGAGAGCGCGAACGGTTTTTGATCTTCATTGACCGACAGCACACCGGAGCCAGGCCAGGCGGTCTTCATCACGATCGCGCCTGCTTTGAACTGCGCGAACATCATGAAGGACAAGTACAGCAGAATGAACAACGATGCGACCAATCCCAACGCCGGGCTGCCGAATCGCGTCCGAAACAGATCGGGAACGGTGATCGCCTCGGTGCGGCGGCTGAGCTGCGCCAGTCGCTTGCCGAGGATTCCAAAGCCGGTGATCGGCACCACGATGTAGCCGCCGATCCACAGCGCGACGATCCACCCGTGCGTGTAGACCAGCGACGGAAATCCCATGAACGTGCCGCCGCTTTGGACAGTTGCGGTTAGTGCAAGCGCCCAGGCTCCCAGGCCGCGATTGCCCAGGAAAAACCCGGTCATGAACGAGCCTTCGCGGGTCTTGCGATTGGCGAGTGCGCCGATCCACAAGCTCGCGAAGATGAACCCCACCAGCGCGATCAACGCGCCGTAGCCGACGCTCGGCATCTTGGAGGTATCGGCCGCAGCCAACAGGACAGGGATGAGGTTTGTCATTGGTTAGCCCCCCAATCCGAGTTCATCAGCTTCTTCCGGCAACTCTTCTCCCAAGTGGGAGTCGTGGACGAACAGCGCTCCGAAGATCCACGAGATCACGCCGCACACGACCCACGGCACAGCCACGCCCCAGAACGTCCATTCGGGGAAACCCCAGATCAGCTTCAACTCCTCGACCGGGCGATTGTAACCCAGCCGATAACTTGTGGTGACGGACCAGGCTGCCGCCATCAGCCATATGCCGACGACGATCAACGCTTCGCGCCGACCGGTGCGGACCACGGGGTCAGTGTTGTCGCTCATGAAACCTCGCTGCCAAACATGCTGATGAAATCACACCACCAAATCAGAGGGCGGCATGGTATCGCGATCTGCCGAGCAATCCACTCCGCAGCACGGAGTGGTTGCGAGCCGCCCCCGCGATCAAGACACTGCCAACAACTTCCTCACGCTCAGGAGTTTGCCATGTGGATGCTTCTTTCACGCGGTTTCGGTGTTTTGTTGGTCATGTTCGTTTCGCGTTCGGCCAGCGCGGTCGACTTACCGAGGCTCACGACGCTGAGCGATTCGTCGATCCGCTATCGCGTGCCGGAGAAGTCGTACCAAATCCTCCAGCGAGCCGGCATCACGGCCGTCATCGTCGACAACCGCGAGGTCAACGACGACGTGTTGCCCGGCCATCGCGCCGGGTACAGCGGTGTCGGATCGCTGACGACCGAAAAACGGCGAGAGAATCATTTCGTCCCCGCCGTCTCCGGCCTGAACTTCGAGCACATTCACGACGGCACCGTCCAGGATCGCGAAATTCTGTTCGAGCCGCGGAACGTTCCGATGGAATTGCGAGTCATCGACGAGTTCACGGCCGAGTTGTATCAGGCGGCAACACCGTTCTGGGGACTCGAAAGTTGTCACCGCTACCGATTACTGCCCGACGGCGCGATCGAGATGACCTTCGAGTGCATCCCGCGTCGAGCCACTTACAAGAACGGCTACATCGGCCTGTTCTGGGCCAGCTACATCAATCAGCCCGAATCGTTAGACATTCACTTCAAAGGCTTCGACGACGGCCAGCCGACCGCCGCTCGTTGGATTCGCGGCATCACGCCGGCTCACGGCACGCTACCGACGCATCTCGCCCCCGACGACAACCGAGACTTCGCGCACGATCCCGATTTTCCGCTGACGCTCGTCTTTAATCGCTCCAAACATCGCTTCGCCGAGCCGTGGTACTTCGGTGTCAGCCACGGTCAAGCCTACGCGCAGATGTTTCGGCCTGAAGACCAAGTGCGGCTGACACAATCCCCCAGCGGAGGCGGCCAAGGAAACCCCGCCTGGGACTTTCAGTTCTTCATCAACAAACACGAATTGAATCGCCGTTACCAATTCGTTATGCGAGCGATGCTGCCGTCGTTTGAATCCGCCGAGCAAGTCGAGCAAGCGACGCGATCAAATCGCGAAGCTCTTCGTCTTCGATAAAACGGTATCCCGGCTGCCGGCGATCGGCCGACGGCGTCCGGCCGATCGTCGACAGCCGTAGTACTGTTTTCTCTTCATCAAGGAATCTCGCAATGAATCCTGATCTCTCTCGTCGCGAGTGCCTGCAAGCGATTGGCCTCGGAGTTTGGACCGCCGGAGCGGTGCCGTTCACATGGCCGTTACTCGGAATCGCCCAAGAATCGAAGCCGACAGTCACGCTGCCGCCGCTGAATCGTTTCTCGCGAGTCGTCCAAGACTGGTTCGTCGATCAAGTGCGGAGCATTGAAGAACGCATCCTCGCCGAGCAAGCCGCGCTCAAAACGAAAGCCGATGCGGAAGCCTACGTTCGCAAGGTGCAAGAAAAGATTCGCAAATGCTTCGGGCCGGAACCGGAGCGGACTCCGCTCAACGCGCGCGTGACGAAAGTCGTCGAACGTGAGCAGTATCGCATTGAAAACGTGATCTTCGAGAGCCGGCCCGGATTCCTCGTCACGGCGAACGCGTATGTTCCGAAGAATCGCCAAGGCCCTTTTCCGGGAGTCGTCGGCTCATGTGGACATTCCGCGAACGGCAAGGCGGGCGATGCGTATCAGCCGTTCGCGCAGACGTTGGCGAAGCTCGGTTACGTTTCGTTGATCTTCGATCCGATCGGTCAGGGTGAACGATTGCAGTACGTCGATGAGCAATTGAAACCGAAACGCGGGATCGGCGTGGCCGAGCATCTGCACGCGGGGAATCAGCAGTTCCTAGTCGGCGAGTTCTTCGGCGCGTGGCGAGCTTGGGACGGCATTCGTGCTCTCGATTATTTACTGTCGCGTGACGACGTTGATCCGAAGCATGCCGGTATCACAGGCAACTCCGGCGGCGGCACAATGACGACCTGGCTGTGCGGTCTCGATCACCGCTGGACGATGGGCGCGCCGGGCTGTTTCGTCACGACGTTCCGCCGCAATCTCGAAAACGAACTTCCGGCCGACACAGAGCAATGCCCGCCGCGAGTGCTCGCCGAAGGACTAGATCACAGTGATTTCCTCACCGCGATGGCTCCCAAGCCGGTCATCATCCTCGCGAAGGAACGCGACTACTTCGACGTGCGCGGTGCGACCGAGGCGTACTTGCGGCTAAAACGGATTTATTCGTTGCTAGGTCAACCGGACAACGTGCAGTTGCAGGTCGGCCCAACCGAACACGGGTACTCGGTCGAAAACCGTGAGGCAATGTACCGCTTCTTCAACCGCGCGGTCGGTCTGCCCACGATTGAATCAGAGCCGGAACCGACCATCGAGAAAGACGACACGCTGCAATGTACGCCCAAAGGCCAAGTCGCCGGTTTGAAGTCGCGTACCGTCTTCTCATTCACGAGTGAGAAGTCGCGTGATCTGTCGGCGAAGAGAAAGCCGCTCGGCGGTGAAGACCTCAAGACCGGGCTGCGAGATGTGCTCAAACTTCCGATGGCCGACACGTCGCCCGAATACCGCATCTTGCGAACGATCAAACGCAACTACCCGAAGCCGCACGCCACGCACTACGCGGTCGAGACCGAACCGAATATGTTGGCCGTCGTCACTCTGCTCGGCGACAAGCCGCACTATTCGCGACCGCCAAACAACGTCGGCCGAGCCGTATTGTACGTCGCTCATCAATCGGCCGACGAAGAATTGACGAACGAACCGCTGATCCGCGAACTACTCGCCGCCGAACCAGGAGTCGCGTTCTATGCCCTCGACGTGCGCGGCATTGGTGAATCGCGTCCCGACACCTGCGGAGCCGACCAATTCGCTCGCCCGTATGGCAGCGACTTTTTCTATTCGGCGCATTCGATCATGCTCGACCGCCCGTATGTCGGCCAGAAGACGTTTGACGTGCTACGAGTCCTCGACTGGCTGTCGTCGTTCGGCCAACGTGAAGTCCACCTCGCCGCCAAAGGCTGGGGCACGCTGCCGGCGCTGTTCTCTGCCGTGCTCGCGAAGACCGTGACGCAAGTCACGCTCAAAGAGTCGCTCGATTCCTACGCCAGCCTCGCCGAAGACGAAGACTACAATTGGCCGCTGTCGTCGTTCGTGCCGGGCGTGCTGTCGCGATTCGATTTGCCAGATTGTTATCGTGAACTGGGCGGAAAGAAGTTGCGGCGAGTGTGACGGAGGATGGGCACTCTTGTCCGTCCGCGTTTCGTCATTGGCGATGAAGACAAGTGACGGCCAAGAGTGGCCATCCTCCAGAAGGCAGCGTGCATTTCTCTTGGCTGATTGATGGCGGCATTGCGGGGTTGTATTTGCTGGCGACGATGATCGCGGGGATCGTCATGCGAAAGTGCGTCGGAAAGGTCGAGCACTTCCTGATGGCCGGGCGCGAGATGGATTTGTATCTCGGCATCGCATCGCTGGCGACGGTCTAAGTTTTAGTGTGCGAAGTGGGAAGACATCAAGCACTTGCTCTGCCGAGCTTGCAGAGCAGTCGTGGCCGTGGCCGAGCCTGACAATTCAGTAAAGACTGCGGTAAGGATTGACTGTTTGCGACGAATCCGATATTTAGATAGTTGTCTAACCCCACATTTCCCAGATGACTTCCCTCGCCTTGGCATGCGATTTGCGCCACACACCTGAAAAACAGGGGTTTGCTGCCAAGATGTGTCAAGGTGACAGGGGAACCCACTGGGTGACGCGAAAAACGAGGATTTGCGGGTCGGTTTTGACAGACGCTTGAAGCTGAAGTTCTTGGGTAGTCAGATCACGGCCGACGCCGGACTGCTGGCCTACCGCGAACTCGACGAAGCGTTGGGACTGACCGCAATGGGCGCAGAACTTCTGCAAGATTCACGCCTCGGTCAGAACAAACAACACCAGTTGTTGCCGCTGCTGCGGCAGTCGATTTACAGCCGCTTGGCCGGTTATGAAGACGTCAACGACGCCGAGCGACTGTGCCT
>CAMDRI010000118.1 GCA_945906725.1 Candidatus Kuenenia stuttgartensis | reverse complement strand
CTCGAAGAGGCCCAAGCGAATCTGGGCGGGTTGATTCATCAACTGGCACCCGGCGACGAGTTGATCGTCACGGAAGGGAACCAGCCGATCGCTCGAATCGTGGTCCCCATGCCGCGTGTGAAATTGGGAGCGATGCGTGGCTCCGTCGTTTACATGGCCCCCGACTTTGACGCTCCTTTGGACGACTTCAAGGAGTACCAGGAGTGAAGTTGCTGCTCGACTCACACACCGTGATTTGGTCGATGGACAACCCCGAGAAACTGAGCCGTCCGGCCGTCGAGGCGATCGAGAACGAATCGAACGACCGGCTGATCAGCATCGGGACAGCTTGGGAATTGAGCATCAAGGTTCAACTCGGCAAACTGGCTCTCTCGCGGTCGTTTCGAGAGTGGATGGACGACGCGCTGGTCTTCCTCTGCGCAAGTCTGCTGCCGATGACTCTGGACGACGCCGACGAGCAGCATCGACTCCCTTTGCATCATCGCGATCCGTTCGATCGGTTGCTGGTGGCACAAGCCAAGACGAACGGCTTGGTCGTCGTTAGCGCCGATCAAGCGTTCGATTTGTACGGCGTTCCGCGAATTTGGTGATCAACACTCAAACACTCTTCGACATCCACCGGCCGCGGCGGAACAGCCAGGCCACTAGCACTGCTCGCGTGGTGTTGTCGAGGCACATGCCGATCCAGGCTCCGAGCAATCCGCCGTGCAGCATGATGCCGCAGACGTAGGCCAGCGTCAGCCGCACGCCGAAGACTCCCAGCAGGGTGACCTGCATCGGTTGTCGAGTCTCGCCGGCTCCTTGCAGGGCGAACGTGTAGACGATCGCGGTCACGAGCGGGATTTGAAACAGTGCGTTGAAGCGGAACGGAGTCACGCCCAGCGCGTGGACTTGCGCGTCTTTGTGCATCAGCTCGTAGATCGGTTGTGCGGCGAAGAAGAACACGGCCGTCAGGATGAGCGCTAATACGGCACACTGCTTAACGGCTTCATTTCCGCCGGCCCGTGCTCGCTCCGGCAGATTCGCGCCGAGCGATTGGCCCACCAGCGTCGCGGCGGCCATCCCCCAGGCGCAGGCCGGCAGGAACGAGATCGCTTCGACCTGCATCCCGATCAGGTGTGCGGCCATGATCGCCGTCCGCTCGGATTCGTTGTCGCTCAGCCGAGCCACGATCATCAGAAAGACAAGTTGCCCCGACCAGCGCAACAGTCCATCCAACCCGGCTGGCAAGCCGATGCGCAGGATGCGGCGCGTCGGTTCGCCGCGCAGAGTGACTTCGTCGGGAATCAGTTTGAGCCCGAATCGACCGCTGCCGAGCACACCCAAAGTCAGCAGGCCGCCAATGACCCGCGCGATCAACGTGCCGTAGGCGATGCCGTCCAACCCGAATGCCGGAATGCCGAGTCGTTCCGAAATCGACAGCCACTCTGCCGGACCGACGCCGCTCAGCATTGTCGTGACGACGACGTTCAGGACATTGACGCATCCCAGAATCATCATCGGCACGCGCATCCGGCCGGTGCCGCGCATCGCGGCGGCTCCGGCAACGGTCAGGCACGAAAACAAATAGCCCGCGCCGTCGATCCGCAGAAAGCGGACCACCATTCCGGCGGTCTCGCCGTGCAATTGCATCAACGCCGCGTACCACGGAGCCGCGAACCAGATCAGCGCGTACACACCGATGCCGACCACCCCCGCGATCGCGACCGCTCGGTTCGCCGCGCGGTTGGCGGAATCGAACTCGCCCGCGCCCCAATGCCGAGCAACGACGGCCACCGTACCCGTACTGACCAGCGAGAAAATGTTCGAGGCCAACCAGCCGACATACGCCGCGAGACCGACGGCAGTGGTGGCCTCTTTGCTGATGAAGCCCGCCAGGAACGTGTCGGTGAACCCGACGAGAAAGTTCAAAAACTGCTCGACAAACACCGGCCACGCCAACCGCAGCATCGTCGAACGCAACGGGGCGGTCAGCAACGACGAACCTATGGCGGCTCGATCATCAGCGATCTGCAGACCTTGTCCCACGCCGCATCACCTCACGAACCCGTCACCGCGCAACCAGTCGATGGCTTGTGAAAAGCCTTCGACCGTGCGAGCGACGTCGTTCTCGTCGTGAGCAGCCGAGGTGCTGCCGGCCCAGCCCATCCAGTCGACGCCACCGAGCAGCAGTGCGCAACGGAACGCTTGCGACAGCGCGGCGTCTTGCTTCGCATCGAGCTTGCGCCAGTCGCCGCCGTACGGCAGGAAGTCATCGCTCGTCGATCGCGGACCGTCGTAGTTCGGCAGAATCTTGATCGCCGAGTAATCTCCGTAGGCGATCCAGTTGACGCTCTTCTCGGCGAAGAGGGCGTTCAGTTTCCCTCTCAGCAGCGCAGCGATCTGGTTCGCTCGGCGATTGGGTTGTCCGGTCGAGACGATCTCCAGAGCAGCGATGCCGGCGGCGGCCGAGAGCGGGTTGCCGTTGTACGTTCCCGGATGCTTCATCTTCTTGCCGAGCGGATTGCCGAACGCGAGTGCCTGCATCAAATCGGCTCGGCCGCCGAGCACTCCGCCGGGCAAGCCGCCGGCGAGGACTTTCGCGAATGTTGACAGATCGGGTTGAATTTCGCAGATTGCTTGAAAGCCGCCCGGAGCGACACGGAAGCCGGTGATGACTTCGTCGAGGATGAAGATCACTCGCTTATCGCGAGTCAATTGGCGGATGCCGCGCACGAAATCCGGCCGAGCGGGAACGACACCCCAGCGTGCTCCGTTCCCTTCGTGCATCACGCAGGCCGGTTGATGTTCGTCGATCGCGCGAGCCAGGGCGGCGAGATCGTTCGGCGGCACGATGACAACGTCGCCGGAGACACCGCCGGTCACGCCGGGAGTCGGATAGTCGGTCACTTCGGGAGACTCACCGGCCAGGACGTTGGCCGGATGCGGCGGCTCGGACGAGATGATCACCGAGTCATGCCAGCCGTGAAAGTGGCCAGCGAATTTGATGACCTTGTTCCGTCCGCTGACGATACGGCAAATGCGGATCGCCATGAGGGTTGCTTCGGTGCCGCTGTTCGTGAACCGCATCTGTTCGACGGACGGGACCAGCCGGCGAACCCATTCGGCCCATTCGATTTCCAGTTCGTGACAGGCTCCGGGGTGAGTGGACTTCGCCACCTGCCGCTGCACGGCGGCGACGATCGCTGGGTGCGAGTGTCCCAGCAGCAACGCTCCGTGACCGACCCAATAGTCGATCAATTCGTGCCCATCGACGTCTGTCTTTTTCGATCCGAGAGCCTCGGCCGCGAAAATTGGAAACGGCTGCAAGTAGCGGCCGTCGTGAGTCACTCCGTTCGGGAACAGCCGCGAGCCGCGCTCAAACAGCTTGGCCGAACCAGGGAACCGCTCGCGATACGCTGCATCCAACCGACTGGCCGAGGAAGTTGCCGCAGACATCATGTTCTCCTGGAATCGTCTTGGTGATTGGGACCGACGTCGCACGATACGAGAAGCCGCGCGCCGCCGACAAGTCGCGAGGCGTCGCGGTGCATGCGTCTCGCATCCGTCCGTCGCGAGACGCGCCGGCCACGCGAGAATTCCGCGTCAGAATCGGTCTGGACCTGTTTTTCGACTCGTGGCTACCATCCCGCCCCTTTCCGACAAGCCTGTCGTTTCGCGAGCGGCGAATTCAGCCCTCGCGACCTGCCTTTTCATACGTTCGGTGGAATGGAGCCTGCCGTGAATCGAACTTTACATGTGTTGATGTTGGGTGGAGTGTTGGCTTTGGTGAGCCTCGTGGCATCACCGGCGCGGGCCGAACAAATCGACGCAACCAAAGGCAAGAAATATGAACTCGGCCAGCAGCATGGTCCGTGGATGATCATGGTGGCTAGCTTGTCGGAACCGGCACCGGAGTCGCGAGTCGAAGGCCCCAGCAAGGCCGAAGCCGCGAGTTGCTTGGTGCTGGAACTACGCAAGAAGGGCATCCCGGCTTACATCTTCGAGCAGAAGGAAGAGATTCAGCTGTTGGGCAAGGTCAAGCGAGACGACACGATCTTTCGTCGCGAAGTGAAGGCCAAGGACAACCGCATCTGCGTCATCGCTGGAAACTACGGCACTTCGGAAGATCGTGTTGCTCAAAAGACGTTGAATTGGATCAAGAGTTTCAATCCGAAGGAATTCTCGGAACACGCCGTCTTTCACCCGACGCCGGGTCGGCCCGGTCTGCTCAGCGGTGCTTTTCTGACGATCAATCCCATGCTCTCCGCTGAAGAGGTCTCGCAGCGAAAAGTGGATCCGTTGTTGATGAGACTCAACGCTGGCCGGAAAGACTCGCTGCTGTCGAACCAAGGCAAGTACACGTTGGTCATCGCCTCGTTCCGTGGCAAAGCTCAATTTGTCAGCAAGCCGAGCGATGAAGAGTTTGAAATCAGCCGGTCGCTCGACGAAGCTGGCCATCATGCCGAAGTCCTCTGCCATGCGCTGCGAGAACAAAAGCAGTACTATGGTCGGCAGTTTGACGCTTTCGTCTGGCACGAACGCGATCGCTCGCTGGTCTGCGTCGGTTCGTTCGACTCTGACGATGACCCGATGATCCCGCGCATGTACGAGTTCTTCGCCGAACGCAAACAGGTGAATGCGCAGACTCAGACTGAAGTCGTCATGCCGCAGTCGCTGCTGGTTCCGGAGCCGGAGAAGACGAATTGGGTCTTCCCGAAACTTTCGAAAGCGATCACTCGCGACCGCAAGGTCGCTCCGCTGCCGAAGCACATCTTCGCCTTCGATCCCAAGCCGCAGTTGATGCTGGTGCCCAAGTCCGGTAAACCCAGCCGTCAGGGATGACTCCCGGCCGAACCTCTCAGCCCGGCTTCTCCCCGAAGCCGGGTTTTTTTGTTCGTAGACCGGACTCTCCGTGGCCGGATATTTCGAGTCACGGAGTGACTCATCGACGTTTCGAGACGTGATCTCCGACCATTCGCCTTGCCGTTCAGGAGCTGCCGCATGTCTGCTGATCCCGCTGCCGCGCCGAGCGATTCGCCAACCGGCTCGCGTCACGAACTGGTGCGAGTGCTCGGCCTGGGCATCGCAATTGCGATGGTCGTCGGCAACACAATTGGATCGGGCATCTTTCGCAAGCCGGGACTCATCGCCGCCGACGCCGACTCGTTTCCGCTGATCATCGCCGGTTGGATTGGTGGTGGACTGGTCTGCTTGCTGGGAGCGCTGTGCTTCGCGGAACTGGCCGCGATGCTGCCGCGAGCCGGTGGCATGTACAACTATTTGAAAGAAGCCTACGGCAAGCCGGTGGCGTTCTTGTACGGCTGGAGCGAATTCTTCTTCGGCACACCCGCGTCTTGCGGCGCGCTGGCGATCATGATTCTCGAAACATTGGCGGTCGTTTTTGGCATTCAAGGGCAACTCAGCGAGATCACGCTCGTGGTCGGCTCGGTGCTGCTGATCGCGTTCGTTGCCTTCGTGAACGTCCGCGGAGCCATCTGGGGCGGCAACGTGCAAGGCGTCACGACTGTCATCAAGGCTGGCAGTGTCGCACTGATCGCCTTGCTGCCGTTGGTGCTGATGCTGTTTGGAAGTTCGGTGCTTCACTGGGAGCACTTCACTTCGCACTTCGATCCCGCGCTCTTCGACACCGCTGTTTCGACGTTGACCCCCGAGAATTTCAAAGAGATGACCGTGCCGAGATACACGACGCTTCCGTCGCAAATGGCGGCCATCCTGCTGGCCGTGATGTGGTCCTACAATGGCTGGGATGGAGTTGCTTGTGTGGCGGCAGAAGTTCGTGATCCGAACCGCAACATCCCTCGTGCGTTGTTCGCTGGAGTCGGCATTTTGATTCTGGTCTACGTCGGAGCTAACGTCGCTTATCACGGCGTGCTCAACATGACCGAACTGGTCGAGACTCCCGGAACGACCGCTCAAGCGATGCTTCGCAAACAGATCGGAATCTTCGGCCTCGGTTGGGCCACGACCGCCGTCACGGTTCTCTCGGTCGTGATCGCGATCAGTTCGTTCGGAGCGATCAACAGCGCCTTGATGCAAAGCCCGCGCGTCGCCTACGCCCTCGGCCACGACGGTGTCTTCTTTCAGCAACTCGGCCACGTTCATGCGACCTACCGCACGCCGACGATCGCGATTTGCACGCAAGCGACGATGGCCTCGTTGATGGTCGTTGGGGCGAGAATCTCTAAGCACTACGTCGACGCGCTCAAGACCCGCGATCTCTTCGACATCTTGACCGACTATGTGATCTTCTCGGCCAGCGTGTTTCTCGTGCTGTCGGTCATCGGTGTGATCGTACTGCGCTACAAGCACCCGGAATGGCATCGTCCGTATCGCACTTGGGGCTATCCCGTGACACCGCTGCTGTTTGTCGGCTTCTACGTCTGGTTCCTGCCGACCGCGTATCGGCTGGAATCTTTCGCTGCTCACGTCGCTTTGATTCTGATTGCCCTGGGCCTGCCGGCGTACTTCTTGTACGCCGCCGTGCGAAAAGTGGGTCGAGGGTCAGTTTGATTCGGCCGTGGCGCACGCGACTCGCGTGCACCCCAGAAACGTGATTCACTCCTGAACAGCAATCGCCATGTTGATCAACTCTTTGCCGTTGTCGTCGTTGAAATTGCGTCGAACCATTCGCGGCATCTCGGCGATTCTGTTGCCGTTCGTTGAGTCGGACGACGTCGATTGGATGGCCTTCGACGCGCATGTGCGACGCACGGCTGACGCGGGACTGACTCCGGCGGTCAACATGGACACTGGCTTCGTCAATCTGCTCGACGACGCGACGTATCGCGAAGTCTTGAGGCGCACGCAATCGGTGCTCAGTGGCCAAGCGTTTGTCGCCGGAGCGTTCGTCGGCGATCAATCGGGAGCGAAGTTCGATCTCGCGGGCTATCAGCGGCGGATTGACCTCATTCAATCGGCCGGAGGATTGCCGATCCTGTTTCAATCCTTCGGCCTGGTCGAATTGCCTCCCGCCGAATTGATCGAGGCGTACCGCGCGATCGGCCGCGGCTGCGATCAGTTTCTCGCCTTCGAGCTGACTCCGATGCTGGCCAAGTTCGGAGCGATTTACGACCTCGACACGTTTTCCGGACTGCTCGACATCCCGCAGTGTATCGGCGAGAAGCACTCGTCATTTCATCGCGAACCGGAGTGGCAGCGACTCCGGCTGCGAGACGAGAGACGTCCGGAGTTCACAGTCTACACTGGTAACGATTTCGCGATCGACATGGTCATGTACGGCAGCGACTATTTGCTCGGCCTGAGCACATTCGCGCCGGACCTGTTCGCGAAACGGGATGCCTACTGGGCCGCCGGCGATCCGCGCTTCTACGAACTCAACGACCAGTTGCAGTATCTCGGCATGTTCGCGTTCCGTTCGCCCAGTCCCGCGTACAAGCACTCCGCCGCGCAATTCCTGAAACTGCGCGGCTGGCTGAACTGCGACCGCACGCACCCACGCAGCCCCGAACGCCCGGTGAGCGATGTCGAAGTCCTGCGAGAACTCGGTCAACGCATGGGCGTGATTCCGTAGGATGGGCACTCTTCCCCGTCCCTCCTCATCATTCTGCCCCCATCGTTCTGTCTCGTTGAAGTTCAGGCAGAACGATGGAATCCCAGGTAGGAACTGTGGCCTCAGTTTGTCGGCACCGGCAGCCCTGCCGCCCACAGCAAGCTATTGCGAAGCAATTGGCAGAACTCCGGCTGAGCGAAGTCGGACTTGTGTCCGAGCGACGTGTAGACCGACCGGCCTCCGTCTTTGCGAGTGAACGTCCACGCGACCGGCTCGATCGGCTTGTCGGTGAAGCGGCCGGTGAGCAAGACGTGAGTCCCCTCGGCGAGCGGTGAGGTCAGATACAACGTCCCTTCGCTGTGATATTCGCCAGTTTTGAATCCGGTCAGGAGCGGATGATTCTTCGCGGCATCGGCAATCGTCACGGTGTTGTTCGGGCCGCTCTTCGCGTCGCCGTAATGATTCGTGTAATGCCCGCCCCAAATGTCCGCGTCGAAGGTCGGCCAATCGGCCCGGCCTTCCGGCGCGGGCTTGTCGCGCAGATGAAACGGATGGCTCGCCGTGCGAATGCCGACCATCGGTTTGCCGGCGGCCACGAACTTCCGCAAGCGAGCAAGTTGCTCGGTCGTCGGTGTCCGCCGTCGTGCGCTGATGAGCACAACATCGGCGCTGTCGAGGGCTTCCAGTCCAAGCAAGTCTTCCTTGTTCGTCGAGGTCGGCCGAGCGATCAGCGACGTCAATAAAGCTTTGTCCTTTGTGAAATCGCTGGCGTCTGGCTTCGGGCTGCTGGCTTCGGACTTTCGGCCCCGAATGTCAGTCGCGTCGGCACCACCGAAGACGAACGACACGCGGAAGTCCTGGCCGAGATGCTTCGCGGCGAAGTCCGGCAGCGTCCGATGCGTTTCGTATTCCTCTTCCGAGACGATGGCCACAATGTGCGGGCGCTTGTCGGCGGGGAAGCGGTACTCTTTGCCGTCGAGTAAATCGCCGCTGGTGATCGTCGGGCACCAGTATTTTTCGATGTGCTCGACAACGAGATCCGTGCCGGTGAAGTGGCTGCCGAACGGCTGCTTCTTCGGGTTGTACATCGTGTCGGTCAGATCGCGGCACAGGACGACGTTCAAGCCTTGCTGCACCAATTGCCGAATCGAAAACGGCCGGCCGAGCACGCACATGTTGGTGTGCACGCCCATCACGATCACGTTTTCGATGCCGCGCTGCCGCATCAGGTAGTACGCTTCGGCGCTGTCGGTGACGGCGTCGCCATCGTGGACTTCGATGGTCGCAATCTGCCGCGACCAGGCCTTGAAGTTCGGATCGGGAGGGACCGTGTCGCAGCCGCCGTCGGTGTCGTCGATCGGCAGCAGAGCCTCCTTACCCAAGTCGATGCGGCACCAGCGTTGCAACTCGGTTTTGGGAGTCGCGACCGGCGCGGCCTGCGCGAGTTTGCGTTGCGGCGTGTCCTTGTAGAAATCCATCGTGTCGCTGGGACAGTGGATGACCAGCGACCCGCGCTTCCGCGACTCGTTGACGAATTCGTTCATGCGCGGAGCCATCTGACCGACTCGTTGCGTCGACATCTGACACCAGTGTTTGTCCCACATGTCGCAGATCACGACGGCGGTCTTCTTCGCGTCCCATTGGGCGGGGGCTGTCAGTGTGTGCCAGCGCCCGCTTGCCGGACCGGTCTCTTTGCGGAATCGCAACGTCAGCTTCAACGAGGCGGGCGGGTCCGCACTCCAGCTCTCGAATCCTGCTGTGGCAGCGAGGCAACACAGCATCGCGAGTCCACACCAGCGAAGAATCTGTCGCGACATGGGTTGCTCCTGAGAAAGTAGGTCGGCCTTTCCAGCCTGACCCGATCAAGGATTGGCGCGGGTTACCAATTCGGGTCAGGCTGGAAAGCCTGACCTACTGGGCGCTCTTTACATCTGGTCGTAGACGCTTGGCGTCTCGCAGGTAAACGTGGACCATTTCGGCTTGGGTCTTGTCGGTGTTGACGTGCAATAGGACTCGAATGCACTGCGGCAGGCTGTCGGCGACGGGGATTTCTGTCGCACACAGCAGCGGGACGGCGCTCATGCCCAACGTCCGAGCAGCCTCGGCCGGGAAGGCGGAGTTCAGGTCGCGAGTCGTCGTGAAGATCGCCGAAGCGATATCGTCGAAGTGTTCTTCGAGGCCGTTGGCTCGCAGCAATTCTTCGAGCAGTTCGCGCGTCGCGGTCAAAACTTCCGGCTTGGTGTCGGCCGACACACTGATCGCTCCGCGAATGCCTCGAACTGCCATGACGACGACTCACTGGACTAGAAAAGAAATCGGATTGCGGCCGGCGACCGCCCAGCGTGCTGACGGGCAGCCATAATGGCGGAATGGCCGGTCTGAAACAACGATTGGCCAGTCAATTCGCGTGGTTGCCGAGCGGCACGAGGACTGTTAGAGTCCCGACCCGTTTCAAAGATCACAAAGTGGTTGGGAATTTCCTCGAACTTCGCAGAACAGTGGGAGTGCTCAGATGGGAGTGAAGAGAACCGGACGTGGCCGTCGCAAAATCGGCAGCACGAAGCGACGCATGCGTGCCAAGATTCGGCACCGCAAGGACCGGTAGCGCCGCGCCGCCTTGGGCGGTTGAAAATCGAATATCGCCGACGAGGCTCGACCACGAGCCTCGTCGGTTTTTTTGCGCCTAACGAGGATCGTTCGCCGAGGCGTCGAAGAATGAATACGGAATAGCGAATGCGGAATACGGAAGTCAGAATGAAGGCTAGACAGAATACCCTCATTCTGACTTCTGCATTCCGTATTCATTGTCCCCGCGCCACTCATGCCAAATCACTCACCAAGACTCTGTCCTTATCGCTGGGCTGTCGGCAGCCTTCTCGTGCTGTCGATGTCCCGGTTCGCGACCGCCGCGGAGCCGGACGCCACCGAACTCTTCGAAACCAAGATCCGCCCGGTTCTCGTCGATGTCTGTTTCAAGTGTCACGGCAGTGACAAGGACAGCGGCAACCTGCGAGTCGATTCGCGCGAAGCCCTGCTCAAAGGTGGCGACACGTCACCAGCCATCGTGCCGAACAAACCGGCCGAGAGTTTGCTGCTCAAAGCGCTGCGACACGACAATGACGACTTAAAGATGCCGCCCGACAAGCGCCTGCCAGACGAGACTATCGCTACCTTCGAAGTCTGGATCACCGCTGGAGCTCCGTGGCCTGAAGGCAAGCCTGGCGGCTTTCAGGCGAAGCGGCATTGGGCGTTCCAGCCGATCAAGAGTCCACAGGTTCCGTCCGACCGAAAGCCGAGGGCCGATGGCCGTGAGCCGTTATCACAAACGACAAACCTCAAATCTCAAGTTTCAAATCTGAGATCGCCCATCGACGGATTTATTCAACAGAAGCTGGATGAAACAAAACTGACTCTTTCGCCGCTGGCTGATCGTCGCACACTGATTCGTCGCGCGACCTTTGACTTGCACGGCCTGCCGCCGACGATGGACGATGTCGTCAAATTCGAGAACGACAACGCACCCGATGCCTATGAGAAATTGATCGACCGACTGCTGGTCTCGCCGCAGCTCGGTGAACGCTGGGGGCGTTATTGGCTCGACTTGTCGAGGTACGCCGACACGAAGGGCTACGTCTTCACCGAGGACCGCAACTATCCTTTCGCGTTCGCCTATCGTGACTGGGTCATCCGTGCGTTGAACGACGACATGCCCTACGACCAGTTTTTGATTCGTCAACTCGCGGCCGATTTGCTGCCGGAACCAGAACGCTCGGCCCACTTGCCGGCGCTGGGATTTTTGACGCTCGGCCGACGTTTTTTAAACAACATCAACGACATTATCGACGACCGCATCGACGTTGTCTGCCGAGGCACAATGGCACTGACCGTCAGTTGTGCTCGATGTCACGATCACAAATACGATCCGATTCCGGCAGCCGATTACTACTCGCTCTACGGTGTCTTTCGCAGCTCGCGCGAGCCGAAACCGGACGAAGCGAAATCATTGATGGCGATGACACTGGCCGAAGAGGACAAGCCCTTCGATCCGTACATTTTTCTCCGCGGTCAGCAAGGCAACCACGGACCGCAAGTGCCCAGGCATTTCCTGGCAGTTGTCGCCGGGCCAGAACGAAAGCCGTTTGCGAACCGCAGCGGCCGAATGGAACTCGCGCAAGCGATTGCCTCCCCCGCCAACCCGCTGACCGCGCGAGTCATCGTCAATCGAGTCTGGTCGCACCACTTCGGCGCACCGCTGGTAAAGACGCCGAGCGACTTCGGTCTCCGAGCCGATCCGCCGACACATCCCGAATTGCTCGATTGGCTGTCCGCGGAGTTGATCGCTCACGACTGGTCGCTGAAGTGGCTGCATCGCGAGATGATGCTGTCGGCGACGTGGAGGCAGAAGAGTGGAGATTTGTTAGTGGCGAGTGGCGAGCAGGACAAGAACTCGCAACTCGCTACTAACACCTCGCAACTCTCCTCCGATCCCGAAAATCGCCTACTCGCACACATGAACCGCCAGCGGTTGGATTGGGAGTCGCTCCGCGATTCGTTGCTATTTGCGAGCGGTCGATTGGATCGCTCGCTGGGAGGGCCTGCGACGGACATTCTGAAGTCGCCGTTTTCGAACCGTCGCACGATCTACGGATTCATCGACCGACAAAACTTGCCGCTGACATTTCGCAATTTCGACTTTGCGAGTCCCGACACGCACGCGCCATCGCGGTTCGTCACGTCCGTTCCGCAGCAGACGTTGTTCCTGCGGAACAGTCCGTTTCTAGTCGAACTGTCGCGTGCGTTGGCCGCACGAACCATGGGGCAGATTCCCAACCTGCCTGGCAATTTGACGGGAACATCGTTGGCTGGTCAGGTTGAAAAAATGCCCCACTTGTTTCGACTCGTCTACGGCCGCGAGCCGACGGCAGAGGAACTCCAACTTGCCGAGCAATTCCTGGCAGACGCGCCACTCGAAACACCGCCGGCCCCAGCTTGGCAGTTCGGCTACGGTGATTACGACTCCGAGGCGAAGGCGCTGAAGAGTTTCACCGTGTTGCCGCATTGGACCGGCAAGCAGTGGCAAGGCGGTCCAAACCTGCCCGATCCACAACTCGGTTGGGTTTTTTGGAACCCCAACGGCGGACATCCGGGAAATCCTCAACACGCCGCGATGCTGCGCTGGACCGCTCCGCGCGACGTGACTGTGGTCGTCACCGGCACGCTCAAGCACGAACAGAAATTCGGTGACGGGGTGATGGCCGTCGTGGCGTCCAGTCAGTTTGGCGAGAAGGCTCGTTGGACAGCAACTAACCAGTCGGTCGAGACGTTCGTCCCGGCGATCGCGCTGCGGCGCGGCGAGTCGCTCGATTTCATCGTCACCTGCCGAGCAAATGAAAACTCGGATTCGTTCCTGTGGGCACCAAAGCTGGTGGCCGTCGAGAAACGAATGCCGGCGATTTGGGACATGGCTCGCGATTTTCCCAAGACAAGCAACGGGCAGTCATCGGAATCGCCAATGACTTCGTGGGAACAACTCGCGCAGGTGCTGTTGCTTTCAAACGAGTTTCAGTTCGTCGATTGAGCAGCCAGCTACAGGTCAAACTGAATGCCTTGGGCGAGTGGCAGGTCGCGAGAATAGTTGATGGTGTTGGTCGCGCGGCGCATGTACGCCTTCCAGGAATCCGAGCCGGATTCGCGTCCGCCGCCGGTGGCTTTCTCGCCGCCGAAGGCTCCGCCGATTTCCGCGCCGCTGGGGCCGACGTTGACGTTGACGATCCCGCAGTCGGAGCCGGCCGGTGAGCAAAATAGCTCCGCCTCACGTATGTCGCTGGTCATGATCGACGAGGCGAGTCCCTGTGGAACGTCGTTGTGCATCGCGATCGCTTGGTCGAGCGTGCGATAACGCAGCACGTAAAAGATCGGTGCAAAGGTTTCTTCGCGAACGATGGTGGGAGAGAGGTTAGGGGTTGGGGGTTTGGGGTTGGTGAATTCCACCAGCGCGGGGCGGACGTAGTATCCGTTTGCCGGCACACCATCGGTGACACGCTCGCCGCCGTGGACGATGCCTCCTTCGGCTTTCGCTTGCTCCAAGGCGAATTGCATTGCAGTGAAGGCTCGCTCGTCGATGAGTGGGCCAACGAGGACTCCGGATTCGCGCGGATCGCCGATCGGCAGTCGGTCGTAGATCGTTCGCAAGCGGCGAACGAGATCGTCGGCGATGCTCTCGTGGACGATCAGACGGCGGAGCGACGTGCAGCGCTGGCCACAGGTGCCGACGGCGGAGAAGACGATCGCGCGCGTTGTCAGTTCAAGATCGGCGGAGGGCGTCACGATCATGCCGTTGTTGCCGCCGAGTTCCAGCAACGAGCGGCCCAGTCGAGCAGCGACGCGCTGCGCGACTGCTCGGCCCATCGCGGTTGAGCCGGTGGCCGAGATCAGCGGCAATTCGTTCGCATCGGCGAGTGCTTCGCCGACGCCTGCTCCAGTGCAGATCAACACGCACGAGACTGCGGGAGGGACGTTCGGCATCTCGTGCAGCACTGAGGCAACGACTGACTGGCACGCGATCGCGCACAGCGGTGTTTTCTCCGACGGTTTCCACACGACCGGATCGCCGCAGACCCAAGCCAGCGCGGCGTTCCAAGCCCAGACTGCCATCGGGAAATTGAACGCAGTGATGACGCCGATCGGGCCGAGCGGATGCCATTGCTCGGCGAGCCGATGCCCGGGGCGCTCGGTGGCGATCGTCAGGCCGTACAACTGGCGGCTGAGTCCGACGGCGAAGTCGCAGATGTCGATAACTTCCTGCACCTCGCCGAGCGCCTCTTGCGTGATCTTGCCCGCCTCAGCGGTGATGACGGCGGCGAGGTCCGTTTTCATTTCTCGAAATCGATTGCCGACGCGCCGCACGAACTCACCTCGCTGCGGAGCGGGCAGGACTCGCCAGGTTTGAAAGGCTTCGGTCGCGGCCGTGAGCACTCGCGGCACTTCGGCAACACCGGCCGAGTCGAACGTCGTCAGCGCCGCGCCATCAATCGGTGAGCGGCCAGTCAGCAGCGAACCGGTTCCAGTCAGACTTTCGCCGCCGATCCACACGGCTTGCGGGGCGGAAGAAATTCTCAAACGGCCGAGTGCTTCGGGTAGCGCAGACATGACAGACACTCCTTTGGCTCGCATCACGGACGGAATTGCGAGAGATTAGCAGCTAGGTCAGCCTTTCCAGGCTGACCCGATTGTCGATCGGCGAGCAGTCTGCCAATTCGGGCTGGAAAGCCTAGCCTACGATAAAACGATTATGAGCCGAACTTTCCAAATCCTTCGACGAGTCGGCTCGTTTGTGGCCTTGACGCTGTTCGTCGTGGTGGCGTGGTCGCGGGCTGATGAAACGACCGCTCGGTTCTACGATCAGCTTCGCCAGCGGCAACTCTTCGGATTGGTCGAATCGGATTGCCTGCGGCGACTCGAAGCCCCGTCGCTGGGCGAACTGCAACGGAGTGAGCTGGTCCTGGAACTGTCGCGAACGTACGCCGCCCACGCCTGGCACACGGCTGGGACCGAGCAGGACGATCTGTGGCAGCGTTCGAGTCGGTTGATCGTCGAATACCTGACTCGCGCGACTGCCACGCCCAGACGCGAATTGTTTGAAACGCAACTGGCGCTGATCGAACTCGGCCGAGCGGAAATGTCGCTCGCTCAGTCCGAGCTGCGGCCGGAGGATCGAGAACTGCGGCAGCGCGGATCGAAGGCGGTTGAAGTCGCGATCGAACAGTTCGGCGTTTTGGAGAAATCACTCGGCCAACAGGTGCGACAGAATTCGGTCGTCTCGGTCCCGGACAAACTCTCGTCGTTCGAGCGGCGCACACTGTGGCAGCAGATTCGATTTCGACTGGGGGTCGCCCGACTGACGCAAGCGAAGCTCGGTGCCGACATCCCGGCCGATCGAGCGACTGCGCTCCTGGCCGCCGACGAATGGCTGCTGCCGCTCGCGCAGGGACCGAGCAACGAACGGCTGACTTGGGAGAGTCAGTTGGCGCTGGCCGAGGTGGCTCGCTGGCGAGGCGATCTCGACCGCGCGGCGAAGTTGCTGACAGCGTTTGAAAAGACAGTCGCGGACGACACGCCACTGGAACTCCGCGAGCGATCGGTCATCGAACGTCTGCGGGGGATGCTCGCGACGCGGAAGCCGGCCGAAGCGGCCTCGTGGTTGATCGAGCAACGACGGAACGGTGTCTTCAAGCTGGATGAAGGCAAGTCGGCTGCGGTCGCGTCGCCGGAATTGGCCTACTGGCAAGTCGTGGTCGAGTTGGCGGTCTGGCAACTCGCTGCCGAACGCGGCGATATGGAACTCGCCGGAGAATTGTGGGATCGCCTGACGTCCGAGATCGCACAATTGCGTCGCGACGAGAGTGGTTATTGGCACACGCGAGCGCAGCTCGACTGGCAGCGCGAGCGGGACGTGCAGCAGTTCGGCCGCGAGTTGGCGGGGCTGGTGCGGAAGGCTCGGAGTGGTTTCTCGTCATTGACTGTGGACGAGGCGATTGTTCGGTTCGACGCGGCGATTGCGGTGGCGCTGAAGAGGCCACCTGAAGGTGGGACAACAAACTTATTGCTTGAGTTGCGAGACTCGCGCGCGACGTTGTTGTTTCAAGCGAAACGATTCGAGGAGGCCGCCACGGCATTTCGCGAGCTAGCCGAAGCACCGCGTCACGAACGCTCGGCCGCGACACACCTGCTGTGGGCGTTCTGCCTCGGCAAGCAATTCGAGTCCGAACCGACGAACGAACGGCGGACCCAGTTCGTGGCCGCGTTGCGTTCGTTGCGTGAGCGATATCCCGATCTGCCCGAAGCGGCTGAAGCCGCCTGGTTGCTCGGCCAAATGCTCGAGCGGCAGAAGCAGTTTTTGGAGGCGATGGATTGTTTCGCGACGGTGCCGGAGTCGCACACGCGGTTCGCTGACTCTTGGGCGGGAGTGGCTCGTTGTCACGAACAACAGATCGCGCGATTGCGTCGCGAGGGGAAGCCGACGTCGGAGGCTGAGGCAGCGGGAGTTCGTCAGTTGGAACCGGTGGCGACGGCGATTTTGGAGACCTTTAATCCCGTGCAGCGGCGGGGTCAGGAGACCCGCGCCGAGCGTGTCTTGAAGGAGGCTCAGGCAGAACTGCTCGTCCGACTGGCTCGGTTGATGCTGGAGCAACATCCTGCGGATGACAAAACGGCGGATCGGTTTTTGGAATTCGTGATCGCTCACGCACACGATCGTGAGTGGCTCAAGCTGGCGAAGCAACTGCGTGTCGTGTCGCTGGCCGGGCAGCGACGCATCGACGAAGCGGAGCGGCTGATCGAATCGCTCGAAGCCGCCGGGCCGGAAGAGTTGCTGACGCTGTTGGATGGACTGTCGGCCGTTGCGACACGCAGCGATGTGGGAACGCAGCGGCTTGTCGCGGACTTGCAGTTGCGTGCGTCGCAGAGTTTGAACGACGCGGCGGCGAAGCTGACCGACTCGCAACGCCTGAGACTGTTGCGTGCTCGCGCGGAAGCGTTCGCGGCAACCGGCCAGCCGACGAAAGCCGTCGCGGTGTTTCAGCAACTCGTCGAGAAGTCGCCACGCGACGCGAAGCTCTTGCGAACGGCCGCCGAGTTGTCCGAATCGCTCGACTCGAAAGAGGCCACACAGCAAGCGAAGTCGTACTGGCGGCGGCTGGAAGGCTTGCTCAAAGCCGGCAGTCTCGAATGGCTGGACGCGCGGTGGCACGTCATCCGCTGCAGTCGCCGGCTCGGCGAACAAGCCGAGGCCGACAAACTGCTGAAGGTCACGAAACTGCTGTACCCCGACCTCGGCGGCAAGGCGATGCGGGAGCGATTTAAGGATCTGTAGCCGTAGCCGGCAGTCTGTCGTTTATACACAACTCGATCCGTCTTGCGGACCGAAGGCGAGCCAGGCGGTGGCAAAGTCGGTCATTCTGCGGAGGCCGATCCAGAGGGGTTGGGGGCCGGGTGGGGTTTCGGTGGCTCGGTTGTTGTAGCCGCCCAGTTGC
>CAMDRI010000117.1 GCA_945906725.1 Candidatus Kuenenia stuttgartensis | reverse complement strand
CGAAACAGTTGCTGCAGTTCCTCCGCTGAATGATATTCTGCGATGGTCACTCCATGTTCTCCTGCCAAGATGACGTGCTTTTAGTCTTGGCAGGTGTGGCGCAAATCCTGTGCCACGCCCGGCGCGCATTTATTTCTTGCGATCCGTATTAATCCCGCGCGATCTTGGCCCAGTCTCGATCAAGAACGCGGACTTCACCGAGTTCGTCGACAAGGAGAGCAAACCGCTGCCGATGCACTACGGGATCATCAAACTCCCGGACGGCACGACGACGACCAAGTACGTCAACCTTGGCTGCGCCCAGACGAGCGACGGCCGCATCCATTCGCTCGGCCTTGTGCCGTACTCGCTGCTGCAAGTTGATCCGCCGAAGCGAGCCAAATCGAGAAACTATTGAAGCGTCGAATTCGCGGGCTTCTCGGCAGTCACCGCCGGGCGAACTCGTTTCGGGACGACGAACTCGACTCCCAGTTTCGGGGTGATCGCAGGCTGAGCTGACGCGGACTTCGGTTGGATCTCGGTGGTCGCCAGTTTTGAGTCCACTTGCTGATCCGATTTGACGAATGTCTTCGGTTGCGGCCACTGAGCATTCGGTGACGCTTTCCAGCCGTTCGCGCCGGGGGACGTGCGTTGCGTCACCCGTGCGGCGTTCTGCATCCGCTCGCGGAAAATCTGCAAGCCATCAACGGCGTGATACAGCGGTCCGCATTCGGCGCTCTGTTGACGGTTGTCGATCAAATCCTGAGCCACACAACGAATCCCATTTTGAACCCACGGCTCCGACAGGCGTGACTGCGGAAGCGCGACCATCAGCCATTCAATCATGTGACCGGAACCTGTGATCCGCGTGTTGAAGTCGTTGCTGAAGTCGCGGCCCTTGAAATAGTGTTTCGAGAAACTGCCATCTGAGTTCTGCAGAGCCTTGGCCTCGGCGATGAAGCGTTGAATCTTCTGATCTGCTTCCAGCCAAACGCCGCGCAACGGTTGTCGCGACTGCAAGTGTGCATTGCGAGCGTACGCGATCGCGAACAAGCTGTGAGTTCCACCGCATGGGCTGTCGTAGATCGCGTTCCGCAACTCGACGCGGAGCAATTCTTCCATGCTCCAATGCTCGCCCTTCTTGTTGACCCATTGAGCCGTCGGTTCGAGGTAGTGAGCCAACGCCCACAGCGTCCAGGTCATCTCGACGTCCGGAGCACGAGTCACTTCCATTTTGGCGTTGTTGATGATGTCCTGAACGGTGACGACTTCGCCGCTAGCGGTCTTGAATTCATGCGACGGCGGTAGGCGGCACATCGTCAAGTACGCCATGAACTGCGTGGGATGTCCCTCAAAATAGAAAATCTGGCTGAAGGGATGCGCGCGACCACCGAAAACGGTTTTCTGAAACAGCGACTCGCCTCGGAAATTAACACCGCTGGAGGCCCACTCGATCGCGTTGATTTTCTTGTCGCTGTCTTTGAGCTTGAGCTGAAAGTCCTGGCGATAGGCCAGCAATCCGTGAATGATTTGCCACGGCGTGTGCATGTCGGCCGTCAAGTAGCGGCGGCTAGAGACTTCCACGGCGTCCGCGGCCAACTTCACGAGTGGATCGACCGGTGTGGCGACAACCGGAACTGGTTGCGGCACCTTCGGGACTTCGCTCACTGGAGCTTGAATCTTCGTTGTCGATGAGCCGGAGAACAACTCACGCGGATTCGCGTTCGTCGGTCGCGGGTTCGCCTCGATCGGCGTCTCGAATTGCGAATCGATGTCCATCGGGACTTCCGGCTTGGGTACGCTGGACTCGCCGGTGGGTGGCGTCGCCGTCGTGGTTGGCAACGATGTCTCCGGTTCGGGGATCAACGCTTCGGTAGCGGGATTCGGCCCTGGCTTCGATTCGGAACTTGTGGCCGGAGCCGAGCTCTCTTCGGACGCCACATCCGGACTGACGGCAGCCGGACGTTCAGACTCCGTCGGCGGCAAAGGGTCATCCGAGTGCGCCGGGTTCAGCGCGGTCCAGGTCGAGATGGCCAGCAGCAGTCCGACTTGAGTCCAAGTTCGAAGCGATTTCATCGTGGTGGCAACTCCTGGAACAAGATTCCGGTGAGGCAAACCTTCCCAATGACGGTGATTCGTCAGTCCAGCGCATTGTTCAAGCGAACGAACAATTCGCCCCCAGTTAGGTCGGTCAAACCGTGCATCCGTCTTGGCGCGGAGCGCGCGGTTAAGCTCCAGAAGTCGGATGTTCGAGTCCGTCCGCCCGATTGATTCCGGGAACAGACACAATCGGCAGAGACAGCGATGGTCGCAGAGTCTGCCAAATCAACACGACGCGAGCAGTTCCATCGTGACGAACCGAAGCGAGATGAATTTTCGCGAAGAGCATTGAAGTGCCGAACCGCATTCAGTCTGCTGAGTCTTGACGCCGCAACCAGGAACGAGCGGCATCGATCACCTTCAACGGCAACTGTAATTTGGCCTGAAGTGGCTGCCCCACTTCGACCACCGCGACGGCGAACCAGCGTCGCCGACGTTCCTCGACGACTCGCAACGCCGGCCATGGAATCAGCAGCGGCGCGTGACCCACGAAGATCGGCCAGACCGCCAGATACAACCCTTCGGGCGAGACTCGAATCGTCATGCAGCCGTTGTAGTCGCACCAGCCGATGCGGAAAGACTGGCCTCGGAAACAAGTCCCGTCATCGGGTTCGCGATCGGCCCGGAAGCGTTCCGCCAATTTTGTCCAACCACTGAGCTTCGCGATCACGACCAACACGCCGGCGAAGAACCCGGGAATCAACGCGAACGCAAAGTAGGCTTCCCAAGGCATGGCGAACTCGCTGATGAATCGAGGCCAACGAATCTCGCGTCGGGTCGGATGCAAGACGCATCCGCCACGTCATTCCCACTCGATTGTGCTGGGTGGCTTGCTGCTGATGTCGTAGACGACGCGGTTCACGCCGCGAACGCTGTTGGTGATTCGTGTCGAGATGCGTTGCAGCACGTCGTACGGCAGATGAAACCAATCGGCCGTCATGAAGTCGTCCGTCTGGACCGCTCGAACGGCGACAGTGTCGTCGTAGGTGCGGTCGTCTCCCATCACTCCCACCGATTGCACGGGAAGCAAAACAGCGAAGGCTTGTTGAACTTTGCGGTACAAGCCGGCTCGGTGCAGTTCTTCGATGACGATCACGTCTGCTTGACGCAGCGTGGTCAATTTTTTCTCGGTGATCTCGCCGAGACAGCGCACCGCGAGGCCCGGACCGGGGAACGGATGCCGCCATATCAGATGCTCCGGCAGGCCCAATTCAAGGCCCATTTTCCGGACTTCGTCTTTGAAGAGGTCCCGCAGCGGTTCGATCAATTCGAAACCAAGTTCCTCCGGCAATCCGCCGACATTGTGATGCGCCTTGATCATCGCGGCCGGGCCATCGGGACTGCCTCCGGACTCGATCAAGTCCGGATACAGCGTCCCTTGAGCCAGAAACTTGGCGTTCGGAATCGACTTGGCTTCGTGCCGGAAGACCTCGATGAAAACTCGCCCGATGATTTTTCGTTTTTGCTGCGGATCGCTCACGCCAGCCAGTTCGTCGAGGAATCGCTGCCGAGCATCGACGACATGCAGGTCGGTCTTGAAATGCTGCGAAAATCGGTCGCGAACATCCTCGGCCTCACCGAACCGCAACAGTCCGTTGTCCACGAAGATGCACGAAACCTGATCGCCAATTGACTTTGAGAGCAACGCGGCGACGACTGACGAATCGACGCCTCCGGACAATCCGCAGATCACGCGATGGCTGCCAACTCGTTTGCGGATGCCGACGATCTCGCTTTCGATGAAGTCGCTAATCCGCCACGACCCGCGACAGCCGCAAATGTTCTTCACGAAGTTCGCCAGCAATCGGCTGCCGTGGTCGGTGTGTGTAACCTCCGGATGAAACTGCAAACCGAAGATCGGCTTCGTCCGGTGCTTCACGGCAGCGTGCGGACAGGTCTCGGTGGCCGCGATCGGCTCGAAGTCGGCGGGGAGGTCACGGACCTGATCGCCGTGGCTCATCCAAACTTGGAACTCTTGCGGAACGCCGTCGAATAAGCCGCTGGACGAAATGACTTTGCACGGAGCGTGTCCGAACTCGCGTGTGTGGCCAGCGGTGACTTGGCCTCCCTGAGTCTGACACGTCACCTGCATCCCGTAACAGATGCCGAGAATCGGTATGCCGAGATTGAAAATCTCCGGGTCGGGCTGCGGCGACCCCTTGCCATAAACGCTGGCCGGTCCGCCCGACAGGATCAATCCTTTCGGGGCGATCTGGCGAATGCGGGAGGCCGGCAAGTCGTGCCGTACCAGTTGGCAGAAGACGTTGTTCTCACGGACTCGGCGAGCAATCAACTGCGCCGTCTGAGACCCGAAGTCGAGCACCAAAACTTGCTCATCAACCGTCGATCCAATGGGAGTCGCGGCCCGTTTCGCCGCCGTCGAATTCGCAGACATGAGTGGCTATTTCCAATCCAATTCCGAGCGAGAGAAAGGGCGGATGGTATGACCGTTCCCGCAAAAAGGGTATTGTCCGGCCCGCGTCCACCGGACGCCCACGTCCGGTCGATTACGAGGCACAATCATGTCCGAATGGTGGCGCGAATTCCGTCGGCAAATGCCGGCCGTTGAGCGGTGGGCGTACTTTGACCACGCCGCCGTCGCGCCGCTCAGCTTGCCTGCGAAACAAGCTCTCGCCGATTGGGCCGACGAAGTCACGAACAACGGCGACGCGAACTGGTCTGAGTGGCGAAAGCGAGTCGGCCCAGTGCGCGACTCCGCCGCTCGTTTGCTCGGCTGCCAGTCAAGCGAAGTCGCCTTCATCCCGAACACGACCAGCGGCCTGTCGATCATCGCCGAAGCGTTTCCGTGGCAACCGGGAGACAACGTCGTGCTCGCCAGCGGCGAGTTCCCGGCGAATCGAAATTCGTGGCGTTGTTTGATTCCACGGGGCGTCGAAGTCCGCATCGTCGAGAGTGAACCCGGTACCGACGTTTGCGCGATCGACCGCTTGCTGGCCGCGACCGATGCGCGGACGCGGATCGTCACCGCCAGTTGGGTCGGCTTCGTGACCGGCTGGCGACACGACCTCGACGAACTCGCGGACGTCAGTCATCGGCGAGGAATCTTGCTCTGCGTCGATGCGATTCAAGGTTTGGGAGTCATTCCGCTCGACCTGTCGCGCACACCGATCGATTTCCTGGCGGCCGACGGACACAAATGGATGCTCGGCCCCGAAGGAGCCGGCGTGCTCTTCATCCGGCAAGAACATCTCGAACGCCTGCGACCGATCGGCATCGGCCCGAACAGCATCAGCTTCTCTGGTTCGTATCTTAGTGACGTCACCGACTATTCGGACGACGTCGGCGCGTATCGCGTCGCACGTCCGCTTCAGCCGCGCGAGATGTGGTCCGCCGCGCGCCGCTTCGAGGGAGGGACCGCCAATGCCGGCGGTATTCTGGCACTCGGTGCGAGCTTGGATTTGCTGCACTCGTTTGGCGTCGATGCCATCTGGTCGCGCTTGGGCGACGTCACCGATCAGCTTCGAGCGTTGCTCGACTCGCTGGACTTCAACATCCGTTCGTCTGCGGAGGCGGAACGACGATCCGGGATCGTCTCCTGCGAAGTCTCCGACGACGATCGGCGACGAATTCTCGCCACCGCGAAGCCCGCCGGCGTCGCACTCAACTTTCGCGAAGGACTGATGCGCTTCAGCCCGCACGCCTACACGAACGACTCTGATCTTGATCGACTACGATCCGTGCTTGCCGAAGGCCGATAGCCGTTATCTCAAACCACAACGATTCCAATTCTGATGCGTCACCAACCCAAGCCCGCCAGCCTGTTGTTTCGCCTCACCGCTGTCGCGGCGGGTGTGTTCGTCGTCACGATTCTCGCTCTGATCGCGATCGTGATCGGCAACTCGCATACTCACGGAGCGGTTTGGTTGAATCGCAACGCTGGATCGCTGTTCGCCGTCGAAGTCTTTGCCATTCTGGGGCTCGGCTTCGCCGCGATGGCTCAGGATCGAAAGCAGACGCTTCGCGAACAAAACGAAGCCGATCCTTCGCCGCCGACTCCACCGTCGGAAGTCTCGTAAATCGTCAAGTCCGCCGACTCCGGGCACTTTCAGACGTCGACGACTTCGCCCGCATGGACGAATAGCAACTTCACCGCGATTCGGTCCACCGCGAGCCCGAAGAGTTGCGCGACCGCTCGGCGGTACGAGTCCAACTGCGACCGGTAGCTCGCGACCCTCGCTTTCAACGAAACGCGATCGGCGACCACATCGGTTTTGAAATCGACGATCTCCGCTGCGACGACTCGATCTCCGGACGACCACAGCACGAGGCGGTCAATGATGCCGCTGATGAGCGTGCGCTCGAAGCGGCAGGCGAAGGGATGCTCGCGCAGTACGCGCGAGGTCAGCTCACGATGCGGTGACTGTTCGCGGCGCAGAGCAGCGGTGATCACCGGCTGATCGAGCATCGCGAAGAATTCTGGGAGCACCTTCGCGGGGTCGAGCGTCATGGGCAGCAACGTTCGCGCTGAGACAAGCAGTTGCTCTTTCGACGGGCGGCCGTCGTCGAGCCATTCGATCTGCTCGAACCACTTGTGGATCAGCGTGCCGCGCTCGAAGGCGTAGACGGGACGAGTTCGCAGCAACTCGCCGAGTTGTCGCGATGGCTGCGATTCGTGAGCGGATGGTGCCTGACGCTGCCAACCGCGTGTCGGTGTCGGCAATGGTGGAGCGAAACGAATGTGTGTCGTAGGTTGGTCCGCCTTCGGCGGATTGCCCGACCCGAGACGGGCAAGAGTGCCCGTCCTATGAAGATCGTCATCCCAATTCGCGTCACCCGTCTCGAACAGCAACGTCTCTGGCGGAGCGAGGGGGTTGTCGGCCAACGATGCTCGCAGCAAACCGGCGAACGATTTCGTCGGTTCTTTCTCGTGCGGAGCGATCAGCAAATACATCGCGTGTATTGCGCGAGTTAGCGCGACGTAAAGCACGCACAGCGACTCGTGCGTGCGGCGTTCAACGTCTTGTACGAAGAGGTTTTGCAGTTCGGGGGTGAGCAGTTGTTGGATGCTGTCGTCGCGGTACAGGCAGACGGCTTCGGGCGGCTCGGCCGGATCAGCGCTCCCGGCGACAAGCGAGGGAGTCTGACCCGGAATGAGCTTGTCCAATTCCGGCAGGACGACGATGTCGAACTGCAAGCCTTTCGCTTGATGCACGGTCATCACGCGGATGCGGTCGCCGCTGGGATCGGCCACGCGCTCTTCGCGGACGAACTCGACGAAGTCACTGGGACGCAGCGTGGCCGTCGGTTGATAGCCGTCCGCCAGTTTGACGAGCTGATCCAATCGGACTCGATCGCGCGAGCTACCGTGATCGACCAACAGCTTCGACCACGCGGCGAGGCACGGGCCGTAGCCGTCGCACAGCAATCGCCGTCGCAGCGACTCGGCCAACTGCGCGGCGGCGGCATCGTCTTGGAAATCTCCGAACTGAAAGCCCGGCCCCAGCGGCGATGTCGCGACGTGAAACCGAGCGATCCGGTCTCCGGGATGATCTGCCAGCAACAACAGCGACAGCAGCAACCGCACCGCAACCGAGTCGGTCAGCGGATGTCCCCCTTCCTCACTGGCGGGAACATCGCGGTGATGCAGTTCAAAGATCAGCTTCGCGACCGCTTCATTGCTGCGAGTCAGCACGCTGATGCTGCGAGTCGGGTGCTTCGTTGCCAACTCCGCGACCAAATTCGCGGCCGCTTGCAGCGTGACATCGGACGCCGACTCCCCTTCGGCTTTCTCCACGACCGAACGGAACTCGACGTAGCCGGATAACTCCGTTCGCGCGGTCGTGTGAATCGGGAACGCATCGCACCACGTCTGAATCGGCGCGGCTAATCGTTCCAGTTTCGGATGCCGAGTCATCCGCTCGAACACGCGATTGACCGTGTCGATGATTGGCTGAGCGGATCGCCAACTCATTGCCAATTCTTCCGGCGTGAGATTCGGCAACTGCCGCAGCAGCGTGTCGAAGATGCGTGCGTCGCCGCCGCGCCAGCCGTAGATCGCCTGCTTGACGTCGCCGACGCAGAAGAACGACGGCGGCAATGTTTCGTCATCGCTGAACATTTTCTTTTGAGCCGCCCGCTTGGCAGGACGTTGTTTGTGAGCGACTTGTTCGGCAAATGGTCGCAGCACCGACCATTGCAACGGCGATGTGTCCTGAAACTCGTCGAGCAGCAAATGCGACAGCCGCGAATCCAGTCGCATCGCCAGGCTGCCGGTCGAGCGATCGGTCTCGCCCAGCAAATCGGTCCAGCCTGCCAGCGCGCGAGCCACGTCCGAGAACGAACAGCCCCCTTGCCGCCGTTGCAGTTCACGAAACTCGCGGTCGAATTTGTCGAGCAGTTCGCGCGTCCCTTCTGTCTGGATCGACAGCCGATGCAGCACGAGTCGCCTCACCTGATCGAGCATCGTTTCGTAAACCGCTAACGTCTGCGGGTCGAGGTCCTTGCGGTAGTACTTCCGCTCACCGGCCAACAGGTTTTTCAAGATGCCCCGCTTGAGCAGTTCTTCCCACTGATCGCGCTCGGCGGAATCGAGGTCTTTCGTGATCGCGTCCTGCAATCGCTTGTCGGTTCTCGTCGTGTCGTCGAGCAACACCTGAAGCTGCTGCCGAGAGCGTTGAAGTTCCGCGTAATCCGGAAGCGGCGGCCGAGGGACCTTCAGCCACGCATCCAGCGACGTCTCGACCGCAACCTCGCCGCAGTTCTTGACGGTGTCGTCGATCACGTCGCTGACCGAGCGAGACGTCGTCCCCTTCGTCAGCAACCGCAACAGCCGCACGAGTTCGTCATCTGTCTCCGATTCGAGCAACGCTTCGACCGCCTCTTCACGCAGTCGCTTCGCTTCGATGGTCTCCAGAATTCTCCAGCCGGGAGGCAAACCCAGCTCCAACGAAAAGCTACTGGCGAGCTTCGCGAAGAAGCTGTCCAACGTCCCGACTTGCAGCCGATGCAACCGCTGCGTCATTTTCAGCAAGAGTTCGCGACAACGAGCTTGCGTCAGTTGCGGCGAGCCGATTGCGGTCGCCAGCTTGGCCCGTTCGTCGTCGTCGCTCGCCGCGCGGGCCAGTGTCAGCAGGATACGTTCGAGAATCTCCCCCGCCGCTTTGCGAGTGAACGTCGCCGCGAGAATCGACTCCGGCGGCACATCTGCGTCGAGCAACTGCAAGAAGCGGCTTGCCAGTTGATATGTCTTGCCGGTCCCGGCCGACGCGCGAATCACGATGTCGGGAAGCGATTGGGGCATGATGCCTCATAGGTCAGCCTTTCCAGGCTGAATCGATCAAGAGTTGACAGCATTTCTGCGTCATGAGTCAGACTGGAAAGCCTGATCTACGGATTATCTCGGCTGCACTTGGATTTGGTCTTGGATGCGGTCGCTCGGATGAACAATGACGAAATCGCTCTCGTTCAAGCCGATGAGGACTTCCGCTTCGAGTCCGTTGCGGCGACCGACTTCGATACGGCGTTTGACGGCGAGTCCGTTCTCGACCACGAACACGGCCCAGATGTCGGCGGCCGGCTTGTCGGCGGTCGCCGGTTGTGCTGCACCTTTATCGCGGAAGAGCGCGCCGGTCGGCACTTTCAGGACGTCATCCTTCTTCGAAATCACGATCTCCGCTTCGACGCGGTACCCGTCGCCGAGCATCGGCCGTTCGGCATAAGGAGTGTCGAACTGAGCGATGACATGCACTCGCTGCTCCTCGACGCCGAGCGCCGATAGTTTCAAGTAGCCCGACGGTTCAACCAATCGTACGTGCGCCAGCAACGGCTTCTCGCCTCCCCAATGCTTCAGCAGTACGTCCTGACCCGACCGGATTTTGACTGCGTCGGTCGAGAGGACTTCAATGTCGATTTCTAAATCGCTCGGGTCGCCCACTTCCAGCAGCGGCGTCCCTTGTTGCACGATCGTTTCGCTCTCTTGCAGCACCTTCATCACAAGGCCGTCGATCGGCGAGTGCAACCGCAGTTGCCACTTTTCGACATCCTCGGCCGCGAGCGGTTTCGATCGGAGCAGCGCGGCGCGAGCCAATTCGAGTTCGTAGTTGGCCGTCTGCTCGGAGAACTTCGCGGAGTTCAGTTCTTCTGTCCGCGAGCGAACCAGCATCTGAGCGTCTTCGAGTTCCTGTTTGGTGTTGGCCCCTTTGCCCGAAAGTCCCGCACGGCGATCGAGGTCAAGCTTGGCCCATTCGATCGCGATACTTGCCTTCGCCTTCGCGGACAATGCACTCCGCCACGCGAACTCTAAGGCTTTGACACGTAGCTCGGCCTGAGCGATTTGCCGCGAGTCAAGTAGGCTCGGATCAATCGGGTCGATAATCGCCAGTTCACTGACTGTGGTATTTCCCAGTGAGACCGATGTCGCGACCACTTCGGGCGAGTGTTCGCCATGTCCGTTGTCGTTCACCGATTCGTTGTTGATCGAACTGTTTGCCAGGGGTTCGACACTCGCGGGAACCGACACCGGATCGCCGGCTCGAACCTTGATTCGATGCAGTCGTCCGGCCAGCGGAGCGGAGATGACGAAACGATTGCGCACGCGAGTCTTGCCGTCCTCGGCGACGGTGACCGAGAGCACGCCACGGCTAACAACTGCGGTGTCCACCAGGATCGGCTTGGGCATGAAGCCATACCCGACCGCCGCCACAATGCCGGCCAGCACACACAGCCAGACAAATCGTTTGAACCAGCGAAACACGAGGCACCTTTCCGAATATCTCAAAGCTCAAATTTAAGATTTCAAATGACCGGTATAGGGCCAGACATCTCGATCTTCCACTTCTCGTGAGAAATCTCAGAACTGGAATCCGAAGTTCTCGATTCTCTCCGTCATTCGCGTGTTTTCAACACCGCGATCAAATCCAAATGGTCTAACCGTCTGCGGACCAGTAGTCCCGACAGAATAGCGGCGATCAGCACCACCGTCGTCGCAAACGAGTACGTCCGCGGCTCGATGATCAGCGGAATACGGTACAGTTCGGTGTCCATAAACCAGCAGACAAGTCCCGCCAGCCGGTTGCCGAAGAATAGTCCCAGCGGGATCGCAGCGGCGGTCAGCAGCGCGAGTTCGCCCAGCAGAATGCGTGAAATCTCACCGCGAGTCAGTCCCAGCACGCGGAGGCTCGCCAGTTCGCGGCCTCGTTCTGACAGCGCGACCCGCGCGGTGTTGTAGACCACGCCGAACGCGATGATGCAGGCAAAGACGACGTTGAAGGCTTGCATGGTCAGCAGGTTGTTCATCACGGTGTCTCGGAAGCCTTTAATCGACGCTCCTTTGAGCATCACGCTGGCCACGCGGGGCGTTGCTTTCAATCGGTGATACAACGCGTCGATCGCGTTCGGATCGGCGGTGATTGCGATGCTGGTCACGGCCGGGCCTTCGCCGATCAGCCGATTGAGCGCTCGTATCTCCATGTAGCAGACTGTGCCGAGGTACTCCTGGCTGAATGCCGCGACGCGCACCGGGCGGATGCGGCGACTGCCGGACATGATCTCCAGCCGGAGTGTATCTCCGATGCGAACCCCCAACACTTGCGCCAACTTTTGATTGAGCACGATCCCTTCCGGCGGCACGGCGACCGGCTGATCCTGATCGTCGATCAAATGATTCAGCTTCGCGTTGAGATCGATGCCCAACAGAAACGTCCGCTTCTCGACTTGGTCCTTGAAGAGTTTGATGCCGACCCCGCGCCGCGGTTCGGCATGAATGACTCCAGGAAGCTGTTGGATTTCGTGGAGTGCCCGGCGCGATGTCGGCTCGTTGAGCGAGACGTCAATATCGTGCCGATTCATGTACTCGAACTGCATGCGTACCAGCCAATCCAGCGAGTCCGCCGAGAACCGGCCGAGAACCAGAATCGCGGCCGCCATCGCGATCCCGCAGACCGACAGCAACGCCTTGACCGGTCGCCGCTCGATGTTCCGAATCACGATCCGTCCGATCTGGGACATCCAGTTCTCGAAGCCGAGCCGCTCGAAAATTGTCGGTCGAAAATCCGCGGGAGCCTCCGGCCGCATCGCCTCGGCGGGAGGCAGCGTCACCGCTCGCCGGACAACTCCCAGCGTGCCGACCATCGAAAAGCCAAAGCAAACGCCGAACGCTCCCGCGATCACCTCCAGCGGCAGTTGATAGTGCAACTCCGGGTAGCGATAGAACTCGGCGTAGATCCCCATCATTTTGCGGCCGATGAACATTCCCGCGATCGTTCCGACGATTCCGCCAATCACACAAATCAGCAGCACCAGTTTCAGGTAGTGCCGGCCGACCGCCCAGTGCGAATACCCGAACGCCTTGAGCGCCGCGATCTGATCTCGCTGCAACGCAATAATCCGGCTGAGCACGACGTTCAGCAGAAACGCCGCCACACCAAGAAAGATCGACGGCACGATCATTCCCATCCGCTTGAGATTGCTGATTTCATCCGACAGGAAGCGATGCGAGATTTGATCCGCTCGCGCGTACGACCCGAAGCCGCCGTACTTTTCGATCAGACGATCCAGCGGTCTCGTGACCGCCGCCTCCGTCGTGCCGGGCAACAACTCGATGAGCACGTCGTTGAATGCTCCCTTCATGTCGAACGCCGCTTCGAGCGCCTCGCGACTCATCCACAGAATTCCGAACCGCTTGTCATCCGGCACGAGTTGTCCGTACTTGATCTGATAAACGTACTCCGGCGACAGCACGATGCCCACGATCCGCAGCCGCTTTTTCTTCCGGTTGATGACTGCCGAGATTTGATCGTTGAGCTTCAGTTTGTGAGCCTTCACGAATCCTTCGCTGGCAAGCACCTCGTCATCGCGCCGCGATTCGATGAAACGACCCTTGCGGAGAAACAGTGAGCACAAATCGGTCGGTTGCGGATTTTCCGGAATCGACACCAACCTCCCGGCGACCGGCTCCGAAAATGATGGCACGTCGAGCGTCACGTCCTGGACCAAGCGCGTTTGAATACGAGCAACTCCGGGAATCTCTTCGATCCGATCTGCCAATGTCAGCGGTGCGCGTTTCATGCTGGCGAATACCTGCGGGAACCGATTGTCGGCGTAGAATCCATCCATCGTCCCCTGCAACGAGACCATCGCACTGCTGGACATCACGAAAGTCGCGACTCCGCAGGCCATCACCGCGCAGATCGCCAGCACCTGCCCCTTCATCAGGAACACATCCCGCACCAACTTGCGGTCAATCGCCCGCATCGTTCTTCCATTCTGAGCTGTTCGAATCATCGCGACCGTCAACCGGTACTACCATTAACTGTCTGCGAGATTGAGGAACAGCCAATCATTGGGAAGTCTGCAAAAAACACTGCGGCGGACTTATGTTCCCCTCACCGGCGGATGGTTTTGCGACGTTGCTCAGGCTCTGGAGGCCAGTCTGACTGGCATCTGGCGGCGTTTCGCGGTATTTATCACGCCCCGTTTTTGAAATCCACTCCCGAAATTTGGGTCGAAGGATCTTGAGGCATGGCAACGAAAGCTGAAGAACTGGAAAACAAGGCTCGCGTGAAACTCGCGCTGTCCAAGAAGTACGAGAACCTGTGCCGCATCTCCGGCAGCAAGCCGGCGCGCGGGAAGTTCATCCGCCGCTCAAACCAACTCCGCCGCCAAGCGGTCGAGTTTCAACGAGCGGCTGACGCGGCCAAGGCATAAACTCAGAGTCCCGATTTCCAACCTAGTGTTACTGCGGGACTCCAGCATGGGCGATTAGCTCAGTTGGTAGAGCGCCATGTTTACACCGTGGATGTCGCGGGTTCGAGCCCCTCATCGCCCATTCAGTAACTCGTTTTTCATAAATGACTTACGATGACGACTTGGTGATACCTTTTGCGCGGTGTTCGCTGGAGATACCCTTGGTGATATCTTTTGTGCTGCGTGGAAGCGTCCAATTTCGCTCAGGAGCCGCTGGCGGCTGTCTGGAGCATCCTTTGTCATGTTTCCCGTTTCGCGGGCTCCTGCACGCACTGAGGCGGCTTGGAGCCAGCGCTGCTGTGTGCCAAGAGCGTCGCTGATCCGTTGTAGCGTCGTAGGCTGATCCCGTTGTAGCGTCGTAGGTAGCCGCGCTGCTGATCGCCCCGAGCGACTTTCGTCCTCGATTTCGGGCTGTAACTGTGCTTTCCAGGCATTTTCAACCCTGGCCTCAAGGTGCTGGCCGTCAGTGTGGTGACGTGGCTTGATTGAGTCTGCACACCGCAACTGATCGTGAGTATTTTCGACAAGGCAATCCGACTGCCGCTCATTTTGGATGCGCGTGCATTCAAAAGGCTCATCCGGCCTGCTAGGCTCTGTCGACACCTAGACGGGAGCGTGCCGGATGCAGACCAACAATCCATTGAGCGAGGCCGACATCCTGCGGTTCTTGCAACAGCAATACGCCGAAGGGCGGCCATCACCCACGCTCCGCGAGATTGCCGCGCATGTCGGCCACAAAGCGACGCTCAGCGTGCAGCGGATTCTTGACCGGCTGGAGCAACAAGGGCTGATCCGACGCGAGGCTCAGCAGGCGCGGAACATCCGGCTGGCAGCCAAGGCGCTGCCGATGCGTGGGTTGTTGCTGATGGGGCAAATCGCCGCCGGGCCGCTGTCGGAGGCGATCGAGGACCAGGAGTTCTTAGACCTCGGTGCGTTGTATGACCCTGGCACGCATCGCGGGTTGCGGGTGAAGGGGAACTCAATGGTTGATGCGCACATCCTTGATGGCGACATCGCGGTGATCCGACTCCAGGAGACCTGCAACGACGGAGAGATCGTGGCGGCGGAGGTTGATGGCGAGGCGACGCTCAAGCGGTTGTTCCGACGCAAGGACCATGTGCTGCTCAAGCCGGAGAACAAACTGATGAAGCCGATCCGGGTGACGGACGTGACGATCCGGGGTGTGTTTGTGGGACTGATCCGAAGGAACTGAGCAATGGTGGCTCGTCAGGTCATTGCGGAGTTGTCGCAGCGGATTCGCACGATCGAGCGGGCGAGCTACCGATGCGCACCGCAGAGCGACATCACGCTCAACGGGCTGCCGGGGCTGGAGCGGTTGCTCGGTGAGGCCGGTTGGCCGCGTGGCTGTCTGGTGGAATGGCTGGCAGAGGGGCGTGGCACAGGATCGACCGGCCTCGCGCTGTGGGCCAGCCGCGAAGCATGGCGGGACAACCTACTGGTGGTGATCGACAGCCAGCGTGAGCTGCACGCTACGGCGGCGGTGCCGTTCGCCGTGGACTTGAGCAGAGCGGTCTTTGTTCGGCCGAAACATCCACTCGATGCGTTGTGGTCGTTGGAGCAGGTATTGCGGACGCGCGGCATCGGGGCGGTCGTGTGTGATGTCGAGAAGCTCTCATCGCAGGCGTGTCGGCGGTTGCAGTTGGCCGCGGAGATTGGCGGCGGGCTGGGCATCCTCTTGCGTCCGGCACAGGCCCGTGGGCAGCCATCGTTCGCCGAGTACCGATTTCTCGTGCAGCCGTTGCCGCCGCCGAACAAGTCGGATGCGGCCGTGTCACGGCGGTGGCGAGTGGAGTTGTTGCGTGCTCGGAGGCAGTTCGCCGAGAAGTCAGTCGTCGTGGAACTTAGCAATGGCCAAGATGGTTTGCGTATGGCTGCCGAACTGGCCTCTGCAACGCCTGCGGCATGAGCGGCCTGAACTGCGGAACCGGCCGGTCGTGTTGTTTGCGAGCGACGGGAACCGTGGGCCGCGCGTCTCAGCGTGGGCACGAGGCGAAGCCCAAACATCATGCAGTGGTGAGGGCATCAAGATCGGGATGCCGTTAGCCGAAGCGGAGGCGCTGCTGGCCGGACATGCCGCTACCTCACCTCGCATCGAACTGCATGATCCTGCCGCTGACCTCGCGGGGCTGCGCGAGCTGGCTCGGACGTGCGACAACTTCTCGCCGTTGTTCGGCATTGAGGCGGTAGAGTCGCCGGAGTGCCTGCTGTTGGACGTCACTGGCTGCGAGCATTTGTTTGGTGGCGAGCAGGAATTGGTCGATCGACTCGCCGAGGATCTCCGGCAGCGCGGCTTTCAGGTACGAGCGGCTCTCGCTCCTGCGATCGGAGCCGCGTGGGCAGCGGCACATTGTTTGGCAAAGCCGCATCAACAGCCGGCCTTGAGCAACGTGGGACTCGACGAGGCTCTCTCGCCGCTGCCGATCACGGTGTTGCGGTTGCCGCTCAAGATCATCGAGACGCTGCACGAGTTTGGCCTGCGACGCATCGGTCAGGTACGAGCCCTGCCGCGAGAGACTTTGCCATCGAGGTTCGGACCAGAGTTGCTGCTGCGGCTCGACCAAGCATTCGGTGACGCGCCGGAGTTGCTTGTGCCTGAGCGGCCTCCTGAACCGATCGCGGCCGTGTGGGTCACGGACGAGCCGCTCACCGATCGCGAGTCGTTGAAGTTCGTCAGCGGTCAACTGCTGGAGGAACTGCTCGGCCAGCTCAAGCCACAACGCGAGGGAGTGCGACAACTGTTTTGCCAGATCAAAGGGACGGCCGCGCGGCCGGTCGAGTTGTTGGTGAACCTGGTCAGTCCCACCGACGTCGCGAAGCACTTGCTGGAACTGCTCAGCCTCCAAGTTGACCGTGCTGACCTGCCCGAAGGGATTTCGTTCCTGCGTCTGGAGGCCACCAGTGTCGGCTCGCTGGCGACACGGCAGCGCGACTTGTTTGGTTTCGAGACTGACGCCGACACGCACCGCGAAGTCAGCTCACTGCTGGACCGGCTGAGCAATCGGTTGGGTGCGACCGCCGTGGTCCATGCGGTCCTCGTGCCGGAGGCTCAACCGGAGTTGGCGGTCAGGCACGAGCCGTGTGTGGCTGAGCGGAGAACAACTTTGTCATCGCATGCGACCCTTCGCACTCACCAGTCAGCCCAGGCCCGCCCGCTTCGTCTCTTCGCGCCGCCGCAACGGATCGAGGCCACGGCAGCAGGGCCGGAGGGCGCGCCGATGCACTTCCGCTGGGATCGCCGCGATTACCGAGTCATCAGAAGCTGGGGTCCGGAGCGGATCGAGACTGGTTGGTGGCGCGACGACGCCGTATGCCGCGACTACTTCCGTGTCGTGACACAGACCGGACAGCACTTCTGGTTGTTCCGCTGCTTTGACCAAGCCGCTTGGTTCATTCATGGAGCGTTCGACTGAGCTATGCCTGAGTTACCTCCCAGCAAACGCCGTCCAACGTGGGGCAACCTTCCAACTTGCTCGCCGCACTCGTTGCGCTACGCGGAGTTGCACTGCCGGACCAACTACACCTTTCTGGAGGGAGCCTCACATCCGGATGAGTTGGTCACGCGAGCCGCTGCGCTGGGCTTGTCCGCGTTGGCGATCACTGACCGCAACAGCCTCGCTGGCGTCGTGCGTGCTCACGTCGCTGCCAAGGAGGCCAAGCTCAAGCTGCTGATCGGCGCGGAGATCACGCCGGTTGATGCGCCACCGGTGGTGTTGTGGGCCATGAGTCGCGCGGGCTACGCGAACCTCTGCCGGCTCATCACTCACGGTCGCC
>CAMDRI010000116.1 GCA_945906725.1 Candidatus Kuenenia stuttgartensis | reverse complement strand
GAGATCAGATTGTTGAGTTGCAGAGCCACGAT
Source organism: Candidatus Kuenenia stuttgartensis (assembly GCA_945906725.1). Lineage (GTDB taxonomy): Bacteria > Planctomycetota > Planctomycetia > Planctomycetales > Planctomycetaceae > SXKJ01. The sequence continues at coordinate 17,603 of CAMDRI010000116.1, read as the reverse complement.
GGTCGCGCGACCAATCGGCGTCTTGCCGAGGATGCGTGTGCCGTCATCGCTCCAGACAAAATGCTCCGACCAACTTTGGCGGCGCGGATTGAACAACGGCACCAATTGCCCCGTGATCGGGTCGCGACACTCGGTTTGAGCGGACTTGGCGTTATTGCACAGCCGGCACGCGAGCCAAAGATTGTCTTCCTCGTCAGTGCCGCCACAGGCCGTCGGTTGGAGATGGTCAATCTCCAATTGTCCCAGCACCAAATGCTGTGGACTGAGGCAATAGCCACAACGCTGACCAGCCGCTTGCCGGACTCGGTCGCGGCGGTCGTCCGGAATATGTGCGCTCGTCACGGCTGCACCGGCCCCCGCAACCCGCGTCGAACGGCCTCGCGAAGAGCCTCGGCCTTGCGGACCAATCCCTCTTGATAGACCTGCATCAGCGAAGCCAATTCCGTCTGCTCGCTGGCAGCTAATGTTTGAGCCTGCTGCTGCTGGAGAAGTTCGGTCAGTCGGCAGTCGTCTTCCGTCGAAAGTTCCAAGCCGCAGGCTTTGAGGACGTCTTCATCTCCGCACTGATGGATGTCGCCCTCGACGACCGTGCCCCACGGCTTGAGCGACAACTCAATGCTCTCTGCCAACAAATCATTCACGGACTGCCCAGCACGCAGAGCAATTGTCTGTGCTCGTGCCACAAGGTTTTCCGGAAGGTCCAGCGTTAATTGTGTGCTCATGATTCCCCTTGCTCGCATCCGTCACAGAACCGTTTCATTTGGCTGGCAGGATTGTATGTTCGGAATGACTGATTGCCACACGCCAATGTCTACCCGCTAATCCACGAACACAAACTCGCTCACGTTGAACAGCACCCGGCAGAGATTCTCGAAGCCGTGCTTCTCGGCGTAGGCCGCGAACTCGGCTCGCTCGCGATCGGTCGGAGACCGGCCGGCGATCAGCCGCATCGCGAGGTCGATGCGGTCCGAGCCGGTTTTGCTCTCTTCTCCCAGCCGCCGAGCGAAATGCCGAGACATGCTCAGGCTGAGTCGGTTGTTGAGCAGCGACAGCGCTTGCAACGAGGTCAACGTCTCGTCCCGCAGCGGCGTGCTCTGCGACGAGTCGGCACAGTCGAGCGTCGTCATGTACGGGTCCGGCTGCGACCGCACGATGAACCGATACACGCTGCGCCGATGCGAGGCCACGTCTTCGGGATCAAACTTGTGGTACTCGTAGTGCGGCGAGTGAGCGGTCTGCTCTAACGCGAACAAGTAGTAGCCGGGGCCGTCCATGCGGTGATTCATCCGGCCGGAGACGGCCAGAATCGAATCGCGAATCTCCTCCGCCTCCAACCGCCGCCGATTCATCCGCCACAAAAACCGATTGCCTCCGTCGATGGTGGCGGCATCGTCTCGATGAACGGACTGCTGGCGATACGTCGAACTGGTGACGATCAGACGATGGAGACGCTTGAGTGATCCCTCACTGGCACGACGCGCGAGCGAGTGGTCGGACGCCACTCGCTTGCGCGTCGTGCTGGTGTCGTCATCCCCGCGCAATTCCGCCGCCAACCAGTCCAGCAACTCCGGATGCGACGGCAAACGCCCCATGCGGCCGAAGTCATTCGGGCTTTCGACGATCGCTTGGCCGAAATGGAATTGCCAGACTCGGTTCGCAATCGATCGCCACGTCGTCGGGTGATCCGGGCGAGTGATCCATTTCGCGAGCGCAGCACGGCGGTCACCTTCGCGATGATCGGGCGGCAGCGAGAACTCGACGGGGACGTCTTTCAGAATCGGCAAGGCCCCTGGCTTCGCGGCCCCGCGCGGTTGCAGGACGTTGCCGCGATGGAGGACTTGCACGTCGCGCGGTTTTCCTTTGGTCGGTTGGAACCCACCGGCCGGCTCGAAGTCAATCGCTGCGGCGAGCACCATTCGTCCGCGTGGCAGTACGGCGAGTTGTTGCTGCGCGGCCTTCGAGTCTTTGTCGAGTTGCTCGCGTAGCGTTTTGCGTTCGGGAGTGTTGATGCGATCGAGGATCGCTTGATGTTTCTTCTGAAGCTCGGCAAGTTGAGAGATTGCGGCGGTGTCTCCGGCTTGGGGCCAGATGCCGTCAGTGAGATTTGATTTGCCCCAACGAACCGGCGCTTCGATCGAATCGAGAGCTGTGACTTTGGCTTTCAGGGCAACGTTCTTGCCGTCGGCGGTCAGCACTTCGACTTCCGCGAGCGCGAAGATGAAGTCTTTCGTTCGCTCACGAAGCTTGGGAACCGTGATGCGAATGAAGCGTGCCTTCGCTCCCTTGGCGTTGATTGAGATCGGGGCAAGGCCCGGATTCTGGACATCGGTTTGTGATTGGTCCGACACACTAGTCCGACGCGTAAGCGAGAGGTCGTCGGTCTGTGGCGACTTTGATCCTTCGCTTGCGCGTCGGGCTAGTGTGTCAGCGGACTCAGCGGCATCGACGCGATACCGCAAAGGGAATCCAAAGCCAGCACCGATGTCGCCAAATTCGTCGTGGCATGCATGCAACACGATGCGGTCGATCTCGATGACTTGGCCCAGATCAATCTGCACCCACTTCGTGTTGTCCGGAGACGATTCGATCCCGCTGTGATAGCCGTACTCCGGTTTCTTCGCGAGCGGTTGAGCTTTCGGCGTCAGCTCCCGAATCTCCTTCTCCAACCGAGCGAAGTCATCGCCGCCGGCAGTCCGAATCTCGGCATCGAGTGTCGTAGTCTTCGCTTGCAGGTCGCGCTGCTTCGCCAGCAGATCGCGGCGCTGCTGTTCGATCGACGGGTCGAGATCGTACGGCCGTTCGGCACGATCGACCGCTGCGAAGACCGCTTGCAGGCCGTAGTAATGCTGCTGCGTGAATGGGTCGAACTTGTGGTTGTGGCACTGAGCGCACTGAATCGTCACGCTGCAAAACGTGTTGAGCGTGGCCGTGACCATCTCGTCCCGATCGTTGTGCCGAGCGACCTTGCCGTCGATCTTCGATTCGGGAACTTCGACATGCCCGATGAAATCCCACGGACCGGCCGCGATAAAGCCGAGTCCGAGAATTCCATCGGGCGTGCCGGGATACAGCACGTCGCCCGCAATTTGTTCTTCGACGAAGCGAGCATACGGCTTGTCTTCATTGAATGAGCGAATGATGTAATCGCGATACGGCCACGCATTCGGCCGAAGCTTATCTTTGTCGTAGCCGCAGGTGTCGGCATATCGCGCGACGTCCAACCAATGCCGCCCCCAGCGTTCGCCGTAATGCGGAGACGCGAGCAACCGATCAACAAGTTGTTCATACGCCGTCGGATCAGGAGCATTGACGAACTCATCGACCTCTTCCGGTGTCGGCGGCATTCCGGTGAGGTCATACGTCAGACGGCGGATGAGCGTGCGACGGTCGGCTTCGAGTGACGGCGTCAATTTCATTTCGCGCTGCTTCGCGACAATGAATGCGTCGACGGGATTCCGAATTTCAAATTTGAGATTTGAGATTTGAGATTTGAGGGGCCGGACGTTTGGCATTGCCGGCCGCACGACTGGCTTGAACGACCACCAGTCGGTGCTCGTGACGACCGGATCATCGATATGAAAGCCGTCCGGCCATTTCGCTCCGCCGGCGATCCACTGCTCGATCGCGGCGACTTCTTCGATCTTGAGCGGTTCACCGTTCTTCGGCATCGCCGGGCGTTTGCCGTCTTGCGATTTCAGGACGGTGAGCAAGTGGCTGTCGTTCGGCTTGCCCGATTCGACGAAGCCGCTCTTGGAAATCTCGTCGGCCGTTTGCAGAGCGAAGCCGCCTTTGTGATCGACCGAGTTGTGGCAACTCAGGCAACGCTTCTGAATGACCGGGACGACGCGGTCGCGAAACAGGTCTTCCGCGTGCGCGGAGAGATTGAGAAATACGACCAACAGAACCGCGCGGACTAAGGCGAATGGCCGAGCGTGTTGACGCTTCTTTGGTCGGGACGTTGTCACCAAACTACGATCTCCCGGAATTCGCCGCGTCATTTCTTGCCTTTGTTGTTCGGCTTCTTGTTGTTTTTGTTGTTCTTGTTGTCGTTGGCCTTGTCGGCAGCTTCGGCTTGTTTAACTTGCTGTTGTTCGCGAGACAGCTTGGCGACATCGGCAGCGATCTTGTCGCGTATGCGTTGCATCTTTTGGCCCGCAGTTTCCGAGGCATCGGCGGCATTTCGCATGGCTTGCAGAGACGATTCGATTTCCGGGTCGGCGTCGATCAGGTTGCGAAGTTTCGCTCGGAGTTGATTCACGCGATCCTGAACGTCCGCGAGTTTGGCGCGTGCGGACTTCGCGGACGAGTCTCCTTCGACAGCAATCTGTTCGAGTTCGCTAGCCGCCAGTTTGTCTTTGCTGGCCTGAGCGATCTCTTTGCGTTTTGCGTCGGCCGAGAGTCCCTCGTCCGCGCGGGCCGCCTTCAGTCGTGTTTCGGCTTCGGCGACCTTTTTCTCGGCGACTTGATACTCGGGCTTAGCCTTGAGTGCCTTCAGCACGGGAGCAGCAGCCTCGTCATAGGCTTTCTTGGCGGCGCTCTGTTCGGCCAGCGTCTGGTCGATGCCGGAGGTTTTCTCGTGCTTGGACTCGATCCGCTTGCGAACTTCATCCAGCTTTTGGCGAGCGGTCTTCTCTTTTCCCTCAGCATCGGCCAGTGTTTTTTGAGCGGCCTGCAACTCCTTCTGGTCGTCTTTGATTTTGTCCTGAGCTTGTTGGACGTCTTCTTTTTCGTTCTTGATCTTCTGGTCGTCCTTGCGTTCCTGCGCGGCGTTGCTGTTGTTCTTGTTGTTCTTGTCGGCCAGAACCAACGAAGAGAACAGAGTCAGGACCAACAGCAGGCTCGATGCCCATTGAAGCGGTCGAATCATGCAAACAACTCCGATCAAAAGAATCTTGGGAGCGGTGAAAACAGTCGTCAGCAGGATTCCTGGCGATGAATTCTTGAAACCCCACTCGGCCTGTGTTTGTTGACTCAACTCACAACTTCTTCGATGACGTGGCCGTGGTCGAGGACGAACATCGGGCGGCCTTCCTTGTTGGCAACGCGTGATTCCTGGTCGATGCCGAGCGAATGAAAAATCGTGGCGGCGATGTCGGCCGGGCCGAAGTGTTTCGTTGTTGGATACGCGGCCTGTTTATCGCTGGCTCCGACGACTTGGCCGACCTTGGTGCCGGCTCCGGTGAAAAAGATCGAACCGCAGGCTCCCCAATGGTCTCGGCCGCCACCTTTGTTGATCTTGGGTGTCCGACCGAACTCGGTGAGGAACACGACCAGCGTGTCGTCGAGCAACCCGCGCTGCTTGAGGTCGTTGACGAGCGCGGCGAACGCCTTGTCCATGCCGGCAACGTGATAGCCACGCATCGCCATCTGGCTGATGTGCGGGAATTTCTGTTCAGGGACGTTGTGATTATCCCAGAAATTACCGTAGTCCGGGTCATAGCCGTAATCGACCATGACGAACCGCGCGCCCGCTTCAACGAGCCGCGTGGCCATCAGGCAGCGACCGCCGATTTTAGTTCGACCGTAAGTGTCGCGAACGGCTTCTGGCTCTTTGCGAATATCGAAGGCGTCCCGAATCTTGTTTGAGGTCAGCAGGCCCAGCGCGCTGGAAAAATTGCCGTCCACGGTTTCGGCGAGTCGTTGTTGTTCGATGTTGCGTTGCGCTTGATCGAATGTCTGTCGCAGGGCGACTCGGCGATCGAGTCGCGTGAGCGAAACGCCTTCTGGCATGTCGAGCATTTTGGGACGCAGATCTTCATTGCTGATCGGCGACGGGTTTTCGGATTTGACTCCGACGGTGAAGTCGGGTTGCTCTGGCTGACCGCCGACGCAGAACGGAGCGTATTGGTCTCCCAACCAGCCGCCGACGAACAGGGGATACGGCGGCGGACCGGGCCGAGTGATCCCCGGCACCGCGATGTATCCCGGCAACCCGTTTCGCGAACCTTGCAGATGCCACACGAGCGATCCGATGTTCGGCTCGGAGAAGAGCTGCGCCATCGTGACCTTGCGGCCGGAGAGCGTGTACGCCTGGCTCAGCAGGTGGTCGTTGCTGTCGTGCGAGAAGCTGCGGACGACGGCCAGTTGGTCCGCGATCTTCGCGAGGTTTGGGCACGCTTCGGCGAATTGGACTCCAGGCAGTTTGGTATCGATGGCATTGAGCGTTCCGCGAATCTCTTCCGGAGCTTCAGGTTTTGGATCGAATGATTCGAGGTGCGTGACCCCTCCGCCCATCCAGAGATAGACGACGGACTTGGCTTTGCCGAAGCTGGCGGCGCGAGTTTCATGCGCGGTCGCGACTGTTCCCAACGCCGAGGGGACAAGCGTGGCGGCGACGCTGACCGAGCCGACTCGGAGCACATCGCGACGGTTGACCAGCGAAGTGCCGGGGCCGAACAGCGGATCGAGGCGGGAGAGTTGTGGCATGGCGTCATGTCCTACGGGTGGTAGACAGGCGAACCGCCTGTCCTACAGAAGATCGGCCATCTTGGCAGCGGGACATTATGCCCCGTGAATCGCGGTCCGGACAAGCGGCAAAGTCGCCGTGAACGAATCAGGCGTGCGGGGCTGATGCCACCCCGCTCGCCGAAACGTCTCACGAATGTGGCTCTACTTTTCCCCCATCAACTCCTTGACCTTGGGCTCGATCGAGACCGCCCAGGTCGTGTAGCTCTTTTCGTTGAGGTGCAGCAGGTCGGGCATGACCTCTTTCGACAGAGTCCCGTCTTCATTCAAGAATTTGCTGCTGATGTCGAGGTAGTGGACCATCTCACCATCGGCCAGCTTGGCGATTTTCTCGTTGGCTCCGATGTTGATCTTGCGTTTGGCGTCATTGGCATCCGCCCCGCGCGGGAAGATCGCCAACACCAAGATTTTTGTCTTTGGCAGTTTCGTGCGCAGTTTCTTGACGATCGCCTCGATCCCTTCGGCGATTTGAGCGGACGAATTCGTGCCGGAGTTGTTCGTTCCAATCATCAGCACCGCCGCCTTAGGAGAGATCCCTTCGATGTTACCGTTGTCCAATCGCCACAAGACGTGCTGAGTCCGGTCGCCGCCAATGCCGAGGTTCACCGCGTTGCGCGGCGTGTAAGACTTCTCCCAAGCCGCCTTGCCGGCACCTTCCCAGCCCTGCGTGATCGAGTCACCGATCAACAACAGATCGACATTGCCTTTTTTGACTCGTTCGTTGAACGACTCGTGCCGCTTCATCCAATTGCCGTCGCGCGGCACGGGAGTGACCGCGTCATGAGCCTTGTCCTGAGCCTGCAGTGCTGACACCGACAGGCCAAGCACCAACAACACGAACAAACGAGACCATCGCAAGAATTTGAATGACATCGCAAACTCCTTCAGGTGGGAAAAACATACGGACAGGTGAATTCGGTCTGTTCGGGAATGTACTCCGCCTTGCGGAACGTGCAGACGATCGATTCGGGCGGTGGTGGTTCCGCAGCCGCGACGGTTGCCGCTTCGTTGATGACGGTCGGAAAACTGAGATCGATGTTGGTCGGAGCGAATGTGCTGCGGGTTCCTGACGAACCGACCGACGAAAACAGGCTCGCGAGCAACGAGTCGCCGGACGAGCCGCTCGATGAACCTTTGGACGATTTGGAATTGCTCTTTGAGTCGCTGCTGTTGCTCGATTCGAACACGAGGGCAGCCAGCACTCCGACGATGACGCCGACGGGAATCAGCAACGCCAAGGTTCCGATGCCGCGGCTTTCGTCCCAATTGTGTTCCAACCACGTCTGATGAGCGGCGACAATGATCGCTCCCAAGCAGGCCAACGCCATCAATCCGCCGGGGATGACCATGTGCAGCGGCTTGCCGGGAAACGCGGTGTCACGGTGGTAATTGGCTACCTCGCGTGTCTTCTTCCGCACTGCCCGAGCTTTGAATTCCGACATCGGCATTTTGGTCTCGCCGTCAGCGCCGCACGACATTTGGGGCGAGCGGAATCCTAGCGACCAGCCGTTTGTTTTTCGCTGGTCAGGAACGTGATTAGGTCTACGAACTCCTCGACCGACAGAGTCTTCTCTAACCCGTCGGGCATGACGCTGCCCGCATGAGTCTGCGTCTCCTCGATGTCCGCTTTGAGGAGCGAGTGTTTTTTGCCCTGATTGTCGGCGAGGATCAATGTGTCGGCGGTTTCGGAGATTTTCAGCCCACTCAACACTCGTCCGTCATTCATCGCCACGGTCTGCGATTGAAACCCAGCAGCGATGGTGCGGCTGGGGTCCAGCAGCGATTCGATGATGTGAATCCGCGAGAAGCGGCTGCCGATGCCCGTCAATTCTGGACCGATCTTCTCGCCTTGCTCGCCGAGCCGATGACACTTCAAGCAATTCGACTTCTCGACCGTGAGGAACAGTTTGCGTCCGCGCTCGACGTTGCCGGTACGAGACAGCGCCGACTCGACGAGTCGTTCGTGTTCCACTTTGGAACTCTTGCGACGAATTCTCGCGTGAAACTCCGGCGCGGCATCGGGCACGTTCGAAAGCTGCATGAGCAGCCGATTCGTCCCCTTCGCGAGTTCCGCCTCAAAGCGGTCAGTATCTGGCTGAAAGCGACGAGCCTCTTTGCGATCCATGACCGACTTGCCGTTGAACCAAACTCGCAGCGGAGTGTTGCTCGACATCAAAAACTGAGCGGCGGCCGGTTCAGAGGAATCGAAATCGGAGTAGGCCAACCAGTGCTGGTTATCAGCTTGTTCCGCGATTTGCACGCGAGCGTCCGGTCCCTCTCCGAAGGTAGCCCGGGCGCCTACGTCCGAGTCCGCCGAAGGCGGAGACATAGGCGTCCGATCTATACTCGCGGCAATTCGCATCGCCTCGTCCGACGACACCGGTCCGATCACATGCCAGCACAGCAGAAGGCCGCTCGCGCCCTGAAGCTCGATCACGATACGTTTGAGTTCCGCACGTCGCGCAGCGTCGAGTTGCTCGTCAGCGGCCCATTTCGACAGCATCCGTACGGTCAGCGAGACAACCTCTGTCGACGAGTTTCGCTTCGCGACGTCAATCACTGCGGCGGAGTGTTCGGGGCCACCGAAATCAGCGAGGCAGTGCAGCGCGCTCAACTGCGTGGTCCCGTCCGACAATGCAGCGACGGCCGGAGGAACGACACGCGGTTCGCGCAACTGCCGCAGCGCGTCGAGGCTAGCCTGTCGCACCGCGACTTCATCCACGCGAGCCAAATTCAGCAGGGTGTCGATGACCGAGGACAATTCCAGTTGACCGGCCGCCGCCGCCGCCGCACGACGAACTCGCGCGTCCCGATCTTGTAAGAGGGCTGGCAATGCAGCGGCTCCGTCCGCGATTCGTAGCCGGCCCAGCGACTCGATGGCCGCTGCTCGCACCGTTTCCTTTTCCGATTTGGTTTTGCTCAGGAGCAGTGATCCGACCGACTCGCTGCCAATGGCCTTCGGGTCACGAGCACTCAACTCAAGCAGGATGTCGGCGAGCACGTCGCTTTCCTCGACGGACTTCGCCAGGGCGATCAGCTTCGCTTCGCGAGAGTCATTGACGTTTGCCGACCACAGCCGGAACGCCGCGAGTCGCGACTCGGTCGGCTTGCCCACATCGGCGATTGCGGGCTCCAAAACTTCGCGTGTCGCTTCGGCCGGATGCTCGCGAAGCGCATCCAGGATCGACGTGATTCGCTCCGCGTTCCTTTCGCCACGCAGCCAATCGGCTAGCGTCGGCAACCGGATCGGAATCTTTTCTCGCTGCATGGAACGCAGTACCGCGAGCCGCACGCCGTGGTCCGCATCAGTCAACATTCGATCCAACACTTGCTCGATAAATTCTGTCCGTTGCCAAGTTACTGTGTTCGCGGGACGCGAGGCCGGGCGGAACCCCCAATAGACCCACGGTCCCGGCTTGCGATGCACTCGACTCAAGAGTTGGGCGTACTCACGGCGCTGCGTGGGATCGGTTGCCAATTGAAGACGGACTTCCAACCAGTCGACAATTCTTTTGTCCGCTTGGTCCGCGAGTGCTCGCAGCGCGACGTCCCGCAGCGCCACCAGTCGCGGCGGGCTTTCGGAAAAAGTCTCGAAGGGACCGTCGAGCAGTCGTAGCACCGCCAACCAGTCACCGCACCGGCGGAGCGTTTGTTGAGCCGCATGGCCGACAACCGGGTCCATCGCTCTCATCTTCTCGGACATCCAGAGCGGTGCCCCTGCCCACTTCAGCCGGCCGAGTGCGACGACGACATCGAGCATCACGCCGTCTTGTTCTGAACGCGCCAGCGCGGCAAAACGCTTCGCAACGTCAACGGATCCCGGACCGGCATTGAGTCGATGTTCAGCCAAAACCGGATCGTGCAGGTCGGCGAGTGCTCGGATTGCCTGTATTTGCACGCTAGGCAGAGACTCCTGCTGCGCGAATTTGAACAACTCATCGCTGGCGAGCTGCCCCTGCACATGAGCCAGAATCCACACGACATGCCGCCGCGCTGGCTCGTTGAGATTCGCAGTTCGCAGTGACTCGACCAATGCCGCCGGACCGTCGCGTCCCCGCCGCTCCAGAGTGAATTGAGCTTCGAGCCGTTCGTGGTCGCTGTCTGAATTCAGCCGCTCGATCCATCCCGCGAGGTCGTTCGGCATTTTGCTTCGTAGGATGGGCACTCCTGCCCTTCCCTGCGGTTCAACACGCGGCGAGCCTTGGTCGGGCAAGAGTGCCCGACCTACAAACTGAACGCGATAAATTCTCGCGCGGCCGCGTTTGGGACGTTGACCGTCGGCCCAATCGGCGATCAGCAGTGAGCCATCGCAATCGACGACGAGATCGGTCGGCTTGAAGCCGTAGGGGTCGTTCTCGGCTCCGGCCGCGAACTCAATTTCCTTGACCGTTCCAAATGGCTTGCCGGGCGATTCGGGAACGTACCGCATGACCGCTCGGCCCCATTCGCAGAAATAGAGGCCGCGATACTCGGCCGGGAATTGTGTCTCGCGGTAGTATACGCCGCCGGCTGATGAGCCAAGTCCGAGATCAGCCAACGGTGCGAGCGCCTCCTCCGGCCGTTCGTCGTACAGATACGGATAGCCGTGATCGGCTCCGAAGAAGCTTTGACAAACGCGAATCTTGTAGTTGCCGCCGTCGTTCTCGTTGTCGCGAGTGAAGACGTTGAGGTCGTCGTCAAGCGCCACGTCGTAGATGTTTCGCAACCCGGTTGAGAAGACATGCAAGTCGCGGCCATCGGGTCGGCAACGCAGAATGCCTCCGCCGTTGAGCACCAGCAGATCACCTTCTGGTCGAGTCACATCGCAGCCCCGATCTCCCAACGCCAAGTACAACCAGCCGTCGTGACCGGCGACGATGCCGTTGGAGTTGTGCAATCGAACTTTGTCCTCTTCCGGGCCCAGGCCGAAGCCTTTGAATAGATTCTTCCGTTCTTCGGCAACACCGTCACCGTCGGTGTCACGCAGCGCGGTGAGATACGGCGCGTGCATCACGAACACAGTGCCGTCGTGATACGTCAGTCCCTGAATCGAATTAAACCCGTCCGCCCATACCGGTGCGCGGTCGGCGTAGCCGTCGGCGTCGATATCCTCGACCAGCCGAATCTCGTCACGTCGAATGATGTCGGTCGTTCCCAACCCAGTCATGTAATCGGCCGCGACAAACAGAGTATTGACTCGCGGCCCCAGCGCGATCGCCGATGGGTACTCGATCAATGGATCGCAGGCGAAGAGCGTCGCCCTGAATCCTGCGGGAACCTTCAATGGCGGGAATCGTTTTTCGGTTTCCGGCCCGGTCTGCGGCGATTCATCGGCTGCGAATATCGGCGTCACGGCCATCATAAAAAGCAGCGTGATGAGTGGACGCATCGGAGCCTCTCGAAAGTAGGTCAGCCTTTCCAGGCTGACCCGATGAACGCTGGGCGTCGTCTTGCCAATTCGAGTCAGGCTGGAACGCCTGATTTACGGTTTCGTCAATCCTCGTACCGATTCGGGCTCCAGCCTTGAGCGACGTTTTTCAGGATGCTCAGTGTCTCCTGTTCGACGGCGCACGCAATGATGCGAGGCAATCGCAGCATGTTCGCTCGTTTGTCGAGCCAGGTTTCGCGGAAGTGGACCGGCTCGCCGGTATCGGTCCAAATCGCATCGCCCCCCAGAATGCGAGCGATGTGCAGCGAGACTGGGAAGTCGTACAGGTTGGGCGAATGAATCAGCGAACCGCCGAACTCGCCGCTGGCCAGCAGCGGGTAAATGCTCCCCGGCATGTCGTCCGGTGCGACCCCGTCCAGTCCGGCCGACGTGACGGCGGCGGCTCGTTCGCGGTCTCGCTGCTGAAAACCGATGAGATAAATCTTCTTCGAGTTCGGCCGTATTTCCGGCGTGATCGGCGTCAACTCGTCGAGCACATCGGTGGCGGGACGGCTGGGATCATCCGCACCGACGACGATCTGCGACCCGATAGCTTCCAGCCAAGTGCCGTGCTCACCCGCTTCCGGGACGAAGACCAGCGAGTAGTGCAGCGTGTCCCGGTCTCGCAGATGCAGCATGACCGCGTAGCCGTTGCCGGTGTGGTCGCGATATTGCTTCGTACCGTCGATCGGATCGAGCGAGATCGTCAATTCGCTGTCGGTCGCGAAGTGTCCGAGGTCGCCGTTCGACTCCTCGGCCTCGATGCGGCATTCTCGAAAGAGTGGCGACCGATCGCGCAACGCCGAGATGACCAACTCCTGTACCGTGAGGTCCGCCAACGTGAGTGCGTCGGTCTCCGCGCTGCCGGAGGCCTTGCCGCTCAGCCCGATATTGAACTTCCGCAATTGCCGAGCAATCGCCCCTGCCCAACGCAACACCTCCGGCATGTGTGCCGACAACGCTTCCGCCACTTCACCAACTTCTGCTGTCATGTGATTCCCCAAAATCCTCGCCCCTCGCCCCTACTCGTCATCGTCATCCTTCTTGCGGCTGAACCACGCGAACGGCGAACGGCCGCCCTCTTCCTTGGCCTCCGATTTTCGAGGCTCCGCACCGAGCGCCGCGAGCACCTTCGGAAACACTTCGTCGAACTTCGTGTCGTTGCGTCGCCAGCCATTGAAGTCGGCAACCACTCGCGCGGCGATCGCCTTGTCTTGCTTCCCCTTCGCGTCGCCGCCGAAGAGGAATCCATCGAGCGTCAACGGCAACAGCAACTTGACCTCTTGGCCGACGTCCCGTTTCCACTGTTGCTCGCGTTCGAGCAACCGGGCGACTTCTCCCTCAACCCACCGCGACGTCAGCGAACTGCGTGACGCGAGAAAGATTACTTTATTCGGCTGCTGCGAATCGAACTGCGCTTCGAGCGGAGGCTCCGAACGACCCGCACTCGGCATCTCGTCCATCCAGCAGACCAAGCCGACGGATCGAAGAGCTTCGGCCAGTCGTCCCGCGAATGACAGGTCGTCGTGGCTGAACCGAATGAAGCACGCCGCCGCTTCGCGCGGAGCCGCCTGCAACGCGAGAACAAAATCGTCCGGCAATCCACTGCCGCTGAGAAACTCAGCCGGGATCTGTCCGCGAGACTTGAGCCAGGTGTCGAGTCCGATGCTGCTGGGCCCTTGATGCGTCGCGGTCTCCAAGCCGATGACTTGGCTGAGATCACAGTTGCTCCAACGAGTCCATCCGCACGTCAGTCGCGAGGCGTGCGTTCCCGCGAATCGAGCTAAACTGAAATCCGTACCGAGCACGACCGCGTCATTGAACTGTGCGTTGTTGAAGTCCGCTTCGAGAAACGTAGCTCGCTTGAGCGTCGCCTTCGAGAGTTCGCAACTATTCAGATTCGCTCGCGTGAAGTCGGCTTCCGTCAAGTTCGACTCACCGAGCAACGCCTTGAACAGATTGGCTCGCCGCAAGTCCGCGCGAGAGAGATTCGCCAGCTTCAAGCCGGCGCGTGTCAGGTCTGCCTCGCTGAGGTTCGCCCCGCTCAAGTCCGCGCGAGCCAACTTTGCTCCGACCAACAACGCCCGTCGCAGATTCATTCCGCGCAGGTCGGCTCCCTTGAGATCTGCCTCGGTCAAATCAAGCAGCACATTCGGATTCGCCGCCCGAAACTTGGCAAGCGCCTGTTTCCCCTCTTGGACGGCTTCCAAAACCTTGCTGTTGGCCACAACGAACTCCCAATGTTTCCGCCGGTGCATCACGCGACCGATTCTTGGCGGAACATGATCCGTCGAGCAAGGACGATCAGGTTCCAAAGCCACCATCGCCGCCCCTCGCAGAGACAACGCTCTGGGAAGGGGCGACGCGGGATGGCGCTAACGATGCACTCGCATGGCCTAGTCGTTATATGATGCCCACCCGAGTTTCTTCATACTCAAAAGAGCAGATCGTCAAACTCAAACTCGTTGCCGAGGAAGCTCCTGAAGAGGCTGTCCACCGCCTCGTTGATGGCGTCGATGTCAATCTCGGCATCGAGATTCTCAATCCCGACCGGGGCCGGACTGAAGGCAGCATTGGGAATATCCGAGAAATTCTGGACGGAATCGACTCCGTCACCACCATTCAGAGTGACCTTCTTACCCACCGCGATGTTGATATCGGACCCCAATGCGAATTGGTCATTACCCGCGCCGCCATTGAGCGTGACGTTGTCGAGCAACGTGGTGGGATAGACAAAATCATCGGCAAACAACTTATCATTGCCCGCCCCCAGATCGATATTGGTGGTGCCTCGAATCTCAAAGCCGACTGCGCGGACAATGTCGTCTCCGTCTCCCGCCAGGATCTTCAAGTCGCGAAACGACTGTTTCCCAACGACGAGATTTTCGTCCCCTTCGATATCCGGATCTTCTTCATCATTGTACTCGAACAGATTCGAGAGGCTGACGACATCGTTGCCGGCTCCCAAATCCAGCGTGGTCAGGCTGGCCGGGAACGCAGCGGTCGGCGTCGGTCGATCTTTGCCGACTTGCACTCCGGCGAAACCAATGAAGTCATTGCCCGTGCCGCCGCTCACCGACAGATTGACATCCACTTTCAGCGTGACATCCCGCGATTCGCCCAGAAATTGTTCTTCTTCATCACGAAACGGATTCAGTTGATAGAAGACACCCTGAATGAAGATGTCGTCGTCGTCGCCCAGAAGCACACTCTCGCTTCCTTTGACGAGCAGGGAGCCTATGTTTGCGGTCACCAGCAGTTGATCGTCTCCCGCTCCGGTGTCTAAACTCAGATTTCCGCCGATCGTGAGATCGGAGTTTGCAACGATTTTGATCTGGTCCTCGCCCGTGCCGGTAATGATCATGACGTCCCCGCTGATCGCGAGCGTTGCAGAGGCGGATTCGTCGCCTCCGCGGAGGCTTACGAGCCCCACCTGGTCCGACCCAGATCCGGAATTGATCGTTAACGATTTGAGGATGCTGGCCGCCGGCTCCGAATCTTCTGTGCTTAAACCAACAAAAACATAGTCGTTCCCTGCCCCCGTTCCGATGATCACGTCTCCGGCCACCAGTGTCGTATTGATCGACACATCGTCTAGACCAGCACCAGTATCGATCTTGAGAACGCCGGTCACCTGCAGTTTGTCTCCAAACAGGTAAACGGCGTCTGCTCCGCTTGACGCAGCCGCCGTGGCCCCTGTGTCGATGGTCAGGCCGGCGGTGAAAGAGACGGCTTCATGGGATAAGTCGACAGCGTCATTGCCTCGTCCCGTCGTGATAGCCGCCGCGCCATTCACGGCCAGCTCCGTGCCGGAGTCGTCATTCAATTTGACAACGTCGCTATCGTCCCCCGTATCGATCGTCAGCTTGCCCTTGATGACGTTGGCCACAACGTCATCTTCGCTCGATCCCCTCCCGGTGACGATCTCGATGTTGTCTCGGCCGTCCCCCGTGGTGATGGTCAGTCCGGCATTCAGCGTCAGCTTCTGAGTAATTCGCACTTCGTCATCGCCGCTGCCCGCCAGCACTTTCAATTCCAACCCCGAAACCAGCGTTCCCTGAAAGCCGTTGTCGCTTAGGGCGAAGTGATCGTCTCCAGTTCCCAAGTCGGCGGTGAGGCCCTTTTGGAAATCCAGTGTGGCTCTTTCGTTGAGGAATTGCACACGGTCATCGCCATCGGCGGTGGTGATGGTGACCGCGGCTTTCGCAATCAAGCCCTGCTCCAAATTGAAATCGACGGAATCGGAGTCTTCCCCAGTGTTCACGTTCAGCGTGTTTTCAAACGTGGCATGGCCTTCTCCGTTGATTACAAAACGATCGTCGCCATCCCCTGTCAGAAAACTCGTCGCCGCTTTGGCGGTCAGCGCCCCATTCACGGACAAGAAGATTCCATCGCTGTCGGCCCCACCATTGATTGTGAGCGCCTTGGTGATGTTGACCGTGCCGTTGATGTCAAAATAGAGGACATCCTCACCTTCCCCCGTCGAAATGCTGACAATGTCCGAGAAGTTCAAGGTGGTCCCGAAGCCAACTGCGATTCCGGCGAAGTCATCCTCGTCACCTAGATCGACCGCCAAATTTTTGAATGGCAGCGTGCCCAAGTCGTCCGCCACGCTCAAGGACAAGTGATCGCGTCCGGCTTTGAGGTTGACGATGATCCCCACTGCCGCCGTCGGCGTGGGCAATGTGACGGTCTCTCCCCCGTCACGAACCGTCCCGCCGAAACGGATCTTCGTGTCCTTGCTCCCGAATTCTTCCGGATCTGCGGCGGATCCGGTGATCGTGATCGCGCCCGTAGCCCCCACGGTGACAGCGATGTCATTGGCCTTGTTGTCCCCTGTAATGGTCAGCGTATTGCTCACGAACGTGACCAGCACGGTTCCGGCGGGCAGCAGACGCGGCTCGCAGGTTTGAACCTCGGCCACGCGACCTTGCCAGAAGCGGGAACGAGAACGGGAACGAGAACGGAGAAATTTTCGCAGCATTGCGGCACCCTTCATTCCAAGAGGACAAACAGGGTTCGACTGGAGCGGCAATGTATTCTGCCTTGCTGTGGAAACAATCCTCACGCTTGGGGAGCGGTGACGTCGTTTTCCGTTCCTTGCCCGCTTGTGGGGTGTCTGATAGTTTCCGCTGGCTCTCGCGGCACCGCTTGCCGCGCATCAATCACTACGGCTTATGTCAGAAAGAGATCGAGGCTCGCATGTACAACGTCACGCTGATCCCTGGAGATGGAACTGGTCCGGACCTCGCCGAAGCGACACGCAAGTGTGTGGATGCCACGGGAGTCAAAATTCACTGGGACGTGCAGGAGTGCGGCATCGAAGTGATTGAGGCACAAGGCAAGATTCCCGAATCGGTCTTCAAATCTATTCGAGCCAATCAAATCGGGCTGAAGGCTCCGATCACGACGCCGATCGGCAAGGGATTCCGTTCGGTCAACGTGGCGCTGCGGCAAGAGCTGGGCCTGTATGCCTGCGTGCGGCCGTGCAAGACGTACAAGGGCGTGCGGTCCTACTTTGAAGAGACCAAAGTCGATCTGGTCATCGTCCGCGAGAACACCGAAGACCTCTACGCCGGCGTGGAGTTCCAAGCGGGTCAGCCCAAGACGACGGAGCTGATTCAGTTCATCAATTCGATCGCGACGGGCAAGAAGATCGGCACCGGACTGCAAACGACGGGCGTCAGCATCAAGCCGATGTCGGTCGAGGGTTGCCGCAACATCGCCCGTT
>CAMDRI010000115.1 GCA_945906725.1 Candidatus Kuenenia stuttgartensis | reverse complement strand
CCGTTCATCACGTTGGCGGTCGCGTGCTTGATGGTCTCGCGAATTCGTTACACGCATCTCTTCAATCGACTGATTCGTGGCCGGCGTCCTCGGCAGCATTTGATCCAGATCGTCTTCGCGCTGGCCGTGATGTTTGTGATGCCGCAGGTATCGTTGCCGTTGTTCTGCTGCTGGTTTGCTTTTGGCGCACCGCTGAGAGCACTTTGGAACGAATCGGTCATGCGCTGGTGGCACCGAGGCCATCCGCAGCCAGTCGCGGCAACCGCCAGCCCATCGACGGGAATCGCCTGGAAGCCAGAGGCACCGACCACGGCCGATGCGAATGGCGATCACGAAGATATGGATGATGCCTGATGTTCACCGGATTGGTCGAGAGCTTGGGGACGGTACGATCGCTCGCCGATGAAGGCGACGCGAAACGCGTCGTCGTCGAGGTGCCGGAGAACTTTCTCGAAAGCGCGTCGCCCGACAATCGTCTCGGCGAAAGTATTGCGATCAACGGCTGCTGTTTGACAGTTGTCGCAGCTAATGGCGTGCTGTGGAGTTTTCAAGCCGGACACGAGACTCTCGCGAAAACGAACCTCGGCCGACTGCGAGTCGGCGACGCAGTGAATCTCGAACGAGCCATGCCGGCGGATGGCCGCTTCGGCGGGCACATCGTGCAGGGGCACGTCGACGGAATCGGGCGTGTCGCTGCGATCGACCCGCGAACAGAATTCGCCGACTACACGATTGAGGTGCCGGCGTCACTCTCTACTAAAATGGTCGAGAAAGGCTCGGTCGCCGTCGATGGCGTCAGCTTGACTCTCGTGCAAATCACAGCCACGAGCTTTCAAGTCATGCTGATCCCGCACACGCTGGCGGTCACGACGCTCGGCCGACGAAAGATCGGTGATGAGGTCAACATCGAAACCGACGTGCTGGCAAAGTACGTCGCGAAGTTGCTGGCATTTGCAACGCCAAGTGGGGCGTCGCGATGAACTCGGCCGAGCGTCAGACGCGCACGCATTTGACGAAGCTGTTTGCTCAGCATGGGTTTTTCCCGCGCGGCGATCTCGGTCAGAACTTTCTGATCGACCTCAATATCGTCCAGTATGTCGCCGACCAAGCCTTCATCGGGCCAGATGACGTCGTGCTGGAGGTCGGCACGGGAACCGGAGGGTTGACGACGTTTCTAGCTCGCGAAGCCGCCGATGTCGTGACCGTCGAGTACGACGAGAAAGTCTTCGGACTCGCGCAGCAGATGCTCGACGGGCTACGGAACGTGACACTCATCAATGCCGATGCTCTCAAGAGCAAGAACCAACTCAACCCGGATGTGATTGCCGTCGTCGAAGAAAAGCTGAGAGTCGATCCGGAGCGCAAGTTGAAGCTGGTCGCCAATCTGCCGTACGACGTGGCGACACCGATCATCTCAAACCTGGTCGCCAGCGAACTGCCATGGGTGGGGATGGTCGTGACGATTCAGTTGGAGCTGGCGCAGCGGATGGCGGCTCAGCCGAAAGCGGGCAGCAATTTCGGAGCGTTGTCGGTCTGGTTGCAGTCGCAGTGCCAGATCAAACTGTTGAAGAAACTTGGCCCGCAGGTCTTCTGGCCTCGGCCGGATGTCGATTCGGCAATCCTCAGTATCCGCCCCGACCGAGAACGTCGAGCCTTGATTACCGACCGAGCGTTCTTCCACGAACTGGTCCGTGGAGTTTTCACGCAACGACGCAAGCACCTGCGAGTGGTCCTCGGTTCGCACTTCAAAGGCCGACTGGATCGTGAGGTGATCGACGGCGTGCTGGCGGAGCTTGGACTGAAACCAGACGTCCGGGCCGAGACTTTGGAGGTCGCGACTTTCGTGTCGCTGGCGAATCGGTTGCTTTGCGCTTTTCCGAGTGTGACCTGATTCAGCTTTGCCACACGAACTCGATCGGCGAGTCGATGTCGGGATGCAGACTCTGATGCACCGGACAATGTCTCGCGGCCGTTTCGAGTTTCGTGCGATCGGCGGCGGAAACCTTTGCGGCTTTGTCGGCGGAAATCGTCACCGTGACTGGCAACCGACCGATGCGGCGGATCGGTTGCTGGACCATGTCTTTCGTGACGTGGATGCGCGTGCCGATCAGGTCGATTTGATTCCGCTCGGCGACGATGCCCATGATTGTCATCACGCAGGTGCCGAGCGCCGTCGCCACGAGATCGGTGGGCGAGAAGCTCTCCCCCTTGCCGTGGTTGTCCACGGGTGCGTCGGTTGCCAGCGTCGCGCGCGAGGGGCCGTGCGTCGCCGCACAGCGGAGTTGTCCTTCGTAAACGATGTCGATTTCGACGGCCATGAGTTGGCTCCTTTGCGGTTTTGAGTGAAGGGGTCGGGAGTCTTGTAGTTGGCGAAACCGGTCTTCGCCGAGGTTGGGTTGGCGGGTATGTTAGTGCCCTCTCGACTGACCGCCGATGGAGCGGAGTGATCGGAACACGATGGCGGGTCGAAACGTCCGTCGTCACCATCGGTCGGCAGGTTTTCAACATGCCCCACGAGCGTCGGGAACCGATTGCACCGATCGTGCTGGTCGTGGCGTCGGCGAAAACCATCGACTCTCGTCGCCTCCGTCCGCGCACGAACCGGACGTGACCTAACTTTGCTCGCCCTATTGTCTGCGCGGAACCCGAACGAGCGAAACTCGAATCGCTGATCGGCGAACTCAACCTCCGTTCGCATGTCGAACTGCTCGGTGAGCGGCGCGACGTCCCGAATCTTCTGGACGAATCCGGTTTCTTCGTTTCTTCGTCGCTGAGTGAAGGTCTCTCGTTGACGCTGCTGGAAGGGATATCCGTCGGAGTTCCAGTCATGACCATCGCGGCCGGTGGCAACCTCGAAATCGTGCTCGGCCGTCAAACTGGTCGACTTGCACCGACTGATAATGCTGCGGCGTTGGCCCGCGCGATCGTCGATCTGTGTGCCGAATGCGACTTGTGAAACGTAATGGGCACGCTCGGCCGTCTGCGGGTCGAGCAGCACTTTGAAATCCGGAAAATGATCCGCAGATACGAAGCTCTGTACAAGGAACTTTTCGTGAAGTGATCGATCGTTGGTCATTTGCTATTTTTGGGAATGACCAATGACCCTCTCATGCGACTTCTCTACCTCAGTTCGATCTTTCCGCACGGGACGGCTCGCGTCACCGGCACGTTCAACTTGGAACTGTGCCGAGCTCTCGCGGCCGAGCACGACGTGCGTGTGGTCACATCCCGTTCGTTTCTCGACGTGTGGCGGACGCGGGCCGAGATGCCTTGTACACGCCACGATACTCGCTGTTTCGACCTATCCCGCCGCAAACGATCCTGGATGATGTAGTCATCCTCCATGCAGGCCGCGGCTGCGATCGCGAATCCTCTGCTGGCGAACCACCATCCGTTCTACGCCGTGTTGCTGACGTGGCATGCTGCGTTCGACGTCTCCGCACTGATCGGCTGGTGCTTCCAGCAAGCCGGCCATTCCGTGCAGTTCAGAACACAGTTGATGTTCGTGGCTCTCAACGCCACGACAGTCGCCGCCCTCTGGGACGCCGTCCGCGGCCGCTTCCGCGCGACGTGGCAAAAGAACTGAACCAAAATAGAACCCGAAGCCTCAGCGAGGGCGAAAGCTTCGGGTTAATTTGTGGAATGCCGATACGTTACAGCCGCCCAGCCGCGCGTTGTTTTTGTTCGCGGTTCCACATCCACAGCAGCAGCGGGCTGGCGATATAGATCGTGCTGTAGCAGCCGACCAATGTGCCAATCAGCATGCAGAACGCGAAGGCGTGAATACCTTCGCCGCCGATGGAATACAAAATGACGACCGTGATAAACACGATCACCGCGGTCAGGATCGTGCGTGAAAGCGTTTGGTTCACGCTGTCATTGACCATCTCCAGAGTGAGCTGCGGATTGCGGCCACGGATTTCACGGATGCGGTCAAAAATCACGATCGTGTCGTTCAGCGAGTATCCGACGATCGTCAAGAGCGCGGCCACGATCGACAGGTTGAGCTTGAAGTCTTCCAGGCCGAGAAGCGGTCCCAGCGGAGTCATCGAGAGGTAGTAGGCCATTGGCAAGCACGCCATTGTGAAGAACACATCGTGGAACACGGCGACGACGGCCGCGATGCCGAAGTCCGCCTTCGTAAAGCGGAACCACAGATAGGTGACGGTGGCGACACCGCTGGCTAGCAGCGCGAGAATGGCCAGGTAGCGCATGTCTTCGGCGACGGACGACGCGAAGTTGCTGACCTCCTCAAAGATCGGCGTGTCTTTCAAAGTGGACTCCATCGCCGTCAGAGCTTGGGTCAGTTCGGTTTCGCTGATGATCGATCGAGCTTCGACTAGCATCTTGTTGTAGGTCTTGGCTTTGTTTTCGGCCGCCGTCAAGCCGGAGCCAGCCGTCCCGGTGATGCGGAACAAGGCATTTGGGTTAGTGTCAGCATAGGCTTTGTTGAGCTTGCGGAGTTCGCTTAGCAAATAGTCGGTCGCGGTCGAGGTGGAGATTTCGCTGCTGAATGTCAGCTCGGTTTGAGTCGCATCGGCGAAGGGATCAATCGGAGCGGCGCTGTCCAACTCATCAGCAGACGTATCATTCGATTTCGGAGAATCGTCACCGGGCTTCGTCGTGGTGGCAGGTGTCTCTGATTTCTTTTCGGCGGCCTTGTCCTCCTCAGCCGGCTTCTCTTCCGCTTTCGCGGCGGGGTTGTCCCCGGAGGTCTTCTCCGCAGGCTTCTCAGCCTTCTTTGGCTCGTCGTCGGAGGCGGGCTTCTTGGCTTCGTCGGGCTTGGCTTCCTTCTTCTCGGAAGATTCGGCCTTCACTTCGTCTTGCCCCGAGCCTCCGAAGATTCGAGCCTCCGGCAGTCGCAACGACGTCGTCTTGGCAGCTCTCTTTGGGAGAGTCTTGACGCCTACTGCGACCTTCTTCAACTCGTAATTCGGGTCAGCAAAGGTCGAGGCGATCCCATCGCGAATTTTCTGGAAGTTCTGCTCCTTCGTGCGGAGCCGGTACTGCACTCCGCGTTCTCCGATGGCCGACTCCCCAGACACCGCGAGTCTTTCCAAGGACATCGAGTCGAATGTCTTTTGCAACTTGCCGCGCACGTCGTCGATCTGTTGGTCTTTCACGAACTGAAACGTCACGCTCGAACCGCCGCTGAGGTCGATGTCCAAGCTGTCGGAGCCACGAGCCAAAAGCAGCGCCAAGCCAAGCACAATAAAACTAACGGAGAAGGTGACGGCGGCTTTCAGTTTGCCGATGAAGTCAAATTTTGGAACGCCGATGACTTTCATCATGTTCAGTTTTGTGATCCAACGCTTGCGTTCGGCGATATCGAAGACCAGGTGCCCGAAGTACAGGGCCGAGAAATTGCTCATGCAGATGCCGATGAAGAGTGTCACCGCGAAGCCTTTGATTTGATCGGTGCCGATCATGTAGAGCACGACGGCGGCAATGAGCGTCGTGACGTTGGAATCCCAAATCGCGGAAAAGGCTTTGCTGAAGCCGTTCTGAATTTCCATCCGCAAGCTACTGCCGCGTTCCATTTCTTCACGCATGCGTTCGTAGATCAGCACGTTCGCATCGACCGACATGCCCAGCCCCAGCACCATGCCAGCCAGTCCAGGGAGCGTGAACGTCGCGTTGCAAATCACCATCACGCCCAGCGTGAGCACGAGATTGAGCAACAGTGAGACGTCCGCGACCAAACCGCTGAACCGATAGTAAATCGCCATGAAAAGAAACACGGCCAGGGACGACACCCACAACGCCAGAATCCCTTTGCGTTGCACGTCCGCTCCCAGCAAAGGACTGATCGAGAACTCGCTGATCGGGGTTGGGTTGATCGGCAATTGCAAAGCGCCGGCGTTCAGCACATCGACCAGTTTTTTCAATTCCTCGTTAGTAAAGTTGCCAGTGATCTGGCCACTGTCGCGAATCGCACCTTTCAAATTTGGAGCCGAGTGGACTTGGCCGTCGAGAATGATCGCCAATTGACGCTTGCGGCCGTCGGACGTCGGTTTATTGCGGTCGGTCAACCGAAAAAATCGCATCGCACCTTCTGTGTCGAACGAAAAGTTGACGCACGCCGAGGCATCTTCGGCCATCCCGGTGGACGCACGGCGGAGGAAGTCACCCGTGACGGTATCCTCTTCCGGTTCCTGCATGACGAGCACTTGCGTGACGGTTTTGTCTTCCCCCTTGCGGTTCTTGCGAGTCACTACGCGAGTGGCTGCTGAAGACGGCGCGTCCCCCTTCTCGGCAAGTTCTCGCCAGACGGCGACGATCTGTTTATCTTCCAAGTAGTTGTCCTGATCGTCGGGCAGCCTACGCGCGGCCGCGATCGGACCACGATGATCTTCTTGATTGGCAATGATGCCAAACTCCAAGCTGCCCAGCCGAGTCATCGCGGCTTTCTTTTCCGCCACGACACCTTGATCCGCTCCGGGAATGATGATCTCGATTCGGTCCTGGCCAACTTTTCGGATCGTGACCTCTTCCGTGCCCGACGGATTGATGCGCTTGGCGACCGTGCTGACCATCTGGTCAACCGCTTTGGGAATATCTTTTCCTTCCTCTGCGGCCTTCGTAGTTTCGATCTGATAGATCAGATTCGTGCCGCCCGCGAGGTCGATGCCCCAACGGAGTGCGTCCTTCCAAGCGCCAATGTCGCCGGCCTGGATGATGTGATAGCCAAACGGAGCCAACCCCACCGTGACGGCAAACAGCACCGTGCCGATGCGGTTCGAGAATTCCTTCAGCCGCAGCGCGCGAGCCAGAAATGCTCCAACCACAAACGGCAGCAAGCACAACACAATCAGCATCAGCAACCGGAAGCCGATATCGGCCACCTCCGGTGTGTTCGCAACGGCTTTGTCGGCGGCATCCGCCAACAGTGATAGTCCCATCGTAAAATCGTTCATCGAGTCTAATCCCCGAAAATCTTGTGGTGCGGGCGGCTCGCCTGCACTGGTTCGGTCTCGCAGGCGGCTGGCCAGCGCTGTTCGTTTCGCACAAGTGACTCACTCGTACCGGTACAGGCGAGCCGCCTGCACCACATTCTCAATTCCATTATCCTGTCAGCTTCCCGCCGGCTTGGTTGCGTCCGCAGCGGGCGCATCGGCCAACGGCCCCTGAATCGCGCTCCGCAAGAATCGCAGCTTGACGTTGTCGTCCACACGCAGCGTGACTTCCTTGTTGTCGTCTGAGAAGCTTGTGATCGTGCCGATGATCCCAGAGTACGTCACGACGCGGTCGTTTCGCTTCAAGTTGGAGAGTTGTTGTTCGCGTGTCTTGCGTTCTCGGCCTTGCGGCCGCAGGATCAGGAAGTACCACACGAAAACGATCAGCACCATCGGCATCAGCATTGACGTCAACCCCGATGCCGCTGGAGCGGCGCCATTGGCATCGGCCAACAGCATTGCTGCACTCACAAAATCCATGTCAGTTCTCAAAATGTTGCCGCTGCCAACGTGACTTCCGAACGCTCTGACCCTAAGCCACGAAAGGCGTTCCGCTCACGATTCCGACCGCGAAAGGGGGCGTATCTTAGGAGCGACCCACCACCCCGGCAAGTTGGGCCCAAACGCAGACTGGATCGTACAGAGTGGCACCAATTCAACCCTTCTCCCCCTGGGAGAAAGTGGCCGAAGGCCGGATGTGGGACTCGATGATCCGTTGGCTCCCTCACCCTTGTCGCTCCGAATGAGCAACGGAGGAGAATTGAACCATCACCAGACACCGGCATGCCGACTCATTCGTTGTCGGCCAACAAATCTTGGCCCCCCTTGTCCATTGAGCGCGTCGTTTGAGCGTCTCGTCACCATCGCTGCCGAGTAGTGTTTCGAGAACCACTCGAGCTGTCACCGTCACAACTGGTGTCACCGAATCGTCGCGTTCGGCTCGCAGAACGTGAGCTGGCTTTATCGAGAACCGGGCAAGGGAGACGATCGTCTTTGACGGCCAACCGTCATCGATTCCCTCATCCGATCCACTGCCACCTTCTCCGAATGGGAGAAGGGGCGTGATCGCCTCGGTGAGACTGCGATGTTGATTTGACAAGCCAATCCCAATTGACCGATTCTTTGAAGCACGACTACAAACCCCGCGTCTGCCTGAAAGCATCAGCGCGGCGTCTTTTCTCGTTCCATTCGGCATCAATTATGGCAGGCAAGAGGCCTGCCTCGCGGTTGCCAGGAAGGCCATCATGGGTTGGACACGTCTGCTAGGTTCAGCGGTTTCGTCAGCACCGTTGCCGCGCGCGGTCGTCCGTCATTTGCTGTTCGCGCACCAGGTCGGCATGGGTTCACGCGTGCTCGTGGTCGGCTGCGGACACGGTGAGCTGGTCCATTTCTTCGATGAATTGGGAATGGACGCCGAGGGGCTCGACGAGTCCCCGGAAAACGTCTCCTGGGCGGCCGAGCACGAACCGCGTTCCGACTTCCAATTGATCTCGTTCCCGGCTGAACAGTCACTGGAGCACATCGGCAACGACGAACCGCAGAACCTGATCGTCGTCCGGCACTTGACGACCTATGACGGCAATCTGTTTTGCCCGTCGAGCTTCCTGGCGACCGCCAAACTGTTGCAGCATCTTCGCCCGAACGGCTGGTTCACGTTTGTGGTCCATCGCGACAACAGTCGCCGCTCGGAGTGCGAATCTCACGAAGTCTCCTGTTTCGCGCGACATCTGTCATTTTTCCCGGGAACATGCCGTGTCTCGCACTTCGCCGACTGCGAGCTTTCAACGATTGCCAACGATTGGTTGCACCTGCACCGCCACTACGGCGAGTTCCTGGTCGCGTCGCTCCGTGTTCCTCACGTCGCACTTTCCGCAACCGAGTGGCAGCGTCTGGCGATTCGAGCCGCCGAAAGCCATGTCGGCTGTTGCTGCTCGTGGGCCGCGAAGCACGGTGGGGCAGGAATTCAACCCACCTCATTAAGACGAGCAGCTTGAAATTCCGCGTCACTTCACGAGCCAGCATTGGACCCGCTCGTCGCCGACATGGCCAATTCACGTTTCGCCCGCGCGACCATATCGCGAACATGCTCGCGATTTTCCGAGAGCCTCACGAACGCCGGCTCGATCCAGCTATTCAGGAAGATCAACACTACGGCCGCCGCCAGCGCGCTGAACGTGGACCAAATCGACTCGCCAAAATTGTGAACGATCGCGTTGACCGTCGTGCTGCCGTTCTGATTGTCTGCTTGCAGCGCCGCTCCAATCGCCAGCACCGTGCCGAGAATCCCCGCCATCGGATACGCCTCGATCATTGACCGCCAGACGTTGTAAATCGTCTCAAATCGCATCGCGTGGAGGTAGCGGCGTTTCTCGTCGAGAATGCTCATGCGAATCGCCAACTCCTGCCGCTCGGCGGATCGAGCGGGGATGTCTAAGGCGTCCTTCACGTCGGTCAAAAACGCTTCGATCTGATCGGACAGCGGCAGGCTGCGATCTAGCACGCTGCGATGTCGCAGGCCGCGCGTGAAATCATCGAGTGTCTGCGCAATCGCTCGCAGGCTGTGCCGATACGCCATCCAGAGCATCACGAACACGACCAAGTGCCCGATGAATGCACACAGGATCACAGGCGTCGAGAATTCAGAAAGCTGTTTCAGAAGTTCGGCGGAGATGTGCATGGCTTGCCAGAAGTCGGAAGTCGTAATGGGGAAGTCGGAAATTGGTAGGAAATCCAAACCATTCCGCCTTCCGAATTCCCCGCTCCGAATTCCTCATACCCCCAGCCGCTCCAAAACGTAAAGGGCACTTTCGGCTCGCAGGTTGGCTCCCCAGGCTTCGGGGACGGCTCGGCGTCGGATGATCGGCAGCTCGCGAATGATGCGGATATTCTGCTTTTCGCACAGACCGCGGAAGTCGCGGAGCGTCATGAAATGGATGTTCGGGCTGTTGTACCACTCGTAGGGGAGCGATTCGGTGATCGGTGCCCGGCCCTGCCAGAGCACCTGCAGCCGCACCTGCCAGTAGCCGAAGTTCGGTACGACCACCAACCCGCGCCGAGCCACTCGCAGCATTTCTTCCAGGACGAACTGCGGACGTTGCACCTGCTGCAACGTCTGGCTGAGCACCGCGAAGTCGAACGACTGATTCGGAACTTCGGACAACCCTTGATCGAGATTCGCTTTGACCGCAGGCACACCCCGTTCGATCGCCCCCAACAGATGCTCGGCGTCGAGGTCGACGCCTTGAACGTTGCAGCCATGCTCGTCGCGCAACCGCGCCAGCAACCGGCCATCGCCGCAGCCCAAGTCGACAACTCGACTGCCACGATCGACGTGCTGCAAAATGATCTCGTCCGTCAACGCCGCCGTCGGGTCCGGCATGCAG
Organism: Candidatus Kuenenia stuttgartensis; assembly: GCA_945906725.1. Taxonomy (GTDB): domain Bacteria; phylum Planctomycetota; class Planctomycetia; order Planctomycetales; family Planctomycetaceae; genus SXKJ01. Next base: position 7,355 of record CAMDRI010000115.1, on the reverse strand, counting down.
TATCGCTTGGGCATGGAGTGCCTTCTCAAATTGGTGATTGATGATTGGCAATTCGTCATTGTCTATTGGAAATCGCCAATCATCAATCTCTACTTCGCTGCCACCTTCCGGCGGCAGCACAAATCGAACTCGTCGCCGGGAGAGAGTAGTTCGTATTTTTGATCGGCCGCCTTCGGCCAGTAGCGATCATGAATCACGACCTGGCTCGCGCCGATCACTTTGAAGCGACGGCCGGTGACGACGATCGCCGTCCCTTCGTCGATGCCGATGCCCAGCAGTCCCGGATACGTGTCGAGTACTTCGGCGAGATCATTCTCCCGCTTGCGAGCGATCACATGCTGGTCGATTGCCGTGCAGGCCATGAAGCCGAATCCAGACTCGTGCCCCTTCGCCATCATGACCGTGTTCCCTTCGGGAGCGCCGCGCACCAGATACGACCCTTGAATCGTCGCCCCCGCCGAACTGCCACCGATCACTCCGCCGCGACGCAACACGCAGAACAGCTCGCAATGCACCCGCGTGCCAAGATACGAATCTGCCAGGCGCCATTGTCGGCCGCCATCGATCCAGACGCCCTTCGCGCGTCGCAGCGGAGCAATGAATGCGTCGGAATCAGCGATCGCTCGATCGCGTGTGTGCAGGACCGTGATGTCTTTCGCCCCCGCACGAGCCAGAAAACTTTTCGCCACGTATTTCTCATCCCAGTCCTCGCCAGTATTTGCTCCCGGGACAAGCACGAACGGCGCCTCGATCCCGCCGGCTCGGTCGATGAACTCTTGGACGATTTCTTTTCCCATCCGCCCACCGCCGACGATCAGCAGTGTCCCATTCGACGGACCGACCGACTGAGCCGATGCCGCCGAGTCCAACAGCCAACCACAAACGCAAACGGTCGCAAAGAAAATCCGCATGATGTCACCTCGTTGCCAGGCGCAGGAAAAAGCCTCTGGCGATCAACGATCGCCAGAGGCCAGATTGACCTCAGCCAGAAGCGTTACAGGCCGGAATCAAACTTCACGAGTGATCCCGCCGGTTTGTCGCTCCCTTCGGCAACGGTACCGAACACGGCGACGTACAGCACTCCGTTCTTGTCAAACGCGCATGCAGTCGGCTTGTCGAGACTGGCGATCTTCACCGCTTTGATCGTGTCGCCGGTGATGTCCAGGCGGAACAAGCCGCCCGCTTTCGGAGCGCTCCACGAGTAATCGGTCGCGTACAGCTTCTTGGTCTTCGGGCTGTAGGCCAGGCCGGCGATGTCGTTCAGGCCGGTCTTGTAGTTCTTCTTGAGCTTGCCGGTTTCCGGATCGTAAATCGACAGCAGGCTGTCGCCCGGCGGCGTCGAGACCTCCCCCATTTGGCCGACAACGAGATCCTTGCCGTCCAGCGAGAAAATGACAGGCACCGGAGCATCGACTTCAGTGGCGACCTTGGTGGCGATCGACAACTTCAAGGCACCCGGCTTGCCGGCCGCGGCGGTGCTCTTGGCGATCCAGCCTTTGGTGTCGTCGCCGTTGCAGGTGATGAAGATCGACTTGCCGTTCGTGGCGATGCCGTAGAAGTTGCCTTCACCCTTGGCCGATTCTTCGCTGGCCTTGATCGGGCCGAGCGTCGCGACGGCGGCGTCCTCTTTGATCGGCTCGTGATCTTTGTGAGCCGCCTCTTTGCCGACCTTGTAGATGCGGACCAGTTCCTCACCGTCCGGTCGGCTACCGTCGCCGACGATCAAGTGCTCGTCGTCCCAAAACGCCAAGCCGAGAGGTCCGATGTTGTACTTCGGCCCTTTGCCGTAGATGTCAGTCGGGAACCCGCTGATCTCGATATGAGCCTTGCCGCTCTTTGGATCGAGCCGATGCACGCCCTTGTGATCGGCGATGAAGACATACCCCGTCGCCCCCTGCACCGCCACGCCGCACGGATTATTGAGGCCGCTCAGCACCGCCGTCGGCTTCGCCTCTTGAGCGACCGCCGTTAGAGCGATCGAACCACACAACAAAAACACCATTGATCGAAACATGAAAATTTCCTTTTGGTTAAGGGAAGTCGGAATTCGGAGGGCGGAAGGGGGAAAAGCAGAGCGGAGTTTATTCCGACTTCCACCATCCCACTTCCGAATTCATTTCGGCAACTCCGGAGCCTTGTGGTCCGGGTAGTCAGAACTGCTGAGTCCTTCGGTCAGGAACTTCACCAAGTCGGCCTTCTCCGTCGGGGCGATCTTGATGTTGAAGATTTCTTCGTCGAGCCACTCGTTGGGGGTGCCTCCTTTGGCATAGTGATCAACGACCTCTTCCAGAGTCTTCGCGCTGCCGTCGTGGAAATACGGGCCGGACTTGGCGATCTCACGCAGCGTCGGCGTTTTGAACGCGCCGGTGTCGCCGGAGAGCTTGCTGATTTCCGCTCGGCCTTTGTCGAAGTCCTTCTTGCCCATGCCGACGCCGACGTTGTGGAATGAGTTGTCCGAGAAGTTCGGCCCCGCGTGACACGCCGAACAGTGAGCCTTCCCGAAGAACAGTTTTTGTCCTCGCTGAGCGGCTTCCGACAACGCCTTCGTGTCGCCTGCTTTGAATTTGTCATACGGCGCGTTTCCAGAGATGACCGTCCGCTCGTAAGCGGCAATCGCCTTCGCGATGCCGTCGGAAGTGACGTCGGTGCCAAAGACTTTCTTGAACTGCGTCTTGTAGCCCTCGATGCCGTTCAGCTTTTTGATAACCGCATCGAGCGTCATGTTCATCTCGATCGGATTCTGGATCGGGCCGAGGGCTTGATCCTCCAGCGTCTTCGCACGGCCGTCCCAGAATTGCAGCGTGCCATACGCCGTGTTGATGACCGTCGGGGCCGAGCGGCCTCCCTTTTTGCCTTCGACTCCGGTGGCGAATTGTTCGCCGTTGGAAAAACCTTTGGCCGGATCGTGGCAGCTCGCGCAGCTCACTTTGTTGTCGGCCGAGAGGCGGCCATCAAAGTACAGCTGCTTGCCGAGAACGATCTTCTCCGGCGTCATTACATTGTCGGCCGGAACTGGCGCAGCAGGAAGGCCCAGCGGTGGAGCAGACTTCTCGGCCGCGACCGCAACGCCCAAAAGCAGGGTGGGCAAGGCCCACCAAACAGCACGAAAACTTCGAGACAGGCAATTCATGGTGATACTCCTTCAGTGGGAGCGATGACATTACCCGGCTGTGCCACGTTTGCAAGCTCCGTGAGTTCGACCGCATACGGCACACCCCGCTATTCTGTCAGTCAGGAAAAACGCGAGATTCACCACAAAGGTACGAAGGCACAACGAGAAGGGTTCCGAACTTTGTGCCTTCATGCCTTTGTGGTTCAAAAACGAAAGGCAGGAATGAGTCACGACATTTACGAAAACCCGCTCACCAAACGCTACGCCTCCAAACCGATGGCCGAGTTGTGGTCCGAGCAACGCAAGCACTCCACCTGGCGGCGGCTGTGGGTCGCGCTGGCGGAGGCGGAACGAGAGCTCGGTATCGAGATTTCTGAAGCTCAAATTAACGAGTTGCGATCAGCGACTGACGACATCGACTTCACGCTCGCTGCGAAGTACGAGAAGGAACTGCGGCACGACGTGATGGCTCACGTCCACACCTACGGGGATCGCTGCCCGTCGGCACGCGGAATTATCCATCTCGGCGCCACAAGCTGCTACGTCACCGACAACACCGACCTGATCCTGATGCGCGAGGCATTGCAGCTTGTGCAAGCCAAGCTCGTGGCGGTCATCGATGAATTGGCCAAGTTTGCGGCGCAGTACCGGGAACTCCCATGTCTCGGCTTCACGCACTTGCAGCCGGCTCAGCCGACCACCGTCGGCAAGCGAGCGACGTTGTGGTGCTACGACCTCGTGCTCGACTTGGCTGAGATCGAACATCGGCTGGCCGCGCTGAAATGCCGGGGCGTGAAAGGCACGACCGGCACGCAGGCGTCGTTCATGACGCTGTTCAATGGCGATCATGCCAAGATCGAAGAACTCGATCGCCGTGTCTCGCAGAAGATGGGATTTGATGCGGCCTATTTCGTCACCGGTCAAACGTACTCGCGCAAGGTCGATGCGCAGGTGCTCGACGTACTCAGCGGCATCGCGCAGTCGGCTCACAAAGCGGGAACGGATTTGCGAATCCTGCAAAGCCGTAAGGAACTGGAAGAGCCGTTCGAGAAGCAGCAAATCGGCTCGTCCGCAATGGCCTACAAACGGAACCCGATGCGGTCCGAGCGGATGTGCTCGTTGGCTCGATTCGCGATGAACTTGCCAGTGAATCTCGCTCAGACCGTCGCGACGCAGTGGCTCGAACGGACTCTCGACGACAGCGCGAATCGGCGGCTCGTGCTGCCGCAGGCATTCCTGGCGATCGACGCGGTCTTGATCTTGTATCGCAACATCGTCGATGGTTTGGTCGTGTATCCGAAGGTCATCGAAAAGCATCTCGGCGAGGAGTTGCCGTTTATGGCGACCGAAGAAATCCTGATGGCTGGAGTCCAAGCCGGCGGCGATCGCCAGGAACTTCACGAGCGCATTCGAGTTCACAGCCAAGCGGCCGCCCAACAAGTCAAAGAATTTGGCCGTGCGAACGATTTACTGGAACGGCTGAAGACCGATGCTGCCTTTGCAACGGTTGATCTCGGCAGCGCGCTGAATGCCCAGCGTTTCGTTGGCCGAGCACCGGAGCAAGTCGATTCGTTCATCTCCAACGTCGTCGAGCCGATTCGGAAACGGTATCGTGACCTCGGAAATCAGCAGTCAGAGCAGTTGCGAGTTTGAAAACCGACTGAGCGGTACGGCGCTAGCCGCCGGTGTCCGCATCCCTGTAAGACCGACGGCTAACGCCGTGCCGCTCACTTCACAGGAGCCTTGTCATGAATCGAATCTGGCCGTTTGCGGCTTTATTGGCCGCCTTCGTGTTCGCGGTGACGTTCTTCGGCCGCCCCGCTCACTCGGACGTCGAAACAAAATCTGGCCGCTGAGAGGATCATACGGAGACGGTTGAGCCGACGCTGCTCTCGCAACGGCTCAACGATTTGGGGAACGACCGCCGGGAAATCTTCGCCGTCGAGCGAGGCGACACAGTGCTCGAACAAAGCGGAAAAACCAAGCTGAAAGTGTCGAACTTCCAGGTCACCGCGCGACGTCCGCTGAAGTGACGTAGGTCAGCCTTTCCAAGGCTGACATTCCGTGGCGACAGCTTTGCCACAAGGAATGCGCTCATCGAATTCGCGGCATCTTTCACGCTGAATGCCAGCCTTGCAAAGGCTGGCCTACGGGTTCCAGGCGGTGAAGAACTTTTGCAGCCGGACCATTTCGCCGGGCAAGTAGGCAGCGGCGGTGATGTGACCAGCATCGAGCCAAACTAACTCCGGCTTCGTTCCGATCGAATTCCATAACGCCATCGTCGCGGCATGTGGGATGATCTCGTCGCTTTTGGCGTTGACCATCAGCACATCGCGGTCTTTGAGCAACCGGCCGTGAGTTGCCGGATCGACCGGTTCGAGCAGCTTCAAGAACGACTCGCGCGATTCGCCGGCCTTGATCCATTCAGCGCGAAAGGCTTCGGCATCGCGATGTTCCATGCCCCACAAATTCTCGCCGAGCTTCCCGCCACCGAGATAAATTGCAACTTTGCGGAATCGCGGCTCACCCGCCGCCGACAGCGCAGACATGATGCCTCCCAGACTGATGCCGGTGACTCCCAGTCGCTGCTTGTCGACTTCCGGCCGAGCCGCCAGCCAGGCTCCCGCCCGGCGAACATCGAGCACCGCCTGCGTCATCCCTTCGGCCGTCTCGCGCGGGTTGCGCGAAATCATGCGCCGCGGCGAGTCCTTGCTGCGACGCTCGCCGTAGTACGGCATCTTGATGAACAACGCCGCGACCTTCGCCCGAGCCAGCGAACTCGCCACCGTCTGCGACAACGGAAACTCGCCACCCAGAATGTGCAGCACGACGACTCCGGGAAATGGCCCTGCCCCGGCTGGCTGAAAGTATTCGCCGTACACGGTGTTGTTCTCAGACACGGCGGTTTCAATGGGCGACGGAAACGTCACGGAAATCGTTCGCAGCGATCCGCTCTCCCGCAGAACTTCCGCCTCCGCCTCAAAACGATGCGGCTTCAGCCGAAAGTGCACCGGTACAGTCTCTTCGTTCTTCGCCGGCACAAATTCGATGTTGGCCACTTCCGGCACTTCCGCGAACTGCGATTCGTCGGCTGTGGCGATCTCGGCCACGAGACTCAACCCAACGACTGTATTCAACGCCCAAACAACCACGAGCAACCGAGACATTGCAGATTCCTCGACAGCAAAGCACGCCCGGAGGGATTCGAACCCCCGACCTACGGATTAGAAATCCGTTGCTCTATCCAACTGAGCTACGGGCGCAGGTGCCACAATTTACGATGATTATTGCATTCCAAAGAGAGGCGGTTAGGATGGCACTACTCCCAACACTACTCCCGACCGCTGAAACGAAGGGAATGCACCATGCCGACGCAAACCGCGACACCAAGGAAACCAGCAAAGAGGAAACCGACGACGAAACCATACAAGGACTTTCCGCTGCGACTGCACGCAACCGGCCAATGGATCAAGAAGATTCGCCAACGCACGGTCTACTTCGGCACGGATGCCGACGCAGCCCTCAAGAAGTATTTGGAACAGCGGGATGATCTGCAAGCCGGTCGAACGCCGCGAGTGCAAGGCGAGGGTTTGACGGTTCGCGACTTGGCAAATCGTTTCCTGACGCAAAAGAAGTCGATGGTGGACAGCGGCGAACTGTCGCCGCGAACGTTCGCGGATTATCACGCGACTTGCGAACGGCTCTGTGAGTCCTTTGGAAAGACTCGGCTCGTGTCCGACCTCGCAGCGGATGACTTTGAGCGGTTGCGAGCGGCGTACTCGAAAACTCGTGGCTTGGTCAGCGTCGCGAACATGGTGCGGAACGTGAGGATCACGTTCAAATTTGGCTACGACGCCGGGTTGATTCAACAACCGATCCGATTCGGCCCTGGATTCAAAACACCAACGAAGGGCAAGCTCCGCAAGGAACGGCAAGCCAAGCCGCTGAGAATGTTCGAGGCCGCTGAATTGCGAAGACTCATCGACACGGCCGAGCAACCGATGAAGGCGATGATCTTGCTCGCGGCGAACACTGGTTTCGGGCAGAGCGATCTGGCGAACCTGCCGAAGTCTGCTATCAACCTCGAATCGGGATGGGTGGATTACCCGCGACCGAAGACGGCGATTGAAAGACGCTGCCCGTTGTGGCCAGATACCGTCAAGGCGGTGCGCGAAGCAATCACGAAGCGACCGGCCGCGAAGGATGCCGCCGACGCTGGGCTTGTCTTCATCACGAAGTACGG
>CAMDRI010000114.1 GCA_945906725.1 Candidatus Kuenenia stuttgartensis | reverse complement strand
CCGGCCTGACTTACGGCGAGACCGACGACTTCGGCTTCCGCCCGGTCGCGGGCAAAGTTCACCTGCACGATCTGCACGCCACGATGCTGCACCTGCTGGGGCTCGACCACGAACGGCTCACCTTCCCGCATCACGGCCGCGACTATCGTCTGACCGACGTATTCGGTGAAGTTGTCAACGAAGTCCTTGCCTAAGGCGGCCTTCGGCCGCAACCAAGCAGGCGAGCCGGAGAGCGTTAGCTCCCAGACAGTCCGGGAGCTAACGCTCTCCGGTTCGCAAAACACGAACAAACGCACACGTTTCGGGCAAAGACTCGAACACGACTCTCACCGACTTGGAGAGAAATCAATGCGACGCTTGTTTATGGTTGTTGTCACGACCGTGATGCTGGCAGGGCTGCTGGCTGCGGTCCAACGTCCTGAACCCAATCGAGATTTCACTGCGACGACTGCGATCGGAGCCGTGCAGCCGCGAATCTCGCCCGATGGGCAAACGATCGCAGTCTCCTACCAAGGAGCGTTGTGGACGCTGCCTCGAGCCGGCGGGGTGATGATGAAGCTGACGAACGATGCCGGCTACGACATCGAGCCGGCGTGGTCTCCCGATGGGCAGCGGATCGCGTTCGTGAATTCGCCACGCTTCGGCAGCGGCGATCTGCGAATCGTCACGAAAGCGGGACAAGACGTGCCGTTGAAAAAGCGAGTCGAAGTGCTTGGCACAGTGCTCTATCAGAAGCTGGAATGGCTCGATGACGAGCGGCTGCTGGGCGTGCTGAAAGTCGACGGGCAATCGCTGGGATACGCTTGGGTGAATCTGAAAACCGGCGACACGAAGACGGTCGCACCGACATCGAACTGGGGACGATTCTCCGCTTCGGCCGATGGAAAATGGCTGGCGTTCACGACGACGTTGGATCAACCCGGCCAGCAGACTGGCAACGATGGCATCAGCGCCGACGTGTGGCGAGTGCCAACCAGCGGCGGTGAGCCGGAGAGTTGTTCCGGTTTCCGTCGCGCGTTCACGATTTGTGCTGGGCGACGGACGGGGCGGGGTTGTTTGTCGTCAGCGAACTCGGCGGCGGACAAGCTCACAACGACATCTGGTTCGTGCCGAATTCCGAACCGCTCGCGCGGATGCGAAAGCTCACGTTCGGTCAAGCGGACGAAGAGCGGCCGTCTGTTTCGCGCGACGGACGCTGGCTGGTCTTCACCGACAATCAGCGCGGCCCGACGTCGCTGGTCGCTCGCGATTTGACCGACGGCAGCGATCACGCCGTGCGAGTTGAGCGACTCGAATTCGGCCGGCCGACCGGGCGAGTGAAGATCCAGGTGACGGATCACGGCCAGCCGGCAACCGCGCGGCTGTCGGTCGTGCAGGCGGATGGGAAACTTTCAGCGCCGCCGGGATCGCTGTACCGACTGCTCAACGATGTCGGCCATTTCTATTGCGAGCATTCAGCCGAATGGACGTTGCCCGCTGGCAAGTACAAAGTCCGCGCGTTTCACGGCCTGGAGTTCCGGGCGCTGACACGCGAGTTCGAGGTGGCCGCCAACGGTGTGACCGACCTGACTCTGGAGCTCGATCGCTGGACCGATCCCGCGTCGCGCGGCTGGTACTCCGGCGAGAATCACATCCACGCGAACTACGGCTACGGGCAGTGGTACAACTCGCCGGCGACGATGCTGGCTCAGTGCGCCGGCGAGGGCTTGCGGGTGTGCAACTTCGTCGTGGCGAATTCGGACACTGACGGCATCTTCGACCGCGAGCATTTCCGCGGGCGGCTCGATCCGCTTTCGACCGACGAAACGCTGCTCTTCTGGAATCAGGAGTTCCGCAGCACGATCTGGGGGCACATAACGCTGGTGAATTTGAAGCAGCTCGTCGAGCCGATCATGACCGGCTTCAAGGAGACCACGAACCCGTGGGACATCCCAACCAACAGCGACATCGCCGACCGCACCCACTGGCAAGAGGGCTTGGTCAATTACACGCACGTCGCGCAGAACCCGGACGACCCGTACACGGGCAAAGGCATCCCGGTTGATGTCGCGCTGGGCAAGATCGACACACTCGACCTGAATGCGTCGTATGCCGGGACGGTTGTGTTGTGGCATCGCCTGCTGAACTGCGGCTTCCGACTGCCGGCCTCGGCGGGCACGGACGTGTTTTTGAATCGCGTGACGAGCCATCTGCCGGGTGGCGATCGTGTCTACATCAAGCTGGATGGACCGCTGACTTACGACAAATGGACCGATGGCCTGCGTGCCGGTCGCTCATTCGTGACGAACGGCCCGATGCTGGAGTTCTCCATCGGTCCGCATCAACTCGGCGACACGATCAAGCTGGATGTGGCCCGCGATTTCACTGTCAACGCGAAGGCTCAATCGCACTTCCCGATGGCGAAGGTCGAAGTGATTTACAACGGCGAGGTCGTCGCCACCGTGCCGCTGTCGGACAGCAAGCAACAGGCGACGCTTGAGAAGTCGATCAAGCTCGACCGCAGCGGCTGGTTGGCTTTGCGAGCCTCCGGGCCGGGGCATCTCGATCATCCGGTCGGGTCGGTTGACGCGCACACCAGCCCGATCTACGTGCAGGTGGCCGGCAGTCCGGCAGGAGCTCGTGCGGATGCCGAGATCTTTCTGAAGCGGATCGACCGCCTGTCGCTCGCGCTGCGTCTGCGCGACCGCGTGCCGAACGACGAATTGCGGAAGCATGTGCAAGATCAGCTCGAAGCCGCGCGAGCGGTGTATCTGAAGATTGCCGAGACCGGACGTTGATGAGTCCTCTCTTTGGGAATCGAAAAACGGCATAACGGCCATCAGTGTTCGGCTCACGGGGATCGGCCAGCCAGGGAGAGTGACCGAATGCAAGAACCCGTCGTCATCGACACGGCGTTGCTGTCGCTTCAGGCTTGAATGACTCGTCAATCAGTCAATCAGGATGGACGAGTAATTGAGTTGCCCAGCGCCGCCCAGGTTCCCTCGCGTGCGGAGTTGACGCAGGCATCGGTGAAGCATTGCACGGCCCAGCCGTCGTCGAGTCCGGGATGGTCGCTCAGTTCGCCGGCGATGCGAGCACGCAGCGCGGGGAAGACGTGCCGAGCGAACCGATTTCCGAAGCCGGGATCGGGCACGGTCTCCAGCAGTTCGGGAGGATTTCCCGCGTGAGCCAACATCAGTCGGCCGCCGATTCGGTCCAGCGACAGCGACGCCTCGGTACCGTGCAATTCGAGTTCGGGAGCCAAGCCTTTGCGAAGGAACGGCGCGTGCGACAGCACCAGCGAACCGACGGCTCCGTTGTCGAGCACGAACGCCACATCGGCGAAATCGAAGGCGGTGCCACGACGACGCTGCGGAGATTCGTTGGTGGAATGTGTGCCGCCCCACCGCAGAGCTTCGTCCAAATTGACGGCTCCCAAATCGGGCTTGGCGGGAGAGATGACATCCGCGTGGACCAACACGCGCACGACCTCTTGGCCGAGCAGCCAGCGGATCGTGTCGTAGGCGTGCGAGCCAACATCGGCGAGACTTCCGGCGGCTGAAAACTCCGCATCGTCACGCCAAGTGAACGGCATCGAGGCCGGACGTGGATTGTGCCAGCGATAGATGACGGCTCGTATCTCGCCGAGCGTTCCGGACCGGACGATCTCGCGAGCGCGCCTAAAGACGGGCACATACCGCGTCCAGAATGGAACGAAGTGTCCGAGTCCGCGATCTCGGTACGCAGACCACATCTCGATTGCTTCGGTGGCGTTCATGCCGATCGGTTTCTCGCACACGACATGCTTGCCGGCTGAGGCACAGGCCATGACGGCCTCGTGGTGCAACGCATCGGGTGTCGCGACGAGCACCACGTTCACGTTGGGATGTTCGACGACCTGCCGCCAATCATTAGTGATGAAGGGCGAGTCATCCTGCTGGGCAGCCGCTTCCAGCAAGTCACGCCGGCGAGCACACAGCGCGACGATGCGAGCATCCGCCGGGGACTGGCGAATTTCGGCTCGATACGGCGTGGCGATGTACCCGGTGGCTCCTAGAACTCCGACACCGAATGCTGGCATGGTTATGACTTTCTCGTGATTGGCCGAGGCAACGATTCTGGCGACCCATGATAGACTTCACAGAACAGGGACGTCGCTCAACACGACGATCTTGTGGACGAACGAGCTGGGAAAAGGGAACTCGCACACGCTCGACAATATCCCGCTCGTGCTGGTCGGCAATGGTCTCGATTTCAAAATGGGGCGGGCCTTGAATTACGACAAGATCCCTCCCAGCCGCGTGCTGAATGCGATCGATCTGGCGGCAGATTTCGTTGTCGGCCAGTCAATCAAGCCGAGAAAAGTGGCACCCAACCGGCTGTTGATGTCGCTTGCTCACGGCTTCGGCCACCTTATCACGAAGTCTGGAAACCTCGATTTTTGTGGTGACTGCCCGTTGTCACTGCGTCTGACTAAAGTCCTTACGGTTGGCCGCTTGTCACCGCCTGGTGCGTTTGAGACGTGGCGGCACTCTGGGAGGTGGCTAGAATCACCGCCCGTTTCGTGCCACCAGGAATCCATCCATGCCGCTAACAATCGAGCGATTCACTCAACGATTGACGTCGTCCGGCGTGATGACGGCGGATGAGTTGCGCGAGTGGCTCGACAAATTACCTGAGGGCAAACTTCCCCGAGACGGTGAGGAACTCGCACGCGAGTTGGTGAAGCGTAAGCGGCTGACGGCATATCAAGCCCTGGAAATCTACATGGGCAAGGGGCAGTCGCTGGTGCTGGGGAACTATCTCGTGCTCGACAAAATTGGCGAAGGGGGCATGGGGGTCGTGCTGAAGGCCGAGCATCGCCGCATGAGGCGTCTGGTCGCGCTCAAGATCATATCCAGCGCCGCGCTCAGTACTCGTGGGGCGATGCAACGTTTCGAGCGGGAGGTGCAAGCGGTCGCTAGGCTCGAACACTCGAATATTGTCACGGCTTACGACGCCGATCAAGTGGGCGACACTAGCTTTCTGGTGATGCAGTTCGTGGACGGCGAAGACCTCTCCGCCATCATCAAGAGGTCTGGGCCATTGTCTGTGGACCGCGCAGTAGATTACGTGTTGCAGGCGGCACGCGGATTGGAGTTCGCTCATCAAAATGGTGTGACCCATCGCGATATTAAGCCGCACAACTTGCTACTCGGCAAAGATGGTGTCGTGAAGATTCTCGATTTGGGCTTGGCTCGCATTGAAGATCCAATGGGGGCGAATCACGAGTCCACATTGACCTCGACTGGCGCGGTACTAGGAACAATCGACTACATGTCGCCAGAACAAGCCGAGGACACGAAGATGGCGGACGCACGCAGTGACGTCTACAGCCTGGGATGTACGCTGTTTTATTTACTGACCGGCCGAGCTCCGTATCCCGGTGACACGGTCATGAAGCGGTTGCTCGGACATCGCGAAGCCCCCATTCCGTCACTGGTCGAAGTCGTGGAAACGGAGAGTCGCAAACTCCAACGTCCGGCTGTCGATTCTGCTGCCAATCGCCCTTTGCTCGCAGCACTCGAATCGGTTTTTCGCAAGATGGTCGCGAAACGTTCAGCCGATCGGTACTCCTCAATGACCCAGGTCGTTGCCGACTTACAACGTTGCTTGACCGCACCTGTGGCGAAGATCGCGCCGGTACTGGTCCCGTCCGAGGAAACCAAGCTCAATGATTTTCTGTCGAAGATCAGCGATCCTAACTTCTCCGAAACCTCGATTGCATCACAGTTCAGCGCGTTGCCCGAGGATGCAGCTACCGTGCAGTTTCGAGGCGAAGTCTTCGACACCGATCCGACTACACTGACCAGTGTTTCGGCGACCGTGAAACGCCGCTCAAAGACCAATGCCTGGTGGCACGATCCCAACAAACTTGCAATTGTGATCACAGTCGCCTTGCTACTCGCCGTTCTCGGTTGGCTGGCAAGTTCTTAGAAGCAGAAGATTTCACCTGGTTCTGAAGAGAATCGAAAACCCAATTGCAAATCCGAGCCCCGCAAGTTCAGCTCGAATGAGCGTCTACGCAACGTGGCTTGAACGAGTCGCAGACTCCCCATCATTTTGTTCGTCTGAGTGATACCATTCGCACCATCATTCTCGAACATCAACCTGTCGCACGGCGCGACGACGTCCGAGACTTGGTCAGGTACAGCCTGCACGACTTGCTCGCTTCGTCATGATCGACGCGGCTGCCACTGGGACGAAGCTTGTCAAATTGCGAGCCAACACAACTGCCAACAAAGGAGAGCCATTACCATGAACTCTTTTCGCACAACTGGTTGGTGGAATGCGGCCTTGGGAGTTGCCGTCGGAGCGGCGCTCGTGAGCCTTTCGTCGTGGGCGATCGGCGACTCGAAGAAGACTCCGGAAACGCCAATCGGCGAGCGTTGGTGGCCTTCCGAATTCGGAGCCGATGATCAGCGTGGGGCGACGAATCGGATCACGCCGCAGAAGGTGATCCAGTCGTCGCAGCTCATTAAAGAGGGACGCATTTTTCAACTCGGTCGCCTGTATGAGCACGGTATGCCGATCCCCGGCAAGCGGCACTTCAGCCTGACGATTCCCGGTCTGCCGACGGGGTTGCCGACGGGAAAAAATCAAATCGTCTCGAATGATGAACTGGTCAGCGGAGAGATCGGCCAAGTCGGGACACAGTTCGATGGGCTGGGGCATGTTGGGGTGCGGGTTGCAGGCGAGGATATTTTCTACAACGGCAACAAGCTGTCGGAATTTGGTGATCCGTACGGTCTGAAAAAACTCGGCGTCGAGAACGTCGGAGTGTTCTTCACTCGGGGAGTTCTGCTCGACGTGTGTGGACTTCGGAAAGCCGATCGGTTGCCAAACGGGTATGTCATATCGCCGGACGAGTTGCAGGCGTGTCTGGAAAAACAAAAACTCGAAATCCGCGTCGGCGACGTCGTGTTGATTCGCACGGGCCACGGCAAGCTATGGATGAAGGACAACACCGTCTACGGCGAAGGTGAGCCGGGCCTGGGTCTCGCCGCCGCGAAGTTTCTAACCGACCGCAAGGTGTCGATGATTGGAGCCGACACTTGGGCCATTGAAGCCGTCCCGCACGAAGACAAGGAGACGGCATTTCCCGTGCATCAGTGGAACCTGACACGAAACGGCGTGTATCACCTGGAGAATCTCGATCTCGAAACGCTCGCTGCCGAGGGCGTGCATGAGTTCTGCTTCGTCTTCAGTCCCCTGAGGTTGAAGGGAGCCACCGGATCGCCCGGCAACCCGATCGCTATTCGCTAACCGGAATGCTTCATCAGCCGAAACGAGCACGACGCGTCAGCGAGTACTAACAGAACGAACGGAGCCACCACATGACCGACCGCGTTTCGCAGATCGACTATGGCATGTTCATCATGCCGTTTCACACGCCCGATAAACCGCTGGCACAGGGGTACGACGAAGACCTGGAACTCATCGTTCGCGCCGAGGAACTTGGCTTCAAAGAGTTCTGGATCGGCGAGCATCACACGATGAAATACGAAACCATCGTGATGCCCGAAATCTTCATCGCGCGAGCGCTCGGTGAAACGAGCAGTATCCGGCTCGGTCCAGCTCCTTTATGTCTGAATCAGCATCACCCGGCGCACGTCGCCAGCCGGCTCGCGTTTCTGGATCACCTGGCCAATGGTCGGCTCAATCTGTGCTTTGGAAACGGCAGCGTGACGGCAGATCAAGAACTTTACGGAGTCGATCCGAAAGACGGCGGAGCGATGACTCTGGAAGCGATCGACGTGATCCTCAAACTATGGTCCACCGATCCGCCCTACGAGCACAACGGACGCTTCTGGCAATTCAAGCTGCGAGACAACGTCGATCAAGAGAGTCTGATCGGGTTCATTCATCGTCCGCTTCAGCAGCCGCATCCCCCGATCTCTGTGCCGGGCATGAGCCGCGACTCTTACAGCATGAAATTCGCGGGACAGCGCGGCTATCAGCCGTTCGCGCACTGCCTCGTAACCGGCAACGTCGTGGCGGATATTTGGCAGACCTACGCGAACGCAGCGCAGGCCGCCGATCGAGTCCCGCAGCGTTCCGACTTCAAAGTCTCGCGATCCATCTTCCTGGCCGACACGACCAAAGAAGCAGTTGCCAAAGCACGCTCAAATTCGCTCGGTAAGAACTACGAGTACATCGGCGGGCTGTTCGACAAAGGACTCGGCCGGCGAATCTACAAACGCGATCTCGACATGCCGAACTCCGAGTGCAACCTCGACTTCCTGATGACCGAACAGATTATCGCCGGAGACGTGGATGAAGTGCTGCGCCGGTTGCTGCAACTGATCGAAGAGACCGGCACGTTCGGCACGCTGATCCTGATGAGCTACGACTGGGACGACAAAGCGAGCTGGGTCCGCAGCATGGAGCTGTTCGCGAAAGAACTGATGCCGGCGCTCAACAAGGTGGTTTGCGGAGCGGGAACGTGATTATTGAGTAGACCGGACGCCCACTTCCGGTCTGTCATAGTTCGCACGTAGGCGTCCGAACTATGTCCGCGATTCGGCCTCAGTCTAGGAGATCAACGACTCATGAGCCGTCTGTATCCCGCCCGTGAAATCGCAAACATCGGGACCAAACTCTTCGTCGCCTCTGGAGCCAGCGAGGCCGAGTCCCGCATCGCCACCGAGTCGCTGATCACCAGCAGTTTGATGGGCCACGACTCGCACGGAATCATTCGGATTCCGGAGTATCTCGGATTTGTGGCAAAGGGTTTGATCGTTCCCAACGCACGGCTGACGGTCGAAAGAACTGGACCGACGAGCGCGCGCTTGGATTGCGGTCGTGGCTTTGGAGCCGTCGGGGCTGAGCAGGCAATTCGCGTGGGGATTGAGATCGCACGCGAACAGCGGACGGCGTGCGTGATCACGCGGCGCTGCAATCATGTCGGACGGCTGGGTGCCTGGGTCCAGATCGCGGCCGATCAGGGAATGCTCGCGTTGGCGACCTGCAATTCTCCGATCTATGGTCACTATGTTCTGCCGTTCGGCGGACGCGACGGGCGATTGGGAACCAACCCGATTGCCTACGCAGTTCCGACCGGAGGCGATCCGGTGGTCGCGGACTTTTCGACGTCCGTTGCGCCGGAGGGCAAGATTCGATTCGCTCGCAACGAAGAGAGATCCGTCCCTAATGGTTGGATTCTCGATGCGAACGGTCAACCGACGAACGATCCGAATTCGTTCTACGGTCCACCGCGCGGAGGAATCTTGCCGCTGGGCGGCAGCGCTGGACACAAGGGCTTCGCACTGAGTCTGTTCGTCGAGATTCTCGGCAGCGCGCTGGCGGGAGTTAGCTCACAAGACAAAGAGGTCTTCGGGAATGGCGTCTGTTTTGTCGTGATTGATCCGTCAGCGTTTTGTCCGCTCACTGAATTCCGGCGGCTGATGGACGAAACGGTCGCGTACATGAAATCGTCTCGGCCCGCGCCGGGGGTCGAAGAAGTTCTAGTTCCGGGTGAGCTCGAATTCCGCACGCTGCGAAAGCGAGAGCGGGACGGCATCCCCGTCGACGATGCGACTCTTGCCGCCATCAGAGATCACGCAGATCGGTTGCAAGTCGACGTCGATGGTCTTCTCCTTCCGAAAGGGGCGGCATGACCAATACTCAACGGCTACGACTCGGCATGTTCGTGATGCCGATCCATGATCCCGCGAAACCGCTAGCTCAGTGCCTCGACGAAGATTTGGAGCTGGCGGTGAAGTGCGAGGAACTCGGATTCGATGACTTCTGGGTCGGCGAACATCATTCTTCGAGCGTCGAGAACATCGTCATGCCGGAGATCTTTCTGGCGAAAGTACTCGGCCTGACGAAACGCATTCGAGTCGGTCCGGCTCCGGTCTGCTTGCAGTATCACCATCCGGTGCATGTCGCTGGGCGGCTGGCGTTTCTCGATCACCTGTCGCACGGACGGCTCAATGTCTGCTTCGGGCCGGGAGCCATTCCGACCGACATGGAAATCTTCGGAGCGCACCCCAAGGACACGTCCGCTCGTGTTTCTGAAGCGATCGACATGATTCTGAAGCTGTGGCAAGGGGAAGTCCCGATTGACATCGCAGGTCAATTCTGGAACGTGCGGATGAAAGATCATCTGCATCCGAAGTTTGGAGTCGGGCATCTCCACAAGCCGTTCCAGCTGCCTCACCCGCCGATTTATGTTCCGAGCATCAGTCGCACTTCGGTCGGATTGCAGAAGGCGGCTGAACGGGGCTTTCGTTTCATCAGCCATCACATGCTCCATGCGGACACGCTGGCCGAGCAGTGGCGGACGTACGCAAAAGCCGCCGCAGTCGCTGGCCGAGTTGCCCATCCGTCCGACTGGTCCGTGTCCCGCAACGTCTTCGTCGCCGATTCGACGGACGAGGCGCGGCGGATCGTCCGAAGAAACTCGCTCGGTTCGTGCCTCCAGTACATCCTCGATTTGACACGAGCGACGGCACCCAACGGCGTCTCGATGTGGAAACGCGACGCTTTGCAAAGTGACGCAGATTGCAACCTGGACTACTTTCTCAATGACGTCGTCATCGCCGGAGATCCCGATCACGTGGCCTCTCAGTTGGTGCAACTCCGCGAGCGGATCGGCCCTTTCGGCTCGCTGGTGCTGGTGGCCCACGATTGGGACGATCGCCAGCGCTGGCTGCGCAGCCTGGAGTTGTTCGCATCGGAGGTCATCCCACGCTTCAATGCCGCCATCGGAACCGCTTCATCATTTTTGAAGAGGACATCATGATCAGCACGAACATCAACAAGATGCGAGAGAAGCTGCGAGCCGGTGAGATCGTTCTCGGCGCGGGGATTTCGACGACCGATCCCACCGTCACCGAAGCACTGGCGGGCAGCGTCGATTTCGTCTGGATCGACTTGGAACACAACGCGATGACGACCGAGTCGATGCTCGGTCACTTGATCGCCGCTCGCGCCGGCGGCATCGCCGCGATCGTCCGTGTTCCGAACAACGACGTCGCCTGGATCAAGCGCGTGCTGGATTCCGGGGCAGAGGGAATCATTCTCCCACGATCCTACTCCGCGAAAGAAGTGGCCGACTTCGTGTCCGCCTGCCGGTATCCGCCGCTGGGTACGCGCGGCTTCGGACCAAGACGCCCCATGCAATACGGCCGAATGGAGCAGCAGGCGTATCTGGCTCAGGCCAATCGCGACATCTTCGTCACAGCTCAAGTCGAAACCGTAGAACTGCTGGCCGAGATCGACGAGGTGCTCAAGATCGAAGGACTCGATTCGCTGGTGATGGGACCGCAAGACCTGTCGGGATCGATGGGACGTCTTGGCCAGACCACTCATCCGGAAGTCCTGGACGCAATTCGAACCATCGCCAAGAAGGCGAAGGCCGCCGGCAAGTACTTGGGCTCAGGGTTGGGAGCGAATCCCCAATTCGCGAAGACGCTGATTGAATGCGGCGTCCAATGGATGCAGGCGGGCAATGATTTCGAATACATGATCAAAGGTTGTGACCGCACCTTCCGCGAAATCCGCAGCAGCGATTCGTAGGAACCAGTCGCCGGCCTCAAGGTCTGAGTTGGCATCCGTTCTCGAAATGGAAGTCTGGCTGCATGTCGAACGGAATTGACCTGTTTTGTCGTTCCGGCCTAAAACCCCGCCCCTTCCGGTTCCCCCGTCTGAGCCACTCTGGCTGATCCCCTTCCCATCTTCTTTTCGGTCCGTCCGCACGATGCGGTTTTCGTCCATCATTCACCTGTTGGCATTGGTGCTGTTGTGCTGCGGCGTGCTCGCCTGTGAGAGCATTCCGTTCGGGCGCTCATCGATGCAGCACGCCACCGCTTTCAAACTGCCGTCGCTTGCAGTGCCACGCGATTCGGTGGAAGTGGACATCGTCTTTGTGGATCGGCCGGTCAGTGACCCGCTGCTTGGAAAGATGCTGTGGCGAGAAGTCGATCAGGTCGGAACGCTCTCCGCCGAACAACGCGCCGCGCTTCGTGAAGCGGGCATCTTGGTCGGACATGTCGGATCGTCGCCACCGGATGCTTTGCAAGCGTTGCTTAACCTGACGGATGAAAATCGAGAGCGCCAGCGGCGCGAGGCCAACGGCATCCCGACAACTGCCGCGCGACGTGTCGCTCTACCAGCCGGCTCCGACACGGAAGTCTGGTCGAATGAAGCGGTCGCTCAACGAATCGTGACCCTGCCGGAAGGTAAGACATTGGACTTGGCCAACCTGCGCGGCCTCTTACGATTGCGGGCCGAACGGAGCCAGGATGGCTGGGCACGGCTCGACTTCACTCCGGAGTTACATCACGGTCAGACGGGCACTCGTCCCTTCGCCACGGCGACCGGCTGGATGTATCGCACCACTCAAGAGGTCATCCCCTGCTTCGCTCAGCAATTCTCCGCCACCTTGAACGTCGGTGAGATGCTTGTGCTGACCTGCGACCGCGATCGACCCGGAACTCTGGGCCAAAGCCTTTTCCAGTTCGAGGACAGCACTGGCTCCAAACAACGACTGGTCGTCGTGCGTCTCGCCGAACTGCGTGAGATCGCGCCCAAGCGAGTGCGAACCGAGTAGCTCGGAAGCAACCGACGCCGTGCCTTCGGTGTAGCCCAGGCCCTTGTGCCCTGGGTGAATTGTTTCCGCCCAAAATCAGGCAGGAATCTCATCAACCAAGCCACAAGGGCTTGGGCTACTTGAAAAATGAGCCATCGACCGACTGAAATCCTGGCGGCCATTCACGACCGAACGCGGTCGACTCCTCCAATCGCGAAGGACTTCCGATGAAAACCCGTTTTCTGGCTCTGTTGGTCGTCTTGCTGTTGCTGCAGTCGGCGTTCGCTCAGACCGAGCCCTCGAAGCCCCGCGAGTTTTCGACGTTGGTCGCACATTGGGCGGAGTATGCCGATCCGGATTACCTGCCGTTCCTCACGGACGCAAAGCCGGACGTCGCGCAGGTTGGCTTTTATGGTGCTCACTTCTGGAGCTTGGCACACACGCCGCACGGCAAAGGTTATCCGGCTCACTTTCCAGTTGTCGGGTTGAACGAAAATCGTGAGTGGCTGCGCAATCTCAACCAGCAGATTCACCAGCGCGGTATCAAAGTCGTCGGGCACATCAACGTGAAGTTTCTCGTCGGTGATCCAGATAGCCCACCGATAGCGGAGACGAAATCCAAACCTGCGGAGCCTGGTGGGCCGCGTGGATTCTTTAAGTTCTACCGCGAGCTGTGGAACGAGGAATGGCTCGGCCCGAAACCAGTCGCGGACCCGCTGGAGTTGCTGGAAGTCGATGCTGAGGGGAAGCCGATCACGAACAACAATTACAGCATCGGTGGCATGAAGGAGTACTGGGGCTGCCTTAACAACCCGCACTGGCGAACGGTGCTGAAAGCCTGGACGAAACACGGCGTTTCATTGGGTTGCGACGGGTTCATCATCAACTACTTCTACCGGCATGACTGTTTGTGTCCTCACTGCGTCGCCTCATTCAAGTCGTATCTGGCCGAGCGATTCACGGCCGAAGAACTTAATCTCAAATTTCAAATTTCAGATTTGAAATCGCACCGCTTCACCGAGATCGTCAGTTGGCACAAGCCGGAAGAATCGACGCCGTTGCGACGCGAGATGCTGCGGTTCTCGCAGGTCGCCAACAAAGCGGCGTTCGATGACGTGTTCGTGAAGTACGGACGCTCATTGAAGCCGGACCTGCTCGTCGCGCAGTGGAATCATCTCGGCAACTTCAACCAGCTCAGCGGTGACGAACGTTGCCTGCTCCCCTCTGAGTCCTGGGGCCGCGACGAAAACTATCTCTGGTACAGCACGGGCGCAGCCGCTTACTTCACCGACTTGGCCGAGGGTCAGCTTGGCGAAGGGACGTTGCAAGCCCGCTACATCCGCGGCTCGTTCGGCAACAAGCCGTTCACGCTCGGCAAGTACGAGAGCACTCGGACACGCGTCGCGATTTCCGAACTGGCCGCCAACTGTGGAGCGCCGATGGGCTTTTACACCCGCTTCAAAGACCTGGAAGCTCGTACGGAAATTGTGCGCTACTACCAGTTCCTCAAGTGGCACGACGACCTGTTTCGCTGGCACCAACCGCATCATGAGAGCGTGTTGCTGTTTCCTCGCCGAGCAATCCACAACGGCGACGTCCGGCCGCTCGCCCGTTTTCGAGAGATCGGTGGGCAAATGCTCGACAAGCACATGCTGTTCGACATTCTCCCCGATGACGCCGTCTCACCAGAATTATCCAGCCGCTACCGCCAAATCGTCAGCGTCGAAGCCGAGACGCCGCTGCCTCCCCAACTCGGAAGTCACAACTTCACCAATATTCCTAAAACCGTGCGTGTGTCTCTGTCGAAACATCCGCAGCGAAACGAGTTCGCGCTGCATCTCGTGAACTACAACCGCATCGAACCCGCCGAGAAGCACAGCGCCGGCCGCGGCATCCAAGACGAGAAGCCGATCCCCGTCGAGGGAATCCGAGTCAGTCTGCGAGTGCCGAGAGACACGGCCGTCCAATCCGCCGAATTCCTCACACCGGAGAATCCTGAGCCGATCCCTGTGAAGGTGGAGGTCACGAGAGAGAACGTCTTGTTTGTTGTGCCGAAGTTTCTGGTGTACGGTGTCGTCCGACTCCGCTACGAAAACTAACGGAAGAGTCTGCGAGGTCCGTCGTATCGGATTCGAGAGTGTCTCACTCCCTCGCGGTCGCTTCGGCTTGGTGCCCCATCACCCCCACTTGGTGATCGACTCATGCGCATCCTGATGACCGCTGGCCCGACACGAGAGTACTTGGACGACGTGCGATATCTCTCGAACGCCAGCAGCGGTCGTATGGGTTACGCGCTCGCGGCGGAAGCGGTGGAGCGTGGACATCAAGTCGTCTTGGTTTCGGGGCCAGTGGAACTGGCTCCGCCGAAAGGCTGTGAAGTTCGGTTCGTGCAGACAACCGAAGAAATGCGGATCGCGTGCGAGCAAGCGTTTCCGTCGTGCGACGGTGTGATCGCAGCGGCGGCGGTGTGTGACTACAAGCCTTCGCAACGAGTCACCGGCAAGATGTCGAAGACCGGCGAACCGCTGACGATTGAGTTGATTGAGACCGACGACGTTCTCGCCGGTCTGGGACAAAAAAAGAACGGCCGCTGGATCGTGGGCTTCGCGCTCGAAGCCACGAACTCTCGCGAGAACGCGCTGCAAAAATTGCGAGCCAAGAATTGCGACGTCGTCGTGCTCAACGATCCCAGTGCGATCGGCTCCGCGACGAACTCGGTCGAACTCATCGACGACAGCGGTCAGCCTATTGAAAGCTGGAACGGCTCGAAGGAAGAGGTCGCTCGTGAGCTGCTGAATTGGATCGAACGGCGTTGGAAGTGAGCGGATCAAACAAAAAGACCCCGGCTGTTCAAGCCGGGGTCACTCGAAAATTCATTGGCAGCGTGATCCGTCGCGATTACTTGCTGACCAACTGAGTTGCCGTTGACTTGGCGACGACGGGAGTCCACTCGGAATTGAGGCTGGGGACTCGGCGTGTCACGCTGGCCTTCGCGAGTTTGGCGTGGAACGGGACTCGCGTCCGCTGCGGTTCGGCTTGCCAAGCGATCTTGGCGTCGAGGTTCAGGGTTGGCAGTCGCCGGCGAATCAGAGTCTCTTTGTTGCCTTCGGTCGCCTCTTTGGCGGGGGTGCCGTTTTCAAGAGGCTCTTCAAACTTCGGCTTTGTGGGAGCCGATTCCGGTTGCGAATCGAATTCGTCGATAGCTGGTTTGGTGGGAGCCTTCTTCTTCAGGATTGTTGGCTCGTCGTTGCCCACTTCTTCATTGGCTCGCGTCCCTCGCGAGCGAGTGCCGGTGCCGAGCCCGTCGACACTTGTCGCTCCGGCCGGAGTGGCTCCGCTGCGATCGGTCTCTTGAAAAGTTCGCGGGGTCGGAGCTGGATCTGTGGTCGGTTCGCCGGGCTTCTTCCAAACGGATTTACCGTTGGTCCCCGGAGCCGTCGCAGGCGTGGGAGACGGCGCACATTCACTGAGGCTGCCGCCGCTCGAAGCATACGAAGCTCCGCCGCACGGGCCGCATGAAGGGGCCACTGCGACCGGTTGACAACCACAGCCGTAGCTTGCTGGGGCGTAGCTCACCGGAGCGTAATAACTGGTCGAGCAGGATGAGCACCCGGAGGAATATCCGTAGGACGCCGGCGTGGAACGAACGTAGATCGGCCGCGAATACGAGACGGCATACGGCGAGTAACCGTATCCGTAGGCCGGGTAGCGAACCGGGCCGAAGACGACGTCGTAGGCCCATGGGATGATTCCGGCTTGGCTCGCCGAGGCGATTCCCATCGTCACTAAGAACGCTGAAAGACACGCAATCCGCCGCAGACCAAGATTCACTGTCATGGCATTTCTCGCTAAGGTTCGATGTTGAATTGGCCCGGTTCCAACGCAGGCATTGGACGTATCTTCTACCCGTCGTGGTGGAAAAGTCAAACTTCGGAAAACCTTATGGTACTCCCGCAGTTTGTGAAGTTTCACAACCTTCTCCAAATCGTCGAGTCGTTTTGCGGAGCGAAACCAGCTCGCATTCGAACGCTCGACCGAGACAGCGAGGGCTTCAGCGGTGCGGTCGTGCTGCGAGTCGTCGTCCAAGAGACTCCGCAAGCTCCGGAACTGGAATTCTGCCTGCGCGGCTGGCCTCCCAACAGTTTGCCGCGCGAGCGACTGCTGGGACTGCATCGCCTGCTGGAGCACATTCACAACAGCGGAGTCGCGCCGGTGGCGGTCCCACTCCGCAACAAATTTGGGACAACGATTTATGCGGAAGCGAGTCAGTTCTGGCAACTCGAACCGTGGTTGCCTGGCGTCGCGGATTTCAGTTCCAATCCGAACGACACACGACTCCGAAATGCGATGACCGTGCTCGCTCAGTGGCACGACGCGGCCTCACGGTTTGAGCCACGAGAATCTGAGGCAACCTGGTTCAAGTGCTTCGCTGCGGCGAATTCACCGACGGTTGCCGACCGGCTGGGACGTGTCGAGCGATTTCAAAAACAGGACGTCGCCAAGCTGCGGCAATTGCTGGACACGACACCTCACCTGCCGCCGTGGGGAGCCGACTTCGACGAGTTGATTGAACTCTCGCGGAGGATTCTCGGCCTCTTCCAACTATCTGCCGATCGTGCCGCCGAGGAATTGTCGTCGTACCGCAATCTGCGGTTCCGATTGCATCCGTGCCTGCGCGATGTCTGGCACGATCATGTGCTGTTCGAAGGAGACCAAGTCACGGGATTGATCGACCCCAGTGCCGCTCGCTCAGAAACTCCTGCGTCTGATTTGGCGAGATTGCTTGGAAGCTTTCTGGGGGACGACGACGATCGTTGGAAAATTGCGATCTCGGCCTATCGCGGCGTGCGTCCGCTGTCTGATCGCGAGGCCTCGCTGGCTCGCGTCATCGACCAAAGTACGGTGTTGCTGAGTGGGTTGACGTGGCTCGAGCGTTTGTTCGTCCATCGACTGAATTATTCGAATCCGCCGCGAGTGCTCGATCGTTTGAAGCAAATCGCCTCACGTCTGGATCGCCTTGCGAGTCGACTTCATCCGAGCGGTTGATACTTTTCGGCATAAGGAACGCGCAATCGATCGCTTCGCCACCATGCGCCCAACTTACAGACTGTGTGGACCTGCCCAAGGATTGCGTGCGCCGGGTTAAGAGTGGGACTGATGGTTTGACACGGAACAAGTTCCTGAGAATCAGGCCGCAGGCCTGGGGGTTGGCGGCGGGGGGCATTTTCCGCCGCGCGCAGTCGACTCAAATTTTTCATAGA
>CAMDRI010000113.1 GCA_945906725.1 Candidatus Kuenenia stuttgartensis | reverse complement strand
GCCGTGCCGTTCGCCGGAGCTTTGTAACTCCACAGCGGCTTGCCCTCCGTCAGCGAGACGCCAAAGACGCTTTGGTTGGCGAACTGCACAATCTGACGTGCGCCGTTGATCTCGGCGATGACCGGTGAGGCGTAATGGGCACCCTCGGTGACTTCCTTGCTTTGCCACACGAGTTTGCCGTCGAGTTTGTTGAGCGCAACCAGCGTCCCGCCCTTGCCCCCCGGAGTGACGATGACCAAATCATCGACGATCAGTGGTGATTCGGAATATCCCCAGCCGGGAGTTCCACCGCCAAAGTCTGTCCGCAGATTGACGTACCAAATCGTCTTGCCGGTCGCAGATTCGAGACACACGAGATCGCCGTTCCCACCCTCGGCGTACAGCCGATCGCCATCGACGGTCGGTGTCCCGCGCGGGCCGTCTCCCATGCCGTTACGATAGCCACCGATCGCTGCGCGGAGTTCAATTGACGAGAGAACTCCGTCGCCGCTGATTTTGTTTGTGAGGTAATAGCGTCGTAGTTCCTCAACCGTCAGCACTCCGTCGCGGCCTGCTTCGTGCTTCGCCAGCGAGGCGACAATCTCTTCCGCTGTGAGCTGATCGTCTCCCTTGTTTGTCGCGGGATCGCGCACGTCGATCCGGCCAAAGTGGCGATCGAGCGCCGTTCCGCGTGATTCCTGCCGAGAGATTTTCTCATCGTCGTCCTTGTCGAGCACCTTCAAATAGGCCGCAGTTCGTTGTTCGGCTAGCGCGGTCGCATCGGCGGTCGCATCCGGGGTGTCGATCCGCTCGAACGTGTCGCGCAGCAGATTACCGGACTCGCTGAAGAGCAGCTTGCCGTCCGTGTCTTTGTCCAATTCCTGGAAGAGTGCAGCCGACCGCCGATCGGCGACGGCTTCGAGTGCGTCGCCGCTGGGCTTGTCGTACTTGTTCCAATCCCAGCCGAAGCGACCAAGGGCTTCGAGTTCGCTGACACGACCATCACCATTGTGGTCGAGTTGCTTCAAGTCGCTGGCGATGCGAGTCTCCAGCAGCGACACGACTGGTGCAGGTTGCACGGACCACACCGTGCGACCGTCGTTCGCATCGATCGCGATGATGTGTTCGACGCCGTCCAAATCTCCCAGCGTGAAGATGCGACCCTCCTTCACCGCGATCGACGAATATCCGACACCCACCGAATCCACCTGCCAGACGACCTTCGGCCCGTCGGTCGGCCACTCTTTGAGCAAACCGGAATCGAGGCTGATGCCATCGCGGTTCGGTCCACGCCATTGCGGCCAATCACCCGGCTTGGACGGCACTTGTGCCACGCCTTCCGCCATTCCCCAAGACAACAAGCACGCGACGGTCACGGACACCATGGAAACTTTCATCGACGGGACTCCTTGCGGAATTGGCGACCCACAGTTCGGCATCGAGGTTCCTGATGCGCCGTAGGCCGGGGAGGGAAGGCGAGCATTGTTGTCCGCTGCGTTGGAATTGCCAGGATCAAGCCACCGAATCAACGTCGCGCGGGCCTGATCTACGCTTCCTCTGCCTCCAGCAGTTCTTCGTCCCCTTCATCCGTGTCCGCGGATTGTTCGGCCAATGCACGAGCCGCATCCGGGCCGTGGCGTGGGCTCAAGCCCTTCTTCGCAACCGAGTACGTCAGCATCCCGTCCACCGGGTGCGCGAAGATGAAGATCATGGCCAGTACGAACCATCCTTCTTCAGGATTGGGACCGATCAGAATGCTGATCGCCCAGAGCCAACTGAAGAGATAGCCGATCAATTCCACCGCCGCGAATTAGTAATGCTTCATGCAGATGTCGCCCCACGACGGGAAAATCAAACTGCGCAGCGCCAGTTCCTTGGGTGTCCAAAAAACCGAGCCGCAATTCCGGCAGGCGTAGCGAGCCTTCGGCACAACTTGGAAGCAGTGGCTGCACAGGTTCTCGCGCGACTGCGAGACCGTCGGATGAAAGTTCAACTTGCGATAGTTGTCCAAGGCGTCTTGAAAAATCGTCGGCATCGCTTTGCGGTCGAGCTTGGGAAAGCCGGTGAATGTGAGTTTCTTGCCATCCTTGAGTTTGAGCTTCATCGCGCCGCTCCAGTTGGGTTGGAACAGATCGATCTCGTTGTAGTAGAGCACCCAAAACGTGTGCGTCGGCTTGCCATTGCTCTTGGAGCGGAGCATCAAGATGCGCAGGTTCGTCAGCACGAACACCGTCTGATTCAGCACCGCAGCCCAGTAGGCTCCCATGAATAACGCTTCGGTGGTCGAGCTTTGCGTCCCCTTGGCGACATACAAAACTTCCTCATTGGGCAACAGCATCTTCTTCAGCGTCGGCTCGATCTGCTTGATCAATTTGGCTCGGCGTTTGATTTCCCTTTTGGCTCCCCAGCCGCTGATCTTGGCGAAGACCGTCGCCAACCGATAAGGAATCTCGGCATCGAGCGACAGCTTGAGCTTGCTGAGCTGCGATTGGACGACTTCAGCGGGAGTGGGCACTTCAACGTCCTCTGACATGTCGCATCCTTCCGGGGAGTGAATCTTGTGAGGCCACTAAAAATCGCTGGCATCCTATCCGACCGTCACTCAACATTTTGTCGACTTGCGCTTCTTTTCGAGCGTCCCACGCTTCCGAGCCTTCTCGATGTATTCCGGCGCGAACGGAACTGTGCATGCGGTGCCGCTCATGTCCACCGTGACTTTGCCAATCTTCGTTCTCGTTTGGACAGCCAACTCCGCGAGCGACTTCACGTAACTTTCCACGGCGATGACAAAGCTGTTCATGAGCGAGCGGACGTTCATCGGCTGCGTGTAAATCGTCGTTTGCACGCGCTGCAAGAGTTTCTTCAACTCAGCCAGAGCTCTCCTGAGATCAAACTCGAACGCGCGCCCAATGAATACTCATGCGGTCGGGCGAGCCGGCGTAGAATGCCAACAGCAGTTGGTCGTCGGACAACCGACGGATCGCGGGATGGCCGAAGGTCCATTTCCCCATGTCTTCCCAGTACTGAGCGAAGTCGATCTGGTCGCGGCCTTGGGACAGCTTCGCCAATTCTTGCTGCTGATGGACGACCAGCCGAGCATCGTTCGGCCAGGTGATCCCGCCGTCCGGCGATTGCCACAGAGTCAGCGTTCCGGGCTGGTCGCGATCCACGACGAAGGCGAACAAACGACCGTCTTCGAGCAACACCGGCGCAGCGATCTGACCGGGCAGCGACGTCTCGGTCGGTAACGGCAGTGATTGAGCATCGTTGATCGACGCTCGCAACAAATGCACTCGCCGATCGCGTTTCGCCGCGAGGTCGTGCGTCCAGAACAGCGAGATAAATTCGCCGGGGGTCGCCGTGGCGCACAATCGCTGATCCCAGTAATACAGCGAATGTTCGGGATGTTGGGCCATTCGCCACGGCGGATCGAATGTCTCGCCGCCATCGCGCGAGATCAACAGCCACGCGGCGTGACGCGCGGGTTTGAGATCGTCGAACTCCTTGAAGCTCTCGAATGCGAACGCGATTGTTCCGTCGGACCACGACGTGATTGGACCGCACATCGCGCATCCGGTCAGCCCCGGAATTGGCAACTCGCGCCACGCACTCCAGGTCAGACCCTCGTCACTCGAGACCGCCATCAGTTCTCGACTGCGCAGGATACCTTCGGTCACGGGATCGAACAGCGGACGCTCGCGATCGCTGCGATCGAACCACGTCGCGAACAGCAGCACGCGACCCGGAGCGACTTCAACCATCTCGCTCCCAGCGAGCGACCCCGGAATTCCCCCCAACCGAGTCTCAAACCGGCACGGGATCGCGGCCCAACTCTCGCCGCCGTCGGCTGAGCGGCACAAGCCAATGGTGTTATCCGGCCCATGCTTGGCCGGCCCGACTTGAAACCCCGCCAAGATCGTACCCGACTGCAACGGGCAGAGGGCCGTGAAGTAGCTGATCCGTTCGGAATCGCTTCGCAGTGCCGCATCGGAAATCAACCCGCGAGCTTCAACCTTCATCGCTGACAACAGCATCATCACGCTCCAAGAACGAGAGTTAGGGCATGGACCGCCGATACGAGTAAACGGCTCCAGCCAGACGGTCTAAATTCTTCAAAAGATCGCCAACCAATTCCAATTTTATCAGGCCCAGTTCCACAGCGAACTCGATGCAATTTCCTTCAGACCTTGATAGGCCGCTTCGAATGCAGTGCCACTGTCCGCAGCCGACTCCACTGATCCCGCCGCGACGATCTTGGTCCGCACACGAACCGTTTTCCGCTTGATTTCCGCACCGTGTGTGAGTTGATCGTTGGCTGGCAGCGATGTCGCTAATCGGTAGCTGCGAACCAGCACCTTGATGAGGTCGTCCCAGAATGTCCGATTCTTGTGGTTTCGCATTTTAGGCATCTGAAAACTGAAATCGGCTTCCAGCCATCGGCTTTCAGCTCACGGCCGGCCGATGGCCGATTTCAGTTTCTTGTCTTCAAGACTTCGTAAGATACTTCTTCACGACTTCTTCGTTGATCTCGATGCCGAGGCCGGGGCCGGTGGGGACGTCGAAGTAGCCGTTTTTCAGCTCGAACTTCTTGGTGACGATTTCGTCGCGGAACGGGTTTTCGTAAACGTCGAATTCCATCATCGGCTCGTCACCACCGGCGAAGCCTTGGAAGTGCGGGGCCAAAAGGGAGTTCAATTGCAGCGAGGCAGCGATGACGATCGCTCCGGCCCAGCAGTGAGGCAACGCTTGCATGCCGAACAGTCGAGCCATCTCGGAAATGAAGAGCACTTCGGTAATCCCGCCACACAACGAGACGTCGGCCTGGATGATGTCGAACGAGCGTTTGACAATGTGATCCTTCGCGGTCGCTCGCGAATCAAGCACCTCGCCGCCAGCCACCGCGATGTCTAAAGACTTCGTCAGCTCGTCGTAGCCGGCGTAGTTCGGGGACTGCGGCAGCGGTTCCTCGAAGCAATAGAAATCGAGCTTCTCCAACTCCTTGCCGAACTTCACCGCTTGAGGGAGCGTGAACGCACCGTTGCCGTCGGTGAGCAGTCTCACATCGGGACCGACGGCGTCGCGAATTTTCTCCATGACGGCGAGGTCCCGTTTGTGTCCGTAGCGGCCCGTGCGAATCTTCATCGCCAGGAAACCTTGCTTGGCCAGCTTGGCGGCTTCGGGCGGATGTTGGTCTTCCGGGCGAATCCCGTCGACGTAATTCATGGCGGCGGCGTAACCCATCACCTTGTCGCGCCGACGTCCGCCGTACAGGTCCGCGATCGACAGGCCGAGCGCCTTGCCGCGCAGGTCATGCAACGCGATGTCGCAACCCGCGACCGCTCGACCGTCGCCAAAGTTGGGAGCCCACATCTCCGCCCAGAGCTTGCGATGCTCCAGCGGGTTCTTGCCGAGCAGTACCTTCTTGAGATGCCCTTCGATGATGCCCCGAGTGCCACCCACATCCGCGGTTTCGCCCCAGCCGACCAGACCGCTGTCAGTGCTGATCTTCACCAGCAGCGCGTCGCGCGTGTCGCCCAACGCCACCGAAGGGCCGATTCCCTTAACTAACTTGTGCTGCAGGGCGAACGTCTCGACCTTCGTGATCGTCAGCGAACTGGGTTTCGGGTCGGCCGCGACAGCTTTTGAATCGGCGTCGGCCAGAAAGCCGCCAGCGGCTCCTAGGCATCCCGCTGTTGCGGCGCGAACGAAGAATTCTCGACGTGGAAGAGTGCTCGGCATGGTGAACCCCTGGGGACAGACACTTTGTTTTTTGAGAGCGACGCTGCAAGATGCGGGAGACATGATTATCGAAGTCCCGGACCATCGCAAACGAGAGGGAGTCATCATGCGTGCGGCTCACAAGAATCTTGCGTTCGATTTGAGACTCATCGTCGTGCTCTGGCTGTTGCCGAATTTGTCAGTCGCCGAAGATTGGCCGCAGTTTCGGGGACCGAATTGCAGCGGTGTCTCGACATCAAAGAAGCCGCTGCCGACTGACTTCTCAGCGACGAAGAACGTCGCTTGGTCTGCAGAAGTCGGTGACGGCATCGGTTCGGCGACCGTCGCGGCCGGGCGAGTTTTCACATCGGGTATGGTCGGTTCAAAACCGGAAGAGTTGAAATTCGTCGTGTCGTGCTTTGAGGCCGTGTCGGGCAAGCCGCTGTGGAAACGCGAGTTCGATCCCGGCAAGGAGCTGTTGCCGACGATCACCGATCCCAACAGCTACGCCTCGTCTACGCCGGCCGCTGATGATGAGCGAGTCTACGTCTACTTCACCCGTTTGGGACTGACCGCTCTCGACGTCCGTGATGGCAAGTCGGTTTGGAAGCGTGACATCCCAGAGCCGTTCTTCATTTTTGATTGGGGTGCCGGCGTGTCGCCGGTGTTGTTCGAGGACAAAGTCATCTTCTGCCAGGACGATGATCTCAGCCCCGCGATCTATGCCTTCAACCGCAAGACCGGCGATCAGATTTGGAAGGACGACCGCAGTGACATGGCGGTGAGCTATTCGCATCCAGTCGTTGTCGAGACCAAGCAAGGCCGCGACTTGGTCGTCGCCGGGACCGGCAAGCTAATCGGCTATGAGCCGCAGACGGGCAAACGCAAATGGTCGGCGGACCTCTTCTGCCGCAACATCAAGACAACGCCGGTCAGCCATGACGGAGTCGTTTACACCTCGGTCGAAAGTTTCGGCATCTCGTACCAGTGGCGAGCCACCGCCGACACGAACGGCGACGGTAAGATCACTCGCGAAGAGATTCAGCAAAGTCGCAAGCAAAAAGACACGCCGATCCCGGAAGCCTTCTGGAAGAAGTTCGAGCGTGGCGACGTCAACAAAGACGGAGTGCTCGAAGGAGACGAGATCGACAAGGCGTTCCTCGACCGGAAGAACCAAGGCGGTCTGCTGGCGAAGGACAGTCAGGCTCGCGCGGGCGAGGAAAAGGACTGGAAGAAATTCGATGCCGAATCACAAAAGGAAGCCTCGCTGCAAGCGGTGCGCGGCGGCGGATCGGGCGATGTCAGCAAGACGCACTTGCTGTGGAAGAAGGTCAACAAGGCTCCCGATCATGTCGTCTCGCCGCTGGTGGCGAATGGCCGCATCACACTCATCAAGAGTGGCGGGTTCTCCAGCGGTTTCGACATCGCCAACGGCGAAGCATTGTGGCAGCGACAACGCATCGGCAACGAAGGGAGCTATCTCGCCTCGCCGGTTTACGGTGACGGCAAGATCTATGTGGCCGGTCAGAACGGAGTCATCGTCGTCATCAAGGATGGCCCGAATCCAAAAACGCTCGCCACGAATGACATGGGCGAGCCAGTGATCGGGACTCCCGCCATTGCCGACGGTCGGATTTACCTGCGGACACGAACCAAGTTGGTCTGCGTCGCGCAGTAATCGTCCTCGTGTGTTCAGGAGTGATTGCTTTCATGCGCGTTTATCGAGAGACCTTTGATGATGGGCCGGGCGGATGGTTCGGTTTCACGAGCAACTCAGTGGGACCGAAGCCGCTGGAGATTCGCGAGAGTTGCGCCGTCTCACGCAGCCCGTGGTGGATCGACTACAACCACGCACCGCCCGGAGCCGGATATCTGCACTTGCTTTACATGTTGCTGACGCGAGGTTCGCCCGGCGAGCACCAGCGAGAGGTCTCGGGGCCGAATCGGTTCATTGCCGGTGGATTCGGAACGGACTTCACCAACGCGCGGATCACGCTGCGATTGCGAGGGGAACTTCAGGATCGCGGAGCCAAACTCCACCTACTTTGCCAAGGAGTGCACGGCAGCATCTGCACCGGCTGGCTGCTGACCGGCCAGCCGATTCAAGTCACGCCGGAATGGTCAGAGCAAACTCTCCATTGCGTCCCGGATGAGCGACAGTGGACATGTCTCGACAGTCGCCACGACCGAGTCGATTACTACGGCCACACGCCGCTGGCGACCGTGCTCGGAGACGCGAACGCCGACATCCTGTTCGTGCTGCATCCGCTGGACATCGCTCCGATGGGGCCGCTGGATGGCGATCCGCATCGGCTGCGGCCGGAAAAGGATTACCCCGTGTGGCGCAGCCGTTTGCCGGAAGGTTACGTCCTGCTCGATGAGATTCGCATCGAGTTCCCCAATTGATGAGGCTGTCTAATGCACTTGCCACTGACGCGACGCGACGCTCTGGGAATGATGGCCGCGCTATCGGGAGGGATATTCGGCGTTGAGTCGCAAGCGGCGGAAACGGAGTATCGTTTGGCGACATTCTCGGCCGACGTCACGCCGCCGCTCGGACATCCGCTGTTGGCGGGCGCGACGGTGACGCCTCCTGCCAGCCGGATTGACGACTCGTTGTTCGCGAAAGGGTTCGTGCTGGCGGGAGGCGAACTTCCCATCGTGGTTGTCTCGGTCGATTGGTGTGAGATTCGCAACGACGCCTACGACCGTTGGCGCGATGTGCTGGCCGAAGCCGCAGGCACTTCGCGCGAGCGAGTCCTCGTCACGTCGATTCATCAGCACGACGCACCGTTGCCCGATCTGGAAGCTCAACGGATTCTTGAAAAACACGGCTGCCAGGCGCGCCTCTTCGATCTGGAATTCCATGAGCGAGTCGTGCTGGCGGCCGCGAAAGCCCTGCGCGAGAGCTTGGCGCGAAGCCACCGTGTCACGCGCATCGGAATCGGGCGGGCTCAAGTGAAGGAGTTGTCTTCCAACCGCCGCTACCTGGATGCCGATGGCCAGCCGCACTTCGACCGCACCAGCATGAGCGGTGGCGATCCTGATAAACACAACGCCGCCGAAGGGACCGTCGATCCGTGGCTCAAGACGTTAAGTTTTTGGAACGGCGAGACTCCGCTGTGCGCTCTGAGCACATACGCGATCCATCCGATGAGCTACTGGGGCACCGGCTGGGTGACAAGTGATTTTCCCGGCCTGGCGCGCGAGCGACGTCAGGCGGATGCCCCCAAGATCTTCCAAATTTACGCTTCGGGAGCCAGCGGCAACGTCACGGCCGGAAAATACAACGACGGCCGCCACGACAACCGGCCGATCCTGACTCGCAAGCTGTACGACGCGATGACCGCCGCGTGGAAGGAGACAAAAAGGTTTTCGCTGACGACGGCCGAGTTCCGCTCCGCACCGTTGCGTCTGGAGCCTCGCAATCATCCGGGCTTCACCGTCGAAGATTTGACGAAACTACCGTCGCACTCGGACCCGCGCAAGCAATCGCTCGCGGCGCTGGGCTTGAGCTGGCGGAAACGAGCCGATGCCGGACACAAGCTGATTGTCCCTGCGATCGACTTCGGCAAAGCGCAATTGGTCCTGCTGTCGGGCGAGTCGTATGTCGAATACCAACTGCTGGCGCAGCAACTTCGGCCGGACTCGTTCGTGATGGTGATGGGCTACGGCGAATGCGCGCCGGGTTACGTTGGCACCGATCGAGCTTGGAAAGAAGACGACGGAAACCTCCGCGATTGGTGCTGGGTCGGCGAGTCCGAAGCGGCCATGACGGAGGCTCTCAAGACCGTGCTGTCGCCACGAAAGTGACACCGAACTACTTCAGCGTCGGCACACCGATCCGTTTCAGCAACTCGAGCAGTTCGGCACGTTCTTCCGCGTTCAGCGACCGAGTTGGCAGGCGATTTGGTCCACCCGGCCGGCCGCAGAGTTCAAGAGCGGCTTTGACGACGGGGCTTTCCGCCGCCGTTCGGCCCCACATCTTCGATCGAAAATCGCTCCACGGCCATTTGGCCTCCGTCTGCATTTTCTGAGCTGCCACGTAATCGCCCGCTTCCAGACGCCGCCACATTTCGACTTGATGCTCGGGCCAGATCGTGGCCAAGTGCGTGATGAATCCGGTGCCTCCGAGCATGTGATTCATCACGGCCAAGCCCTGATTATCGACGACGGCGAACCGATCAGCGAATCGGTGGACTCCACGAACGTAGCTGTAGCCGCCGTCGGGAGTGGTCCATTTCAGCGACACGCAACGCGGCAACTCAGCCAATCGAGCAACTTGTGCGAGCGACAAGTTGTAGCCCTCCCAATGCGTGTTGTAGATCATCAACCCGATCGTGCTGGTCGCGTCGTGGACCGCTTGAAAGTAACGCAGACAGTCCTCGTCGCTGGATGCGTAGTAGTAGCCGGCACTCATTTGCACGGCGTCGGCTCCGATCTGTTCGGACCACTGAGCCATCTCGATCGAGACGGCCGGGTTTGTATCTTGAGCACCGACGATGACGGGCACTTGGCCCTGCGCCGCTTCGACGATCGTCCGTGCAACCGCTTTGCGTTCGTCGAGCGTCAACATCGGAAAGTCGCCGCCGGCTCCAACCGCCAGTAGCACACCTTGGCCGCGCGTGACTCCGCGGTCGATCACGAACCGCACGTTTTCACGAATCGCAGCATGGTCGATCGACAGGTCGTGATTGAGATTCGTGATCACGGGAATCATCGGACCACGGAGAGTGCGTTTGACTTGAGCGATGTCTGGCATGGGGTTTCCTTTGGAGTGCTCCGGCTTCACGGAGCTTTAGAGTTTTGGATCGCGGCGAAGCCGCTTTTGGGATTTCATTCGAACAAGAGTTCACATTTTCTAAGAATAGTGGTAAAGCCGCGTCGAAAGCTCCGTCAAGCCGGAGCACTCCATTTTTAACCACTCTGCACTTCGCGATCACGATCCGCGTTGATCAACGGCAGTTCGATCCATGCCGCTTGCCGAGCGTGCGACGCATGGCAGGCGACGATGACTTCGAGCGTGCGTAGCGACTCGTCGGCAGCGCAGCAGACCGGCGTTCCGTTGTCCAACCAGCCGACAATTTCACGCACGGCTTGATCCATCGAACTGCCCGCTGCGGCCGAGGGGGTCGCCAAGACATGACGGCCACCGATCCACGTTTCGATCTCCGCGACTCCCCCGCTGACACACGCTCGGCCGAGCGTTCCTTGAACGGCAATCACGGCCGGGCCAGTTGGATTGTCCGGAGCATGAACGTGTCCGATCAGTCCGCCATCGAACCGCAGCATGACCCAGCCGCCGGGATCGCAAAACTCGGAACCTCGGCAATCGGGCCGGCCGGTCTGATCGAGCGTGGCGGAAACCGCGCAGACATCTCGGCCAGTCAGCATCATTGCGGCGTCGATGAAATGCGAGCCGACGTTGCCGAGCCGACCGGTTCCCCATTGAAGCCAAACGCCGGTGAGTTCACCCAACTCACCGGCGGCGATGCGGCGTTGCAACTCGCGAAAGTGCAGATGAAACCGGCGATTGTGATTGATGACCAGCAAGCTTCCTGCCTGTCGACACGCCGCGATCATGCGTTCGGCGTCGACCATTCGAGTGGCGATCGGCTTCTCGCAGAAGATCGCGCGGACGCCACTCTCGGCACAAGCGACAACCAGTTCCGCGTGACTCGGCGCAAATGACGCAACACCGACAATGTCCAGCTTTTCGTGAACGAGCATCGCTCGCCATTCGGTGTAGGCCTGCGCGTTGGTTGTTTGAGCGAATCGTTCACGACGTCCGGCATCGCGACTGCTCCCGGCGACCAACTGCACTCGCGGATGCTTCGACAGAGCTTCGCGGTGTGTGCCGTCGAGATCTTCCACGCGCTGTCCCAAGCGATCTCCGGAAACTTGATCGCCAGCGCCGATGAATCCCAAGCCGATGATTCCCGCGCGGTACGATGGATGATTCATGCCAGCCTCTCGATAGCCGAAATGGGTGCGAGTTTTTATCGTAAGCCGCGGTGGTTCGACCAGCCATGGCACGCGAAACATGAGCGCAAGGATGGCTCGTGTTGCAGTCCGCGTCTTGTAACCCGAAGCGTCAGCGAGGGCGAGCGTTTCACCGACGATGGTTTCGGAACAGAACTGTTGTGAAGCGCCTGCCCTCGCTGACGCTTCGGATTGCTACGGATCCAGGAGTGCCGCATGTCTGAATCCAATTCGCTGTCCGAAGACGATTGTCCGCTGTCCGCGGTTCTACAAGCTCGCAACATCTTTTGTTTCGCGGGATTCTGGTGCTTGTTCTATTTGGTGGCTCCTGTGTCGTACGTCGGGCTGACGCACGCCAACTTGCTGAAAGATTTGGGAAACAGCGACACGATCGCCAATCTGCCGCATGCGGTCTATCAATGGTTGGGCGCGTTGCCGATCGTGGTCGCCTGGTTTTTGCCGCAGCCGAAAATGCTCAAGCCGCTGCTGGTGTACCCGTTGATCTTGATGGCGGTCATCACGGGTGCGGTGGCGCTCGCGATCTGGTTGAATCTGTCGGCGAGTATCGTGACGACGATGGTCATCACGCACGGTGCGGTGCTCGGCGTGAGCAACGGAGTGCTGCTGACGACGCTCTGGGAAGTCCTACGCCGAGGAGTCTCGACGTCGCGACGCGGCCATGCGTTGGGTGTGACTTTCGGAGTCGGCCCGTTGTTCGCCTGCATCGGATCGTTGGCTCAGCAAGCGTTGTTCTCCAAAAACCCGATCGCCGGGATGTCGCTGGGGCTGGCGTTTCCTCAGAACTATCTGGTGCTGTTCGCGGCGGCGGCTCCACTGTTGTTGTTGCTGACGTTGCTCGCGGCCTCCTTCGTCGTGCCGCTACCGACCGACGAGCCGACCGGTCAATCGCGCTTCACCGAGATCGTCGGCGGACTGCGAGACTTCTTCACTTATCGCCCATTGATCTTCGGAGCCGTCGGTTACCTCCTGGTTTACTCGGGCGGAAATGCGATCTTCGACAATGTCTCACTGCACGCCAAAGACGTGCTGGGCGAAACGTCCGCCAGTTCGATGGGGACGCAGGGTTTCCTGCGTTTCGGTTTCAAAGCATTCGCTGGGGTGTTCCTTGGCTGGCTGCTGATCAGAACCAATCCGAAAACCATGCTGCTGACGACGACGATGATTCTGGTGATCGGCATGTGTTGGGTGCTCAACGTGACCGGTTCGTGGTATTTGATGTCGTTCGGATTACTCGGTGCCGGAGAGCTGTTTGGGGTCTACTTTCCGAACTACATCGCCACGTCCTCCAGCAAGTCGCGAGTGCGAGCGAACATGGCGTACTTGAGTTTGCTCGGCTCGCTGGTCGGTTTCGCCTCAGTGCTCTTTGGCCTGATCTCCGACCGCTGGGGCCGGATCGCCAGCTTTCACACCGCCACGGGCATCCTCTTGGCCGCGATGGTGTTGATGACCCTAGTCCTGCCCGCGCGGCCGGCACCGCAAGACTCGAAATGAATGCTGCAAGCGGCTGAGTCGATCACCGCGAGGCGAATCGCAAGACGCCTCGATGAATGGTGGGCTGCAACCCGGGGATCTCAGCATCCATCGGGTAATACGGCCGTCGGACATTCTGAAATGTCGCCCCGCGCAGCGTGGCGGGAGTCGGGCCGGGCGTGTTGAGGATGAACTCCCCTTTCGCGATGTCGCCGTAGGCCATGCTGTAGTTCATGGGGTTTTTGACGACGACGAATTTCGCCGTCCGAGCGTTGAGCCCCAGCAACTCATATTGCTCGCCGCACCATTCATAGCTGCCGTGCGAGGCGACTCCGATCTGCAGGCTACCGACTTGTAGTACGGCGGATGGTCCCATGTTGCCGGCCTGTCCGTCCCAGATGCCACCTCGGTATCGAAAGCGGCCGTCGCTGAGTTTGCGAACTCGGCCCGTCACCGCGACCGGCTCGCCCCACTTTGGATCGACGTGGTGGCCGAGTTGTACAGAGACGTCTGCCCCTTCGCCCGCTGCGTGACACTGAGCCGCGACGATCGGATCGACGATCGGGATGAGGCTCGGCTGATCGACATTCGCAGCCAACAACGCACGCATAGAGGCCGCGCTGTCGCCGGCCGCTCCGCCGCCGCAGCAATCGGCGGTCTCGACCAAGAGCACGGGACCACCTGCGATCTGCAAACCGCGCGCGATCGCATCGGCCGGCGAGAACACCGGCGGTTCCAACTCGAATCGCTTCTGCCAGAACAAATCCGCGATTTTCCGAGCCAGCCGTTCGGCCTCGGCCGGATCGCCGTTCGTGATCACCAGGCCGCCGCCACCCATGTCCGGCAGGTCGAGGTACGGGTGAACGAGAAACGCACTCGTCGAATACACGCCGTCGTGCCGCTCGAACGATTTAGCCAAACGCATGACATCGGCGAACGGCCCCGGCCCCTCGGTGTGTCCGAGCACTCCGCTGACCAGCGCGGGAACTTTCGCCAACACCATCGCCGGTCGCAGCTTTTCGTTCAAGATGTCCAGCAGCGCCCGCGCGCCACGCTCGCCGGTCGTGAAGGCGTCTTTGTGCGGGTACGTCTCCCACGCGATCATCGCGTCGGCACAACGGACCATCGGCTCAGTGACATGCGCGTGCAAATCGAGCGTCGCGACCACGGGAATCTCGTCGCCGACCAAAGCCCGCACGGCTTCTAACAGATCCCCTTCAAGGTCGCCGATCCCCTCAATGGCCGCCGATCCATGCAGAGCCAACAGCACTCCGCTGACTGGAAGCGACGCTTGCAGTCGATCGAGCAACTCTCGTTTCAATTGGCGATAGCAATCGGCTGTCACCGGCCCGCTGGGACAAGCACTGGCGACCAACAACGGCCGGATCGCGACGGATTGTTCACGCAACACTCGCAGCATTCCGCCGACCGTGCCGGCCGTGCGGTCGAGCACCTCGGCATCGTAGAAGAGTTCACTGCGGCGAAAACTCTCGAGGTCGGCTGGAACGCCGCCGAAATGGTTGCACTCGATGAAAATCGAAGCGATGGCAATTGAAGTCGTCATCACTGCACATTATTCGTCAGCGTCAGTTGAAGCAAACTAACCCGAAGCGTGAGCGAGGGCGATCGCTCCCCACAACGACGATTCTGCGTTCGGAATTTCGTGAAGCGTTCGCCCTCGCTCACGCTTCGGGTTAGTGACATCGAAAGGCGTTCGTTCTAAGCTGGAGACCCAACCCCACGACCGACAAGGAACGACCGCATGAAAATTGACCACCTGGAGACGATCACTCTTCGCTTCGAATATGCCGATGGATTTCGTTACGCCGGTGGCCAATGCACGGCGCGAGTCACTTCGCTTGTGTTGATTCACACGGACTCAGGGCAGGTCGGGATCGGGGCGGCGTACTCGCATCCAGGGTTGGTGCATCTGATCGTGCAGGAGCAACTCGCACCGCTGTTGATCGGCGAGGATCCGACCGACATCGAATCGCTCTGGCGACGAATGTATCGAATCACTCGTTGGTACGGACGCAAGGGAGTGACTATGTCGGCCATCGGTGCGATCGACACTGCCTGCTGGGATCTGCGAGGCAAATCGTTGGGCAAGCCGGTGTGGCAGTTACTCGGCGGGGAACAGCCGACGTGTCCTGCGTATGCCAGCGCGCTGTTGTGGAAACCGCCAGCGGCTCTGGCCGAGGAAGCGGCGAAGCTGATTGAGTGTGGATTTCGTCGCGTGAAGATGCGCCTGGGTTACGGCGGCGAGGTCGATCGCTTGGCCGTCAGCGCGGTGCGCGAAGCAATCGGGCCAAAGTGCGATGTGATGTGCGATGGATCGATGCGGTACTCGCTACAGGACGCGGCTTCGCTCGCCGATTTTCTCGCCGAGAACAACGTCTTCTGGTTCGAGGAGCCGTTTGAGCCGGAAGACATTGACTCGTATGTCGCCTTGCGTGCGCGAGTTTCTGTCCCGCTGGCGGCCGGCGAGAACGAATTCGGGCTGCAAGGTTTTCGCGAGCTGATCCGAGCCGGTGCGTTGGACATCGTCCAACCCGACGCCAGTCGCTGCGGCGGGATCACCGAAGCCAAACGTGTCGCGGATTTAGCTCAGACCACCGGACTGCGAGTCGCTCCGCACAGTTGGAGCGACGCGGTGGCGATCACCGCCAACGCGCACGTCGTCGCCTCGCTGCCGCACGGAGTCACCGTCGAAGTCGATCAAACCGGCAACCCGTTTGTCGAGGAATTGCTCGTCGAACCTCTGGCTGTGCGCGACGGTCAATTGACGCTCAGCAAAGCACCCGGTTTGGGAATCGAATTGAATCCGACAGTGCTGCAACGCTACCGACTGCAAGACCCGCTGCATCTGCCGGACGGATCGTATTCCGACATGATCTTCGGGAAAGCGTTTCTGTAGCCGATGCGTCAGAACAATCCCAACACCGGCTGCCCATGCTCAACGAGGCGGCGCGGTCGATTGAGCGAGTCGTGGTACTCGGTGGCAGGGTCGATGCCCAGGGCGTGATAGATCGTGGTGATGAGGTCGAAAGGATGCACCGGGTTGCTCTTCGGCCACGCGGCAAAGCGATCGGATTCGCCGTAGACCTGACCCGGCCGCACACCGCCACCGGCGATGAGGCACGAATAGCATTCGGGCCAGTGATCTCGTCCACCGGGGCCGACGTTGTCGGTCGTCGACGCGCCGATCTTCGGCGAGCGGCCGAACTCGCCAATCGCGACGACCAAGGTTTTCTCCAACATGCCGCGCTGCGCGAGGTCGGCAATCAGCGCGGACATGGTGCGGTCGAAGAACGGGCAACGGTGTTCTCGCAGCGTCGGGAAGTTGTTGCGATGCGTGTCCCACGAGCCGTCCGGGCCGGGGACCGGTTCGTCGTCAGATCGAGCGGGCCATGTCACCTGCACGAAGCGCGTCCCCGCTTCGACCAGCCGCCGAGCCAGCAAACAACTCTGACCAAATCGCGTCAGGCCGTAGCGGTCGCGAGTCGCATCCGACTCCGCATCGAGCCGAAACGCCCGCACGGCTCGATCCGATTGCACCAATCCGAGCGCTCGCTCGTAGTACGTGTCGAAAGTGGCCGCCACCTGTGCGGAGTCGCGTTGGGCGTCGATCTTCGCTCGCAGATCGACACGCGATAGCAGCCGATCCAAAGTCACATCGCCGGGCAGCGCGAAGGCATCGAGCTTCAGCGGCTGAGTCGGGTCGTCATACATCGTGAACGGGTCGAATCCCGCACCGAGAATTCCCGCCGATTGTCCGACTCCGATTTCTTTGCCCTCTTTGACCGGTCCGCAGACGGCGACGTAACTCAGCCCACCAGAGTTCGCCGGCCGCTGCCGAGCCACAATCGAGCCGACCGAAGGCAGATCGTCTCGCGACGGCGGCACGGCCAATCCCGTCACCGAAAAATTCCCCGGGTCCGTCCCGGTCATCAGCATGTAGATCGCCGAGCCGTGATTCCGCAGCCCCTTCGGTTTAACGCCCATCGACCGGATCAGCGTGAAATGCTGAGCCTGCTCGGCCAGCATCGGCAACACTTCGCCGAGCATCATCCCTGGAGCACGGGTCGCGATTGGAAGAAACTCGCCCCGAATCTCCGCCGGCGCGTTGGGCTTTGGATCCCACAGGTCGATATGACTCGGAGATCCTTGCAAGTAGACCAGAATCACCGCCTCTGCGGTTGCCGGTCGGCTGACAACTCGCGCGGAGACGTTCGCACTCGGTGCCGCTTCCAATGCTTGCTGCCGCAAAAACGTCGGCAGCCCCAATCCGATGAGCGATAGTCCTCCCACCGTCAGCAGCTCGCGCCGCGATAGAGTGTCACACAAATGCCCGGCAGAAGAATTGACCGACAACATGCTTCTTCCGTCCAACCAAGTCGAAGTCAGTAGCTAACCACGAACACAGATCTTGAGCTCCAAACCACTGGGCGGCATCGTACCAAAGCAGTCACGTCTCAACCAAGGCTAGCGCGCACTCTGGGAAGGATGGGTAAGTAGCTGGCGCGATTGAGGGAATGAAATTATTGTTGTCTCCGTGCGACGCGAATGGATCGCGTCTGGTTGAGGGTTACGGCACGGAGGTGTGGGATGTTGGCGTCTGAGAATTCGAGTTTGCAGTCGATCACGGAGCATTTTGAGGAACTGCCCG